>JBCBLF010000387.1:0-2985 GCA_038520475.1 Cyanobacteria bacterium J06627_8
GAACCTCAGATCGTTCAGGGGGGCATGTGAGCTTAGTCAAGCCTGTGATCGGAGCATCTTATTTAGTTGGCGCTGCTGTCCTGTTGTTTGGTGGCAGTGCTCGTTTTGTTGGTGCATTGCCGCTCATCGGTTCATATCTGGGTACCCGTCGGTACAACGTTCATCCTGTTGAATGCATTGCTGAGTCGTGGCAGTTATTGCCTGAACTCGCAAAAGGTCATCGCTCAGATGCGATCGCCTTGGGTATTGCAGAAACCGCTATTCAAGTGGCCACCGGCCAAGGATTAGATGTCGATGAGTACAGTAAAGGTCGTTGGCAGAAGGAGATAGTTAAGCGTTCTAAAGTCGTCTTTGGCAAGTCAGGCGCAGGAAAGACGAGCTATATGCTGCATGATGTTTTTGAGTTCAAGCGTCAGTATCCGAACGGGAAGCTCATCATTATTGACCTGGACTATGGCCATTCTCACGAGGGGCGTGAGCCGAACACTTGGTATACCCTACCGACGTACAACGGCAAAAACGAGAGCGAAGCTGTTGTATACGTCACTCTGAGAGACGCACTGACGGCCATTGATGCGGTCGAGCATGAGTTCAATACGCGCATTCGTGATAGGGGCGATCGCCTGTCTCAGCAGAAGAAATTTGATGAACCATGGTTACTAGTGATTGATGAAGAACCTGGCATTGCAGGGGATCTCAAAGAGAAGACGGAAGAGGGTGCCGAGAAGAGTGAGCTAGAAGCGTTCTTGTTTTTCATTGACCAGATTCTTCGGCGTGGCAAAAAGCAAGGCATGTATGCATTGATTGGAACTCAGTCATTGGCTGTTGGCTCAACCAAAATCCACACCGACAGCCTTGCTCAATACGACCTCGTATGCCTCGGCAAAAGCGTTAAGAACACTAAGTATCTAAACTGGGCTGGCATTGTCGGAGATGAGCGCAAACAAGTTTTGCAAGTCATTGAAGCGATGGAGAAGCAGTATGCTCGTTTAGCCGTTGTTCGAGATGACGATGAGATCAGTGTTCGAGTTGTGCCTGAGTTTGATCCAAGCCTTGACGTAGACGTGCAGGTATTCGATTCGATTGCAAGGGAAGAGCTGAATGAGTTTCTACAGCCTGAAGCGATGCAAAGAATTAAAGAGGCGATCGCCAATGGCGAATCCAAAACAGCTGCATCACGGGCCTTCAATCTACGACGTTCGTTAGACGACCCTAGGTATCGGCAATTCACTGAAGTGTGGGATGCGCTGAACGAAGAACTGGAACAAATCGAGCAGGTGGCGTAATGGGTAAGTTAACTGGGTTTATTGGAAATTGTGTGGTTGTTCTAGTGCTGGTTGCAATGATCGGTGCTGGCTCTGCTGGCATTGAGAGAAACGGAAATGTCACGTTTAACTTTTTCGATTTCTTTGGACGCATTTTTGAAGCATTTGCCGTCATTGTTGGGGATGATGACTAATAATTTTTTTGATTCCATTTATGACGCCATAGAGCATTGTGCAGCAACGGTTTTATCTGCATCTTTGTGGAAGACGATTAAGGAGTGCTCCACAGCGTATATGGTGATGCTGCTCGGGGTAATGGCTTGCAACATTGTTCGCCCTGACATGCTGCCCAGTTTTCTACGAATTGATAATCCTACTGAAAATGTCCAAGCCGACGATAGTTAGTACTCAACAAGCCTTTTGGACGGTGGCATACGTCTTTAGTGCGTGGCAAATGACAGCGATCGCCCAAAGAACAATTAGATTTAATTTCTTATTTACTGACACTAATCCGGTTGTAGAGCCATGGCCCTCAGCGAATCCACCAAGCACCTCATCAGGAATGCCGCCAGGGATATTGCAGTCGGAGGACGTGACGCCCGAAAACAATACAGACAGCAATACAAACGATTACAACAGGGAGACGACGGGGAATCCGCTGTAGGGTATGGAGCTGAGATTCTAGATAAAAAAGCTACGGTCTGGAGTGTTTGGGAGTTCATCGCTGAGACAGCAAAGATATCTTTTTTCTGGATAGTTTTTAGTACGTTACTTGCTGCCAATGCAGTCTCATCAAATATCTTTTGGCCCATGATTGAGCCATTCATATGGATATTGATGAATGCTCCTAGACTGGCTGATTGCATCCCTGGCGTCGATGTCCCTAACGTGTCATGCGGAGGTAGCAGCAGCGCATCAAGCTTCAAATTTGATGGCAACATCATTGCAGACTTGGGCAACGCCATCTCCGATCAAGAATCAGGCCACTCCTACAACGCCTTGAATCCTCACTCTGGTGCAATGGGACGATGGCAGTTTATGCCAGGCACAGCGCGAGCCTATGTGTCATTTGGCAGCACTCAGGAGTTTTTGAATAGTCGAGAACTACAGCACCAAGCATTCGAAGGATACATCAACGATGGATTAGCAGAGGTGCCCTACCTGGAAGGTTGTGAACTGGCCAGGGCGATCGCCTCTTACTGGTATAGCGGTGATCCCAATCTCAGGAACAACACGCGGCCCCAGTATTACAACGGTGGGTCTTATCCAAGCATCAAGGATTATTCAGATTCAGTGGCTAGCAAGACGAGTTGTGAGCGATGGTAATGCATCCACATCACATTAGCTACAAACTTGGCCTCGTTGTTAGAATCCCGGATTGGTATCACTTCATCATTCATATACCTGGGTCTTTGTTTCTGTCTGGCACAACCTGGTGGACAGGGAAGCCAGGTAAAGCGGCTGTCTACTATCAGAACAAACGTGCAAAGGCCATGCAGATGAAATGGTTACTCGGCTATCCAAACCTTATTCAGATCGTACTCAACTTCATTGCATGGGTGATATGGGGATACGGATGGGCGTTTTGCATTGGGCTGGCGATCGCTTTTCTGATCATCTAGTTAGTCCATGTCATAGGGCGATCGCTCGTGTGCCCCTAGAACATGCAAGGCGATCGCCCTCATCTATCCCAGAGATCGCCCGAGTATCCTACCTACCT
>JBCBLF010000388.1:0-2982 GCA_038520475.1 Cyanobacteria bacterium J06627_8
GCGGCAATGCTGACCATGACAGTGGATGCGATCGCTAAGCTGGCTAGGTACTTGATTTTCATCGATGTGTTTCCTCAAAAGATGGGCAATTAAAAAAAGTCCACTAAAAGTGAACCATTCACTGAAAGTGGGCAATTGTACACATTTAACATGGCATGGCTGAGAAATTGCTGAAAAAGGGCTAAATTCCCTACTCACTCAGTCCACATCATAGAGTTCTACAATGAAGCGTCTGTATCAAACCGCTTATATGCAAACAACTATGGTTGAGACAATAGACCGCTCAAATTCATCGAAATGTTCCCGTATTTGTTCAAAACATCTGATTATTTTCACTCGATTTCCGGAACCTGGACGAACAAAAACGCGGTTGATGCCTGCCCTTGGCGCAGAAGGCGCTGCCCAAGTGCAAAAGCAGATGACTGAACATACCCTTGCAACGGTAGACCAGCTCACAAAACATCATCGACAACACAGTCCTGTGTCAGTTGATGTTCGCTTTGCTGGCGGCACTCAGGCGTTGATGCAGCACTGGTTAGGTCTCAACTGGACCTATACACCGCAAGGGGATGGAGATTTGGGCGATCGCCTATTACGAGCGTTTCAACATGCATTCGAACGCGGCGCAGCAGCAGTTCTCGCCATTGGCATCGACTGTCCAGACATCACAGCGGATCTCTTGACGGACGCATTTCATCGATTGATGACATCAGACATCGTGATTGGCCCAGCTGATGATGGAGGATACTACCTGATTGGACTGTCGAAACTGGTTCCAGAGTGCTTTCAAAATATTGAGTGGGGGACAGAAACCGTTCGGCAAACCACCATCGAAACGGCTTCAAATCTGAGTCTTGATGTTACTCAGCTGCCCGTCCTATCGGACGTTGATCGGCCCGGCGATCTTCACATCTGGGAACGAGCCTTAACGACGTCTCCCCTTCGCACCACAGTTGCCCTGTCGATTATTGTTCCAGCATTGAATGAAGGAGCTGGCATTGGTGTTCTCCTGCAATCTCTAATCGAGCGTCACGATCTTGAATCTGCTGAAATCATCGTGGTCGATGGAGGGAGCACCGATAACACAGTAGAAACTGCCCGTTCATGGCCGGTTCGCATCCTATCATCACCACCCGGACGGGCTAACCAAATGAATACTGGGGCACAACATGCGCGGGGTGACATTCTCTTGTTTCTCCATGCAGACACGGTTTTACCTCAAAATTTCCAAGCGGCAATTGTGGACACCCTGGACAATCCTGATGTAGTTGCTGGTGCATTTGAGCTATCCATTCAAGGACAAAATTCTGCCCTGCGGCTGGTTGAATGGGGGGTCCGGTGGCGATCGCATCTGTTTCAACTGCCCTACGGTGACCAAGGGTTGTTTATGAAACGAAAAGTGTTTGACACCGTGGGAGGCTTCCCCGATCTGCCGATCATGGAAGATTTTGAGCTGATTCAGCAATTGAGGCGCAACGGTCGAGTAGCGATCGCCCCTGCATCAGTCATTACATCTGGTCGTCGATGGGAAACATTAGGAGTGTTGAAAACCACGCTGATTAATCAAGCCGTCATTCTAGGGTATGTCTGTGGAGTTGCTCCAGCTCGACTCGCCCGATGGTATCGATCAGCAAGAAACCATACTCGTTTGAGTGAATAGATTCCATCATTCACAGTGTCCTATCAATGACATAATGCAACTGGTTTCCCTGTCCACACCGTTGTTTTGTTGCACGTCATTCATTGTGCTTCACTATGTCGTACTACATCGCGCCGCAGTTTCTGAACAAACTTGCCATTCACATCACAAAAAACTTTCTTGAATTGCCGGGGGTTCGCGTTCCGCTCATCCTTGGGATTCATGGACGTAAGGGTGAAGGTAAAACGTTTCAGTGCCAATTGGTTTTTGAACGGATGGGGATTGAAGTGGTTCACATTTCTGGTGGGGAGTTGGAAAGTCCTGACGCAGGTGACCCAGCACGACTGATTCGTCTGCGCTATCGAGAGGCCGCAGAGTTGATCAAAGTTCGTGGGCGCATGGCGGTGGTGATGATCAATGATTTAGATGCCGGAGCTGGACGTTTCGATGCTGGCACGCAATATACCGTTAATACACAGCTGGTGAACACAACCCTAATGAACATTGCCGATAATCCGACGAATGTTCAGCTTCCCGGTAGTTACGATGACAAACCGCTGAAACGAACGCCAATTATTGTCACTGGAAATGACTTTGCAACACTCTACGCACCGCTGATTCGAGAAGGGCGAATGGAGAAGTTTTACTGGGAACCCAATCGAAGCGATCGCATGGGTATCGTTAGCGGTATCTTTGAACCAGATGGCTTTTCAGCTAGGGATATTGAAACCTTAGTCGATACATTCGCAACCCAGGCGATTGACTTTTTCAGTGCTCTAAGAGCAAGGGTTTATGATGAGCAGGTGTTGAGCTTTATTGAATCCGTTGGCCTTGAGCATCTGTCCAAGCAGGTCGTTAACAGCACCTCTGGAACCCCTCAGCTACCAAAACCTCAATTTCAACTCGATCATCTCCTTGAACTCGGACGTGCGATGGAAACAGAGCAGCGCCGTGTGCAAGAGATGCGGCTTGTGTCGGAATATAATCGAGCACTCAACGACCGATCAGGCATGCGTGCTGCACCCGGATCACATTCGAAACCTGACGCGGTCATTCATGCGTCAAGCAGTCATGCGTCAGATATTCATTCGTCAAGCAATGGTAATGAGAATGGTGGCGATCGCCCGTCTACCCAGTCCCCCTCCATCTCTCCAACCGTTGCTGCTCAACCTAACGGTGCAGCCTCAGACTCAACACCATCAGGGGTGTCGAGCCCAGCTCTCTCTTCAGATGCGATTGCTCATGTGCGTCAGCTCGTTAATCAAGGCTATCAGATTGGCGTTGAGCACGTGAGTGAGCGCCGATTTCGCACCAATTCATGGCAAAGCTGTGCATCGATTCAA
>JBCBLF010000389.1:0-2982 GCA_038520475.1 Cyanobacteria bacterium J06627_8
ATGATAGTCCCTATCGCTGGATTCTTGATCCGATTGACGGTACAGCCTGGTTTACATTGGGGGTTCCCATGTTTGGCACGCTGATTGCGCTACTAGAACATGGAGAACCAACCATTGGTGTGATTCACTTTCCTGGCTTGAAGGAAACTGTCTATGCTGCCAAAGGACATGGCTGTTGGTATCACGTGCCCGATAGAGACCCGATTAGAGTCACAGTAGCCTCTCCGGTAACGTTGAATGAGGCGATCGCCTCTGCTACTGCCGTTCATAGTTCAGATATTCAAGCTAACCCTGGCGAAATTCCCTACAAGTTGACGGACTTAATACAGGGCGTGCGTAAGTTTCGGTTTTGCTCTGACTGTCAACAACATGCCCTTGTATCTCGCGGGAAGCTTCATGTTGCTGTGGATACGCTGATGAATCCTTGGGATATTGCGGCGCTCGTACCCTGTGTTGAAGAAGCAGGTGGTAAAGTAACCAATCTTCAGGGCGAGCGAGAGAATATTGTGTTTGGGGGGAGCCTCCTCTCGACGTGTGGTGAACCCATCCATGAAGAAGTCTTGCGTTTACTGCAGCCCTAGCGACGAGGTAATCCGAGAATAAATGAGATGAAGAGGTCGGCATGAGATGAGGAATAGAGAAGCTCTTCAACAGCACGAACATTCAGCTAAATGGTCGTGGCCGTTTTGGCCAGTCGTGCCGTTGTATCCTTATGGAGAACGGCGGACCCTCCGAAGAGAACTGGTTAAAGATACGATCTGGGCATTTGACCAACTCCAGGGCATTCTTTATGTGACTGTGCCGATTCGCATGACGGTGGTCAAATTGGACGCAGGAGGATTGTTGGTGTATGCCCCTGTCGCGCCAACTCCAGAGTGCATCGGCTTATTAAGGGAGATAGAAGCCCAGCATGGTCCAGTCTGCTATATTATCTTACCTACCTCATCTGGCCTGGAACATAAAGTATTTGTTGGACCCTTTGCTCGACACTGTCGCGACGCAGCGGTATACGTTGCGCCCGATCAGTGGAGTTTTCCAATCCAACTGCCCCTGAGTTGGCTCGGATTTCCTATCGGACGAACGTATGCATTGCCGACAGACGCAACTCAGGCCCCGTTTTATGATGATTTTGACTATCAGATTCTTGGCCCGATTAAATTGGGCTTAGGTGTCTTTGAAGAGGTTGTGCTGTTTCATCGGCGATCGCAGACCTTGCTGGTTACGGATACGGTGCTTACGATTCCTGAGACGCCACCCGATATCGTTCAGCTAACGCCGTATCCGATGCTCTTTCATGCCCGCGATCAGGTCAATGATGTTGTGGAAGATACCTGGTTGAATCGCTGCAAAGGATGGCAGCGGATTGCCCTCTTTTCTTTCTTTTTTCGCCCAAGTGCAGCTGAAACCATTCCCTTGGGGCAAGCCATTCGAGATGCTGCAAATGCTCCCAACCGCTCAAAATCCAACTATTTTGGTCTGTTTCCCTTTCAGTGGAACGACAATTGGAAAGTATCGTTTGATGCTTTAAGAAGTGATGGACGATTACTCGTGGCTCCAATTTTGCAAACGCTCATTCTCAATCGTGCTCCAGAGCAAACGTTGGAGTGGGTCAGCCGGGTGATACGTTGGGACTTTCGACGCATTGTGCCGTGTCATTTCGATTCCTTAATTGACAGTAGTAGTTCTCAGTTTCGCGATGCATTCTCATTTCTGGAACCATCGCGTGATGAGACTAACCCGCTTCCTCGATCGTTCAGCGATGATGATCTCGAAGTACTGCACGAGCTGGATGACATTTTGACCCGTCGAGGCATCACCCCACCCGCTAAGCCCGTTTCATGAGAATGGCTTAGCAGGATATTGCTTGTTTGGAGCGCTGATCTCTTATTTTCCGCATCAGCGTTAAGGTCAGAATCAGCCTCTAGGTCGGCGTTTTGCTCTCGCCTGCTCGTGTGACCCCAAGCCCGGGTTGGTCATTGGGTATCAGACATCCTTCTTCGACTGTAGCCCCGACAAATGGGTCATCTACAAGGTTCAAGTGACTGTCTAGGTCGAGGTGAGTGGCAAACGGCGCAAGGTGTGCAGCCGCTGTATTTGATAATGCGCTGTCTGAATAGCAGCCAAACATGATGCCTAAGCCACAGGCTTGAGCAGTGTGCACCATTTTTAGGGCTTCCGATAGACCGCCTGATTTCATTAACTTGATGTTGATGCCATCGACCCGATCCGCCAGAGCTGGAATGTCAGTGCTGGTGAAACAGCTTTCGTCCACATAAATCGGTAAGGGAGATTTTTTACGCAGTTCCAGCAACTGCGCTTCGTGGCCGTGGGGTAAGGGTTGTTCGATATAGGTGATACCTTGCTCAGCTAACCAGTGGCTCATGGCGATCGCCTCCTCAAGGGGCCAGCCTCCATTGGCATCAATGCTGACCTTCGCAGTTTTGGGTGTATCTGTGAGCACGGCAGTCAGCATGGCTTTGTCGGCGCTGATACCCTCTGGACTACCGAGTTTCACTTTCACTGCTCGGACGTCAATGACGTCCATCCAGTGATGGAGTCGTTCTTGGGCTGCTTTTGGAGCACTGATACCAATGGTCACCGACGTAGGGACGATGGATGTGCGATCGCCTCCCCACAGTTGCCAAAGTGGAACACCAAGCTTTTTCCCAATCCAGTCATGGATAGCGATGTCGAGGGCGGTGCGGGCGGCGGACGGTATCTTTTGATTTGCCAATATCTGTTCAATAGGCTGGCGATCGAAAGGACTGAGATCCTTGAGAGAGGGAGCAAGCTGATGAAGACTCTCGAGTAGGAGGTCTGCGGTTTGAACACCCCCTACAGAAAATGGAGAGGCTTCGCCCCACCCTTCAATTCCATCGTGGGTTAACCGTAGCCAGAGATTTGTAGTTTCAGTCGTTGTTCCACGACTAATGGTCAAGGCAAATCGTTTGTGAACAGTGAATGAGTCAACACGGATGTGCA
>JBCBLF010000038.1:0-9582 GCA_038520475.1 Cyanobacteria bacterium J06627_8
CTGGAGTAAACACAGAATCTGGTCCTCAATCAGGACTCTCGCTTGAGGAAGACTGAGGCTGCATTTTAGGCACTCAGCTTCGGTGGCGATCGCCTGTAATTCCGAGAGTTGATTTAGGCAGTCTGGTATATCGAGATGAGGCTCTAGCAAATACTGACCCAATGTTTGCAGCGCCTCTGTAATTTTATGACCGATGGCAATCTCTGCTGCCACTTGCAGTTCTCGGGGGGGAGTTAGTTGATCCCGATGGAATGCCATGAGCACGCTGTAGTTTTCTCGGTAGACCTGAGTGTAGAGCTGATTCAGACTGGACAACGTCTCATCACTGAGCATGTCCATGATGCGGTGGCGCTCTTCAGCAAAAAGATCCTGGAGCGTGAAGGTGCGATCGCCTAGCACTGCTTCCATCGTCAGAATAATTTGTGCAAAATTGCCCTGCTGAAGCGCATCAAACAACTGTTCCTGCACCTTGACATAGGCGAGTCGTCCAGCGAATGCCGTTACACAACAATGAATATCCCATCCCCCCAAGTGCACCACTCCAAAAATTAAGTGTTTGGATTCATGGGTAATTTCTGAAGTGAGCTGAAGCTGTCCAATCGCGAGCGTCAAAGGGCCAATGCGTTGGAGCTGATAATCGAGCTGACTGGCTCGATAGCAATAAATCTTTTGATCAGTGGCGTAGCTCTGAAATAGTGAACCAATTGCATAGTGCGCAACAACCTGCTCCATAGAGATGTGAGATGGCCTGACCAGTTGGCGATACACCTCAGCACCGTTTTGAAACCGTTCCACATTGCTGGGAGCAGCCTTCAAGCGTTGAACGAACTCAGATTCAAGTTGAATGCCTGAAACAGCTTCAGCCAAGTCAATGGCGCGTGAGGCATAGCGAAGAATCTGAACCCCTTCCGGGCGCGACAGTTCTTCAAAAAACCAGCCACAGCTGGTATACATCAGCAGCGCATGATGCTGCATCTCTAGCAATCGCAATATTGTGATCTGTTCATCGTCCGTCAACACACGGGTCTGATGGCGATCTAAAAACGCACGGATGTTGTCAGCTCGGCGATCGCGCATCACGTGAATATATTCATCCCGAGCCTGCCAGAGATCAGTGAGCAATGGCTTGCCTGACGTCTCGTACACCTCTGTGAGGCGATCGCGCAACCAGTCTAGGGTTTCCCGTAACGGACGTCGCCATTGTTGATGCCATACACCGCCACCACCGCATCCGCAGTCGTCTGTCCAGCGACTGACCCCGTGAGAACAGCTCCAAGCGGTGACTGGCTTGAGTTCAACCTCCCATTCTGGCGGATAGAGGTTAAGGTAATGGGCGTAATTCGTTACGGTCCATCCACGTTTAGGAAATTCGACGCTTACGGCATACGCAAGAGCTTTTTCCGCCCCGCCCTTATGATGTCCGAAGGTTTCTCCATCGGTTGCAACCGAAATCAGCTGCGACTGGCGATGATCTCCTCGCACGGCTTGTCCAACTCGGTCAGCAAAATGTTCAGAACTAGCGAGCACGTCGTTAAATCCCATATCTCGTGAAATGGGACCGTCATAGAAAAAGATATCGATATAGTCCCGATTCAGATCGCCCCCTGGCAAAAAACATCGATAGGGACGACTGGGGTTGATTTGTCCACCTCCAACCTCAGTCCATTGCATGACGGACTGACCAGACTTAGGCAATGGACGGCAGCGTTGAACTTGTGAGGGGGCCAAGATAATAAACTTGATGCCCTCAGCAATCAAAACTTCCAAGGTTGGATAGTCGACAGCAGTTTCTGCCAACCACATGCCTTCTGGATCACGTCCGAAGCGAGATTGGAAGTCTTCCTTTCCCCAGCGGATTTGAGTCCGTTTATCACGTTCGTTTGCCAGCGGCATGATGATGTGATTGTAGACCTGGGCGATCGCATTTCCATGACCATTGAGACGACCACAGCTGGCCCGATCAGCGTCGATAATCCGTTGATACGTTTCAGGATCGTGGGTCTCTAGCCAACTCATTAACGTTGGTCCCACATTGAAACTCAAGTACTCAAAATTATTGACAATATTAATGAGTTCGCCGCGATCATTCAGAATACGAGCAAAAGCATTGGGACGATAGCACTCGTGGTGGACACGCTCATTCCAGTCGTGAAACGGAGAAGCGCTAGGCTGACGCTCGATAGCACCGAGATAAGGGTTTTCCCGTGGTGGCTGATAAAAATGCCCGTGAACCGTTATGTAAACGCCAGTGGCGATCGCCTGACTCGAAGGAATGGCAAACGGATAAAACGAGGGCTGCGAACCAATCACTGATTCGGATTCAACAGATGTATCGTGAGGATAATGAGTTTGCATAGATGACTTCGCTTAATTTGCGAATAAAGAAAAGAGTTAAATAATTGCTAAAGAATGAGTCCCGAGATTCGTAACGTACTTTGTAAGTTTCCTTCCAACCATCAGGCGCATAGCGTGAAAAAGAGACTGCTACAGGAGGAGATTTCCATTGAGCTAGGACAGAAAGCCGTGAAGCGAAAGTGGTGAAGAGAGTAAGCAGACCTATAATCAGCAGTTTCCGTCGTGACAATCTCAGGTGGGCATCACAATATCCCTACTAAACCTATCGCTTCGGGATGATCCCGTCATCTACACCGTAGTAGTACAAATGACGTGGATCTTCTCTACCAAGGTCTGGATGATGGCAGACTGGGCACGACTCATCAATATGGGGATCACCCGTACTGCCTCAGAAGTAGGCGATCGTCTAAAAAAATAGATAGATACAAATCAGATGGCGGCTGATTTCACAGCGAGAATTCCGTCGACTCTCCTAATTTCACAGGACCTCAGCATCAACCTATGAAAACCTCACGGTCCATAGGATCTATCGCTGCTTGAAGAGTCACTCTGACGATTGTTAAATGATTACCAGGTAGTACAGCCTAAATCGTGAATCGATACAAAACGAAATATATTCATTGAGCCATCAGAATAGAGCCCCACAATGCCATATTTGATGGATGGTCACAGCCATAACTGTTTGAGCGATGCATGAGTACAAAACGAAAAAACGATCACTGCCAAAAGACAGTGATCGTTAAATATTCCCCATTTTTCCTTGAACGTTGCCAAGTTTATCCGCTTCTTTATCGGGGTCTCTTGGCATGTTTGCAGATAGGGTAGCTATCACGCCTAATCTCTCTACAAACATGGGGCAGTTCAAGTCACATGGGGCATTCAGAATTTAGCAATTCCAGAATCTAGCAATCATAGTAGAGTGCAAATTCATAAGGATGAGGACGTAACCGCATGGGGTTCACCTCAGTGTCAAGCTTGTAGGTGATCCAGTTGTTGATGAAGTCGTCGGTGAAGACGCCGCCAGTGGTCAAGAACTCATGATCCGCTTCCAATGCCTTCAATGCATCAAGCAAGGAACCAGGTGTTGAAGGAATCTTGGACAACTCTTCAGGGCTGAGATCATAGATATCAACATCCAGTGGGTCACCCGGATCAATCTGGTTCTTGATACCGTCAATACCTGCACACAACATGGCAGCGAACGCCAAGTAAGGGTTAGACGTTGCGTCAGGGCAGCGAAACTCAAGACGCTTTGCCTTTGGACTGTCTCCAGAGAGTGGAATTCGAACAGAAGCCGAACGATTACCCTGAGAGTAAGCCAAGTTGACTGGAGCCTCAAAACCTGGAACCAATCGCTTGTAGGAATTGGTTGTTGGGTTTGTGAACGCTAGCAACGCAGGAGCATGCTTGAGGATACCGCCGATATACCAAAGTGCTGTCTGGCTTAATCCAGCATACTTGTCACCGGCCATCAAGGGCTGACCGCCTTTCCAAATCGATTGGTGAGTATGCATTCCAGAACCGTTGTCGTTAAACAATGGCTTTGGCATAAACGTAACTGACTTGCCATGCTTTTTAGCAACGTTCTTGATGCAGTATTTATAGATCATCAGCCAGTCAGCCGCTTGAATCAGCTCTCCAAACTGGAATCCAAGCTCACACTGTCCACCCGTTGCAACTTCGTGGTGATGCTTCTCGATGGGCACTCCAAGGCTCGCCATCGACAACAACATCTCAGTTCTGATGTCTTGATGAGTATCTGTTGGAGATACAGGGAAATAACCTTCTTTATACCGAGGCTTGTAGCCCTTGTTTCCACCTGCATACTCAGTTCCAGTATTCCAGCGACCTTCTTCAGTATCAACGTAGTAGTAGCTGGAATGCTCATTCTGGTCGAAGCGCACATCATCAAAGATGAAAAACTCAGCCTCTGGTCCAAAATATGCAGTGTCGCCAATGCCAGTGGACTTGAGGTAATCAATCGCTTTAGAAGCGATCGCCCGAGGACAACGAGCATAGAGTTCGCCAGTACGAGGTTCCTTAATCGTGCAGATCAAGCTTAGAGTCGGCTCTGCCATGAAGGGATCAATCCAAGCACTATCTGGATCTGGCACCATCGCCATATCAGATTCGTTGATGGCCTTCCATCCCCGAATACTAGAACCATCAAATGGGACACCATCGGTAAAGCTATCCTCGTCAATTTGGCTTTTATGTACCGTCAGGTGCTGCCAAATACCTGGTAAATCGATGAATTTCAAATCAATCATTTGAATATTTTCATCGTTAATCTTTTGCAGAATCTCTGCCCCAGTTGTCATGAACTACTCCTTCGCTTCTGACATTATTTATTTCATCTAAGAGGACTTGGCAGTGGCAATGTGCATATCTTTCTGCTTTCAGACAGACGAGCAAACGGAACCAAACGGTGCGCTCAAATATACAAACTGCTAACGCTGCGTCATAACGACCTACCAGCATTGTTGCCAACTCAGCGATGTATCTGCCTGTACAGACTGAGATAATCAATCGCTGATTCACCGCATGTCGGTCTCGAAATCGAGAACCGACCGCCATTCGATACCGCCCTATCTAGCTGATGTTGCAGCTAGTGAATAGTAAGTAACCTGGTGATTTTGCTAGTTGGAGCATCACTGCTCGGCGCAGCATATCAGAACAGGTTCTGCAACACCTGAATCATCCTAGAGATAGGAATATTGATATTTTGTATAGGGAGATACAATTCAAGCCAGAACTCCACACATTCAGGGGAAGTTGCGCGTGATTCGTGGTAATGTTTGCAAAATATTACAGATAACGAAATTTCTAATGGGCGATCGCCCACTAATGAAAAGCTTTACGAATAATCCTCGCGCATTCTCCCCCAACGAAGGTCATTATTCCCTGGCTGGAAAGAAACAAAACTTAATGGTTGAACGCCGGTTGGGCTATGAGTTTGGGCCTATGGCAATAACTCGGCGTGATAAACTAATTTCCTAAGGAACAGCCAAACTCTGTAATAAAGGTTACCTTTTTCATTAAGAAGTAGCTGTTATCTGAGTCGAACAATCGACATCTTCTCTGTTAGTCTTCAGTCGTATCACATTCAGCCTAAATTTAAGGCAGGGTTTTGATATTGACTATCGGGAAGACAGAAACTATACGTTAACTTCTTCATAAGAAAACAATTTTAAGGATGATTGTTAGGAGACAAACCGCATGCAGGATGCAGTGACAAGCCTGATTAGTAAGTATGATTCGACTGGCCGATACTTGGACAGGGATGCCATCGACACGTTGAAGTCTTATTTTGATTCGGGCATCAATCGAGTGACCGCAGCAACAATGATCAACAGCAATGCTGCTGCGATTGTTCGAGAGGCAGCTACGACTCTATTTGAACGAGTACCCGAACTCATTCGTCCGGGTGGAAATGCCTACACGACTCGACGCTATGCAGCCTGTCTCCGCGATATGGACTACTACTTGCGTTATGCCAGCTATGCACTAGTCGCAGGGGACAATGGAGTCCTTGACGAGCGCGTGTTGCAAGGACTAAGAGAAACTTACAATTCACTGGGTGTTCCAATCGGACCAACGGTTGTGGGCATTCAAATCATGAAGGATATCGTAAAAGCTCAGATGGAAGATGAAGGTCTAGAAAGTACGGGCTTTATTGATCAGCCATTTGACCACATGACTCGTGATTTAAGCGAGGTCAGTGTTTAAGCCATAGCAATGGGCTGGTTTGTTCACCTAGTCTCCTTTTTGAGAAAATTTCAAAGTCTTGAAGAGATGCGGAGCAGTGCACTACACTGCTCCGCATCTCTTTGTGCCAGACCCCAGGCAGCAGCATTCATTACTCAACAACATCAGCATCGTGCTCAAGCACCCAAATGCCGTACCCATTATCTTTTCGCGTCACCACAACTTGCTTACCCAGTGCGGCAACCTGCTTTACGATGCGAGCCGCGTGCTTGATGTCATGAATCGTCTTAAATAGGCTATAGCACTTTTGTTGAAAATAAATGACGGGTACGGGGCACTCAAGTCCTCGAACAATCGCCTTGCCAGAGTGATATTGCTGCTTAGAGGTGAGAATCTGATACGGGATTTGTGTTTTCTCTTTCGTCACATGCCCTTCAGCAGCTGGCGTGCTCCTACGTTGAGATGATGAGACATCTAGGAGATGTTGTCGCTGACAAACAGAAGCCTTAGGTTCAAAAATCCAAATCGCATACCCTTTGGGAATGATGGTCACAACCATGCGATCGCCCCGGCTATGGAGTCTTTTTAAGATTTCCGCGGCACTCGATTGGGTTTGTGTAACCTTAAACAAACTATAGAGATAACCCTCGACAGCGATGGCGGCAACGGCAAACGGTTGACCGGGTATTTCGATATGGCAAGCTCTGTATGTGGCGCGAGATGCCAAAACTGCTTCTGCATACTGACTGAGTGATGGAAACGATTGAGCGTCAGTCGCTGGTTGAGATAGCGAAGTCGCCGGACGATGTGATTCCCCCATGAGTTTACTGACAGGTGGTGGTTGTGCAAGTGCTGATATCGGTAGATCGTCCTGCGCTTAACATCAGACTACCCGCCCACTGGAGCAAATCACCAACTTAACGTGAACTCCTCTTAAACCACGAATGATGATTACGACAAGACGGTCACTTCGCTCAATGAATCAGGGGAAAGGTGATCGTGTAAGACTTCTCCATCTCTAAACCAAACAATTCGTTGACTCAGGCGAGCCACGTCAGATTCATGCGTCACCATCACGACGGTCATCCCACTCGCATTAAGTTCATCAAAAATTGCCATCACTTCTTTCGTCGTATGAGAATCTAGAGCACCTGTGGGTTCGTCAGCCAGCAACAGTACGGGATGATTCACAATCGCTCGAGCGATCGCTACTCGCTGCTGCTGTCCACCCGAAAGCTGATTTGGACGATTTTGTAATCGATTTCCCAGTCCAACTCGGTGGAGGGCATCAGCCGCTCGATCCTGACGTTCGGATGAGGGCATGCCTGCATAGACCATTGGTAGCATCACATTTTCAATCGCCGTTAGCTGCGGCAAGAGATGAAATTGCTGGAAGACAAATCCAATTTTGCGGTTGCGGATGTGGGCAAGTTCTGAGTCGTCTAGTCCTGCAACATCAACATTATCCAGATAGTAGGATCCGTTGGTCGGGCGATCGAGACAGCCGATAATGTTCATCGCAGTGGATTTGCCTGAGCCAGACGGCCCCATGATGGCGCAATATTCACCTGATTTCACAACCAGTGAAACGTTGAACAACGCACGCACTTCTGTATTGCCACTGCCGTAAATTTTTGCCACCTGTTCAAGGCGAATGATGGTCGCTGGCATTTATCTATGCGCTCCTCAACGCCACAATGGGGTCCAGTTTCGCGGCTTGACGAGCAGGAACAACGCCAAAGAACAAGCCAATGCCCCCAGATACGGCCACAGCAACAACGGCTGCAGTCACTGAAATTCCAGGTTGAAATGGGGAAGCCACACCAATCAGCAGTGCTCCGCTAATCCCAAGTCCAGTGCCAATTAGGCCACCAGCCGCCGATAGGATGACCGCTTCAATCATGAACTGCATCAGAATGTCATGCTGGGATGCGCCAATTGCTTTTCGAAGACCAATTTCTTGGGTTCGCTCTCGAACCGAGACCAGCATGATGTTCATAATGCCGATGCCTCCGACCAAAAGCGAGATTCCGGCGATCGCCGCTAGCATAATCGTCAAGGCATTGGTAATCGTTCCGGTTACTTCGAGTAAGTCTTGTTGGCTGTTGATTGTAAAGTCATCTTCACCAACAATCTTGTGACGTAGCCTCAATAAATTGGCAATCTGAAATTGAGCTGCGTCCATTTGGTTTTCATCTTCAACCGACACGCTGATGTAGGTCAGTTCAATCCCGTAGGGAGAGGTCCGACCGACAAGTCGATTGGCCATTGTCGTAATTGGAATAATCACCGCGTCATCGTAGTTGAGTCCGAGATTAGACCCCTTTTCGTCCAATACCCCAATGACCTGAAAGCTGACATTTTTGATGCGGATTTGCTGCCCAATGGGATCGCGATTGTCCATTAGCCGCTCAGCCAGATCGGGCCCCAACACAACCACTGGGTTACTCCGGCGCATATCTAAATCGGTGAAAAACCGGCCCTGCTTCAGCGTGAAGTTTCGCACTGTTGTAAAGCCCGGCGTTGTGCCAACAATCGTGGCGTTTGATGTTCGGTTACCGCGAGTAATGAGGCCTCGATCGTTAAATTCTGGTGCAATGTTGTCAACCGCCGCAACCTGCTCCACGATAGCTTCAGCATCTGAGAGCACCAGCGTCTTTGGCACGTTGAACGTAGCCCTTTGGGTTTCCTGAGACCCAGGAACAACAAACAGAACGTTGGGCCCCAGCCCCTCAATCTGTTCAGAAACATACTCTTGGGCACCCTCACCAACACCGACCATCATGATGACTGAGGCATTACCAATGACAATGCCCAGCATGGTCAGTCCACTCCGCAACCGATTGGCGGTGAGGGTTTTTGCAGCCATTTTCAAGCTTTCAACAAAGTCCATGGGCGTTACTCATCATCCTCTGACGCACGGCCAAAATTCAGATTGTCTAGGGTTTGTCCTGGAGGAAGCTCCACAAAAATGCGATCGCCAGCGTCTACACCTTCCAGAATTTGAATCTGGTTGCCCACCTGCGGACCAATGGTGACGCGGCGAAAGCGGGCTCGTTTGTTGTTACCTGGCACGAGTACGCCTTGCTGTCCATCTTGGCTCACAATCGCTACCGTCGGCACAACCAATGCCTCTTGCAGCTCATCTCCGACAAAGACGACGTCGGTTTGCATGCCGGATCGAAGTTCATCAAGCCCTGTAGTCACTTCAATGGTGACTTCAAAGTAAACAAAATCACCCCGACTCGGATCAATGATGGCCTGCGGCGCAATGCGCTCGACGACCCCTTCAAAGACACTATCGGGGTAGGCATCAGCCGTGATTTCGACCCCTTGACCAGGATAGATTTGACTAATGTCAACTTCTGGAACCTCTGCAATCACTTCAATGCCGCTGGCGATCGCCACAATTGCTGAGGACGTGGCCGATGACGCATCAGACGCAGACGTGGTCGGCGTTACAAATGCACCTTCAGTCGCATATTTCTGACTGATAATTCCGGCGAATGGTGCACGAAT
>JBCBLF010000038.1:9733-26373 GCA_038520475.1 Cyanobacteria bacterium J06627_8
CGGAGCGTCGCCTGAGCGCGATCGCGCTCGTTGATGTAATCATTCAATTCGTTTTGAGAAATGGCCCCCTCTTCTTGAAGGGACTGATTTCGACGGAACCGATCTTCAGCTAATGTCACGCGAGCTTCTGCATCTTCAATACCAGCCTCGGCCTGAGCGACTTGGGCGATCGCCTGATCAATTTCTTCAGAGCGATTTCCGGCCCGTAATTCAGCTAAGCGAGCTTGCGTTTGCTCAACTTGAGCTCGGGCTCGGGCAACATCGGCCTCAAAATCATCACTCTTCATTCGAGCAATAACCTGCCCTTCCTGTACGCGATCGCCCTGTTCAACCAGTAGGTCAACAAGCAAATCTGAATTTCGAGGACTCAAATTGACGGTCTCAGCTGATTCAACCGAACCACTTGCTGTAATTCGCACCGCTAGGGGCTGCGCTTCAACAGGAATCGTGAACTCCTCAACATCGTAGGATGCCAGCCGTTGACGTTGTAGAAAAACCGCTGCTGCAAGGCCACCTCCAATCACGCCAGCGGCCAAGATACCAATAATCCATCGAGCCGGACGCTTAACCTTACCGATGATAGGAACTTGCATAAGTCGAACTGCCAGCTATCACTTAACTAAACACTCAAACACTAGGCGGACCCTATGTCTCGCGAGCGAGAGAGGGGTCCAACACACCAATTACACCCTAACGACTCAATTGGGTGATGCCTTCCTTCATAAGAATCATTCAGTCGGGGGAAGTGCCACTTTTTATAGTGTCTACACTCACAAATCCATATTCACAGAGTCGATTAGCCGAATAAACGATTAGCCAGATTAGCGCTCTCCACCGGGAACGTTAATCTAGCCAATTTCCCACACGAGTGGCGTCATACAACCAAAACAATGAGTGAGCTGCATGTTTCATGAGTGTGCAGATTTTCATTATTTGGAAAGCGTTGCTACGCGACGCTTTCCAAATAACGGTTCAAGTCGCATGAATATCACTGCCTTTATGCAGACGTGATAGGTTGAGACTCCATATTACTCTGATGGTAAAACAGTGCAGATTAAGCGAACAACCAAATTTATCGCGATCGCCATCAGCCTTGAATCAGCCCAGTGGAACAGACTGCGCGCCTAGGCGCCGCTCATGTTATGACTAAGCTGGCTACGCCATAACGTTGAAAGATCGAAGCGTTATCTATTGTGAACCATCCGCATCACGGGTATTTCACAATAGATGAAAGCAGGTTTTTACTTGCAGATTTGGGATACCCAGTTTCTCAAAACCGTCCCATCGTCACCTTCCATCATCGGAGGCTTCTTTTATGAGTCAGGTTATCGAGCCGGCCCACACCGAATCGGCTGAGCAGGCCGTCGTCGATGATGCATCTGACGAAATGTTCACAGGTCATATCGACACAAACCATGCCGACGCTAATGCCAATCGGGGATATCAGATCCTTCGATGGCTGTGCGTTGGAGTCTTAATTTACGTGCTGATTGTTGCCGTGAGACTGATTGGAGTCGGATTTGAATCGACGACAGGAGCACAAGCAAAGGAGCTATTTTTGCTGGCAAAGAATCCGTTTCTGGGCCTGATCATTGGAACCGTTGCAACAGCGTTAATCCAGTCGTCGAGTACGGTGACATCAATCATCGTTGGCCTAGTTGCTGGAGGGTTGCCCGTTTCTACTGCAATTCCCATGGTGATGGGTGCTAATATCGGCACCACGCTGACCAATACATTAGTTAGCTTAGGTCATGTCTCAGATAAACACGAATTCAAACGAGCCTTCGCCGCAGCGACCGTTCACGATAGTTTCAATCTGCTCAGTGTTGCAATTTTCTTTCCACTAGAACTTTTCTTTCATCCACTCGAAACGATTTGTCATCAGTTGGCGATCGCCTTTGTTGACCGAGAATCAGTGGCGATCGGTGAAATGAACGTTTTGAAAACTGCAACAGCTCCAGTTATTGATATCGCAACGGATGCGGCTCACGGGTTGTCGACGCTATCCAGCGGCATCATTCTCATTGTGGTGGGCATTAGTCTCATTATTTTGACGATCACCCTCATGGGAAAGCTGTTGAAGGAGCTGATGGTTGGACGAGCCAGAGACATTCTGTACACCGCTATGGGACGTGGCTCTATTGTGGGGATTCTCACAGGATGCCTCATCACGGTTGTGGTTCAATCATCGTCAACAACGACCAGCTTGATGATTCCATTGGCAGGAGCTGGCGTATTCGATCTTGCCCAAATTTATCCCTTTACCCTGGGGGCCAATATCGGCACATGCATTACGGCGTTACTGGCTGCGGCAGTTGTTTCAGGCTCAGAAGCCATTCCTGCCATCGAAATTGCCACAGTTCATCTCGTCTACAATACGCTGAGCGTTCTTATTGTCTATGGCACGCCGTTCTTACGCCCATTGCCGATCATGGGAGCAGAAAAATTGGCAGCTGTCGCATCTGAGCGAAAATATCTGGCTCTAGTCTACGTTCTCTCCGTTTTCTTCGTGATTCCTGGTCTTTTACTTGGTATTACGACACTGACGTAGAAGCCGTCAGAATCGTCATGCGTTTAAGTAAAACCAATTGTTTATTGGAAAGTCTCGCTCCGCAAGATTTTCCAATAAATAATCGTCCTAATCTATTTGCAGATTGCTATAGTGGCAAGACTTTCCCTCTGAGTCCGTTGGGTGCGTCAACACCATAGCGACTGAGAAGCGTCGGCACGATATCGTACAACTGTGCGCCTTCGAGCACCTGACCATTCTTAGGGTGCTGAGGATCGTGAAAGATCATGAGACCAAAGGGGGCATGGTTGGCATCATCAGGACCTGTGTCGTTTTCGCGAGTATGGAAAGACCCGATGCCGACACTGCCTACTGAGCGCCATGCCAAATCATCAAAATAGACAATGAGATCTGGGGCTGCTCCTCGCACCCGCTGATAAATTTCCTGAGGTTTGTGGGCTTTGACATTGAGTGGATTGCCGTCTGGGTCCGTCAGGGCTTCTAACTGGGTGATGAGTTGGCTGCGAACTGTTTCGTAGTCAGATAGTGGAATGGTTCCTTCTGGTTCTCGACCTTTGACGTTGAGGAAGATGCGAGCATAGTAGCCTCCCGCTCCCCAGACTTGAGTTTGGCTCCAATCAACAGCAGCCTTGTCTAGTGGAATTGGGGTGTCAGGCTGATCTTTTAGCGTCAGATATCCGTGGGCCATGAGCCATTCATTGATGCAAATACCGCCCATTAGGGGACGGGCCCCGTGGTCAGAAACAACGAGAACTGCTGTGTCATCGTCACAGTCGTTCAATAGACGACCAACGCATTGATCTACATGGCAATAGTAGTCATGAATGGCTGTGGCAAACGGAGAACCCGATTCATAAAACGGGTGGGCTGGGTCCATTGGTTTCCAGAAAGAATGATGAATGCGGTCAACGCCCATATCAACCAACATTAGAAAATCAGGGCGATCGCGCTGGATCAGTTTTTCAGCCAGAGAAAATCGCTGATCGCAGAGAGTGTAGATGTTGCTAAGGATCCGGTCTTTATCGTCTGAACGAAACTCAGGCACATCCAGCATAAATTCAGGCATCCACTCTCGAATCTGGTCAGTCAATTCAGGCGGATGGGTAAAGGGCATATCGGTGTTGGGCGTCAAAAAACAAGACACCATCGAACCGTTGACCTCGTAGGGTGGCGACGTTCCAGGAACGCTCAGTGCTGTCACCGTCCAACCGGCATCGCCCAACATATCCCACAATCGAGGCACTTTGACCGCACGCCCATCGGAAATTGCCATGCTGCTGTAGCCGCGATCGCGACGATTGCGAAATCCATAAATCCCAAGTTCACCTGGATCTCGTCCGCTCATCATGCAGCTCCAGGCTGGAACCGTAATCGCAGGAATGCTACTCTCCATGCGCCCATAGCTGCCCTGGCTCATCAGTCGCGATAGGTTGGGCAAGTCTTGTCGCCACTGCTCAAACACCAGCGACGGTTCCATACAATCAAGGCCAATGATGATGAGACGAGGAGAGGGAGACATAGACGGAGCCATCAGTACTGCACCTCAGTGGTGCTTACCTGAGCAACGGTAGCATGTTTCTCGACGAGTCAGTCGGGGCGTTGTGAAAGCGCTATCCTTCAATCACGTCTAAGCCCTGACGAGCATAGTCGATGCGGAGTTTGAGACCGAGGGTGACCTGCTTCATAATCCAGTAGAACACTGTCAAGATGATGAAAGTAACCCCAATCACGATGAGAGGACGCCTAGCCGTCAGAGCATTAAGGGTTGTGATTAAAACACTCGTGGGTTCCGTTGCGAGATCCCAACTATTGAATCGGATGAATCGTCCGAGATAGATACCCACTGCGTTGAGTCCATGCATGAGGAGCTCAGTCGGCAAAATAAACGCCTGCATGTTGCGACTCTTGAGATAGGCGCCTTGATTAATGAGTGAAATAACGTAGGCTTCAAACCCCAAGAGAATGGCAGACACGTGAATGGGAATAAACACCAGCGCAACCACCCACGTTGAAATCAGTCCTGAGCTTGTTCCTCGGATTAGGTGAATGATGTCGGTCAAGAGATAAGGCGCATTTGGCAAGAAAGCCACAAACACCACAAACCCAACCCACCAGAGCCAGGAGCGGGCACTTTGTTTGCGTCGAAAGATACTAAAACTGAGGCCGAGACAAATCGCTGCCAGTAGAATGAGCCACCCAAGCCGCAGCAGCGATGAGCGATCGCCTGCAATGACGGCCTGCATCAGTCGTGTCCAGCTGGGGGCGAGATAGTAGGCCCTTGGCAAAAATCCGATGACACCAATGAATCCAATAAATGCGCAGCATACCCAAAGCCATGTTTTGGAAATATGGGCTCGTCGAAACAGAACAAAGCTGAGAATCAGTGGAATAAAGGCCAGGAAAAGATTCCAAAAAATCCATCCGCTATAGATGTATGAAAAGGACGCAAATAAGTCCATGAATAGCGATCGCATCAACACCTCCAAATTGACAACAAAGCCAGTCCCCCCTGCTGTGCGTTGGAGGCACGCGAATTGAATTCGTTTTACCAAGGTAACCGCTCGGCCCTAAAACCTACTACCCACAAAAATGTGTGCACCCTGATTGTGTTGCTCGATCAAGCTCGATGAGCATCGTAGACTGTAAACAGTTTTAGCTCTAACCAGCTTCTGGTGCCCATTGATCACTATGTCCAAATCGTCTAATCGATATCCTCGTTTAATCCAACTTTTCGTTCGCACCGGTCAAAAATGGGCTAACGACCAGTGCCTAGAAATGGGAGCGTCGATTTCCTACTACGCGATTTTTTCCTTCTTCCCTATCATCATCGTGATGCTGAGTATTGCTGGCTTCTTACTCGGCCCGGACGCACAGCTCTCAGAACAAGTGTTGACCTATGCACGACAATCGCTTCCAGAAGTGGCCTATGAAACCGTTGCACGGACAATGGTTGATCTCAACGAAAGTAGCTTAGGTGCGGGAATTGTTGGATTCTTGCTGCTGCTAGTTGCTGCGAGCAATGTGTTTAGTGCTCTGAAGCGATCATTCAACACAATTTGGAAAGCCTCTAACTACCAACAGGTCTCCACATCTCTCTGGGACACGGTGTCATCATTTATCCGAACCAGATTACTATCACTTCTCTTAGTCATTAGCGCTTCTGCATT
This sequence comes from Cyanobacteria bacterium J06627_8, assembly GCA_038520475.1. GTDB lineage: Bacteria > Cyanobacteriota > Cyanobacteriia > CAKZMO01 > CAKZMO01 > JBCCWF01. The sequence goes on from JBCBLF010000038.1 coordinate 15,431, forward strand.
GATGGTGCTGTCGCTCTTGTCAAATATCGCCATTGAAACGATTCGCACCTTGCTCAACCGGTTTAATGAACTCATCACATTTGTCAATCTGGACGAGGTTGCGATTCTCAAAAATATTCAGGTTGGCGCAACGTTTTTTATTCTCTTTTTGATTGTTCTAGTGCTGTTCAAAATCCTGCCATCGACGATTGTTCGTTGGGGGGATATTTGGCTCGGAAGCTTGCTAACAACTAGCTTGCTGGTTCTTCTTCAAGGACTGGCCAGTAACAGTGTGATTCGCATTGGCAGCCAATTTCGATCCTATGGCATCATCGGCGGTGTGATGGTGCTGTTGTTGTGGCTCTATTGGACCTGTCAAATCTTCTTTATTGGCGGTGAATTTAGTTATGTGTATTCTTATTTATTTGGTAGCCGGCGATCGCCAACTGATAAACGCCGCCGCAGAAAATAGCGAAAAGTGCTCTCAAAGGCAGCGATGATCAACACTTCATCTCTTCACGAGAATTCCCACGACACCATTCAGCCCAATCGTCACAGCAAATCATTCAAGAAACTGAATACACGGCTGCGGAGGTTAGCGGGCAAAGCGATTCATGACTATCGCATGATTGAAGCGGGCGATCGCATCATGGTCTGCGTATCAGGTGGCAAAGATTCGCACACGATGCTTGATCTGCTCATGCAACTTCAGCGGAGTGCCCCCATCTACTTTGATCTCCTCGCCGTGAATCTTGATCAAAAGCAGCCAGGCTTTCCTCAAGAGGTTCTACCTCACTACTTTGAATCCATTGGCGTTCCCTACCGCATTGAGGAAAGGGATACATACAGTACGGTGAAGTCGATCATTCCTGAAGGAAAGACCATGTGTGGACTGTGTTCTCGCTTGCGGCGCGGCAACCTTTACCGCATTGCCAAAGAAGAAGGTGCCACCAAAATTGCCCTGGGGCACCATCGAGACGACATTGTTGAAACCCTGTTTATCAACATGTTTCATGCTGGAAAGCTAAAAGCCATGCCGCCTAAGCTGCGCACCGATGATGGAGCCCATGTGGTGATTCGGCCGCTTGCCTACTGTCCAGAGGCCGATATCAAACAGTATGCGATCGCCTGTCAATTTCCCATCATTCCCTGCGCGCTCTGTGGTTCTCAAGAAAACTTACAGCGCGTCCAGATTAAGCAGATGCTGCAAAACTGGGAACACGATCATCCAGGTCGCATCGACAATCTGCTTCATAGCCTACAAAACGTAGTACCGTCTCACCTGGCAGACCCAAATCAATTTGACTTTTTAACGCTGTAGACATTCTTATGATTCGTCGAGCAACAACTGTCGATAAACCGGCCCTCATTGCTTTAGCTGACGCTATCGGTCTTTTGTCAACTGAGGAGCTTGATGAGCTACAGCAGATGATGGTTGATTCGTTGAGTGACCGTGATGAAGCTCGATCCTTTTGGGTCACTGATGATGATGATGGTCTAATGGGCTTAGCATATTGCGAACCCGAACGCATGACCCAGGGAACATGGAATTTACAGCTTATTGCCGTGCATCCAGCGCAGCAACGTCGAGGTCGAGGGGCAGCACTCCTAAATTTTGTCGAACAGCACCTGATCAATCGAGAAGCCCGAATCTTATTAGTTGAGACGATGGGAACGCCAGAGTTTGAGTATGCTCGCGCGTTTTATCGAAAAAATGGATATACCGAAGAAGCTCGGATTCGTGATTTTTACGCGGATGGGGCAGACAAAGTCGTGTTTCGAAAGGCACTATCGATCTAAAGCGGATTAGCAAAAGGAGACCCATGGTGATTTCTCGGCGTCAGATGATCGCGATGGCAGGAGGCACAGCATCGGCTGTGCTGCTAGAGAGTTGTTTGCGATCGCTCTCTAGGCCGTCTGGGGCTCAAACCGTTGAGGGCAATGCTGGATTTGGAGCACTGCGTCCAGATCCTGATGGGATTTTGGATTTGCCCGAAGGGTTTCGCTACCGAGTTATCTCACAGGCCGGACAGCGGATGGACGATGGTCATCGTGTACCCGGTGCCTTTGATGGAATGGGGGCATTTCAAGGCCCTGACAACCACGTCATTTTGGTTCGAAATCACGAGCTGACACCCGGTGCTCGACTGGGTACGACCGCTGAGGGCGCGTCAGTCTATGATCCACGCTGTAAGGGCGGCACAACGACTCTTGTGGTTGATCCTGATCTCAATAGGGTGCAGCAATTTACATCGCTTGCTGGTACCTCACGCAACTGTGCAGGCGGCCCAACGCCCTGGCAATCCTGGGTCAGCTGTGAAGAAATTACGATGACTCCAGATCTAAACCAGCCGAACAATCCCGACAATGTGGATAAACCCCATGGGTATAACTTCGAGGTTCCGGCAAGTGCCTCCACAGCCGTTGTGCCTGAGCCCCTTGTTGCAATGGGGCGCTTCCGCCATGAGGCGATCGCCGTTGATCCTCGCACTGGCACTGTCTACCAAACCGAAGACCAGATTGATGGCCTGTTTTATCGCTTTATTCCCAATGAACGCGAAGACCTAAGTATCGGGGGCAAGCTGGAAGCCCTAACGATTCAAGATGTTCCTCTGGCCATTACCCATAGCGGCTTTCCAGTGAATCAACCGGTTTCAGTTGAGTGGCTTCCAATCGAAGATGTTGACCCAGTTAACGACACCGTCCGATATGAAGGTCAACAAAAAGGCGCAGCCATCTTTTCTCGTGGAGAGGGCATTTGCTACAGTGACGGGCACCTTTATTTCACCTGTACGAATGGGGGAGATGTGCCTGCTGGGCAAGTTTGGAAATATACGCCTCATCACAGCCAGCCGGATACGGCAACCTCAGAAGAATCCTCCAGTGGAACGCTAGAGTTACTCGTACAGCCCAACAATCCGCAAATTCTCGACTATCCTGACAACATATGGATGGCACCCTGGGGTGACTTATTGCTGTGTGAAGATGGGGCAGGGGAACAGTTTATTATTGGCGTAACCCCTCACGGACAACTGTATCGATTTGCCCGCAATGCTCTCAATGGAGCAGAATTTGCAGGAATTTGTACCGTTCCAGGAGGAACTACCCTGTTTCTCAATATCTATTCTCCTGGGCTGACCCTAGCGGTGTGGAGAGAATCAGCTCAGTCCTCTTAGGATAGATGCAATCAAATCCCTTTTCTCGAACTGGATGCGCAAACAATTGTGATGGAATTCACCCACTGGGCGATCGCCATACAATCCAGGCACACATCCATTTGAAGAACAATGAGCGCTTGTACAGTTGTGTCAGACCATGGCGTGATGTCAAATAACTCTCAATGGATTCGCAGTGGATTAATAGGCGTACTTATGGGCACGGCCCTGACTGCTGTTGAAAGCGTTCCTGCCGCAGGCGCAGATCAGTTGAATTCAGCAGAATTTCTACGTCAGATGGAAGACGGATTCAATAACCTGAATCCGAATCAACTCATCCTGCTTTACAGTCAAAATGCATCGATCATTCGGATTAACGATGGACGATTGTTCATCGGCGCGGAAAATATTCTCGAACAGTTCAATCGCGATTTCAGGGCATTCCAAGAACTAACGATGCAATACGGTGAGCCTCAAACCATACCGCTAGGTGCATCACAAACCTTAATTTACGCGCCATTTTCTGTCACTGGAATCAGTACCAGCGGCAGCACGATTCAATTTAACGGAGCATCGACCTTCGTATTGGAATCAGTGAACAATCGTTGGCAAATTGTGCGCGAGCACAGCAGTGTTCCATTTTTGCTCTAATTTGGCGATGACCTGTTGCGCAAAAGCATATTTGAAGATGCTCTGAGCAATTTGAGATCGAGCAACATCTCCAGTGATGCTATGGATTAACAAGGCTCAGCGCGACGGCTTCTGCAACCTTGATACCGTCAATCCCAGCAGACAAAATACCTCCGGCATATCCTGCTCCTTCTCCAGCCGGAAACAGTCCAGTGGTGTTGATGCTCTGGTAGTGCTCATTTCGCTTGATGCGAATGGGAGATGACGTTCGCGTTTCAATGCCGGTCAAGACAGCATCGTCCATGGCAAATCCGCGGATTTTTTTGTCAAACGCTGGAATCGCTTCTCGAATGGCGGCGATCGCATATTCCGGTAAGCTCGAACTCAAATCGCCCAGGTGCACCCCCGGCTTATAGGACGGGTGGACCTTACCAAATTCGGTAGACGGTCGATTGGCCAGAAAATCACCCACGAGCTGGCCCGGTGCCTCATAGGAGCCTCCGCCGAGTTCAAACGCATGGGCTTCTAAGCGACGCTGCAATGCAATGCCTGCCAGTGGCCCATCTGGATAATCATGCTCTGGAGTAATTCCAACAACAATGGCACTGTTCGCATTGGATTCGTCACGGGCATATTCGCTCATCCCATTGGTAACCAGTCGCCCAGGTTCTGATGCAGCCGCAACAACCTTGCCCCCCGGACACATACAAAAGCTATAAACCGATCGACCATTTTTGCAGTGATGGACCAGCTTATAGTCCGCCGCTCCAAGTCGCTCGTGTCTGGCATAGGGACCAAATCGAGACTGGTCAATCAGTGATTGGGGATGTTCCACTCGGAAGCCAATTGAAAAGGGTTTAGGTTCGATATAAACACCGCGATCGCACAACATCTGGAACGTGTCACGGGCACTGTGTCCCACGGCTAACACCACTCGATTGCAGGCAATGTGTTCACCATTCTCCAAGCGAACACCGCTGACATGACCGTTGTTAATCTCAATATCTTCAACCCGACTCTGGAAGCGAATCTCACCACCCAAGCTTTCAATCGTAGCCCGCAGATTTTGGACGATCTTAACCAGGCGATAGGTCCCAATATGAGGCTTATTGATATAAAGAATTTCAGGTGACGCACCCGCATTCACGAACTCCGTCAGCACCTTTCGACCATAGTGCTTCGAATCTCGCACCTGGCTGTAGAGCTTGCCGTCTGAAAAGGTACCTGCACCCCCTTCTCCAAACTGAGCATTGGACTCTGGATTCAAGCGCTTCTTGATCCAAAATCCAAAGGTATCGACGCTGCGATCGCGAACCGACTTTCCCCGCTCTAATATCAACGGTCGAAATCCCATTTGGGCAAGCAATAGACCTGCAAACATGCCGCACGGCCCCGTTCCAATCACGACTGGGCGATCGCCGAATTCTTCAGGAGCATGAGCCACCAAATGATAGGTCATATCTGGTGACGGAATCACATGAGGATCGGACGTGAATCGCTGTAGCAGTGCCGAATTCTTAGTGGTTTCAACATCAACGATATAGACCAAAATGATGTTGCTCTTTTTGCGAGCATCATAGCTGCGCTTGAACACGGTGTAGTTGAGCAGCTTGGTTTCTGGGAGATAAAGTTTCTTGAGAATAGCAGCCTTTAGATCTGAATCTGAATGATCCAAGGGCAGCTTAATTTCACTGAGGCGTATCATGGTTGACCTTGAGGCTGGATAGGTAACGTCGTGCTGAAGGGTTCACTTTAAAATCTTAGCCAGAAACGCTTCAGGAGTAAGAGCGGAATCTTTGAAAACCCTTAGCATTTACAAACTCTCGACAAATTTCTGGAAAGCTCCTTCTCGTTTGAAATGCTGATGAGCTAGAACCGGATTAATCAAAAGACTTACGACTTACGCATCTCAGACAAGGTTCTGGGCTTTGGGAACGTTTTTCTGCGGGCTGCGCTCGCGGAAAAACGTTCATCTGCTTAAGTCTCACAATCATTCACCGCCTATTCTAGGAGGAGCACGATGCTGCAACGGTTCTCTCTGAAGACATTGTCTGCCTCATTACTCAGTATTCCAATTGCACTTGCCTCGGCCTCAGCGACCTTCGCAGCCAAGCAAGGGTTTCAAGTGCAAAACAATACCAGCGTAAATTTGAATTATTTGTATATTTCAGAATCAAGCTTAGACACTTGGGGAGCTGATGTCTTAGGGCCTGAACAGATTCTGCCTCCTGGAAACTACATCGATATCATCTTCAATGATCCCGATCCCTCAGTTTGCATTTACGATTTCCGGGGTGAATTTGCAGACGGTGATGTCGTTGAAGAGTATTCGTTTAACGTTTGCAGCAACGAAGCATTCCAATTCTACGAATATTCCGACTAATCACAACCAGGCAATTTCCTCAAATCCATCACGAAGAAATAGGGGGGTGAACATTGTTCACCCCCCTATTTCTTCGTCAAATAAACTAACAGCACCTAATATCTGTCGTCTTCGCTCTCTGGCCCATTCATAGGCTGATAGTCAGCATATCCTTCGGGTGCTGGCTCATCGGCTGGAGAAGAGTAATCGCGATTAGAAGACGCTCGACGGCGACGATATCGCGACAATGATTTTGGTTCTCGCCCTCCAGAACGATAGGTAGAAGCGGCTTCCGGAGGCGAAGAGGGTTCGTTAGAGCCACGACTTAAATCAGGAGCAATGTCTTGAGGCCCAACATCCCATGTTGGCTTGCTAGCGCGCTGAGGGCGATCATCCCAATCATCCTGTGCTGGACTATCATCCCAAGTCACTGTTGCTTCGATGGGGCGATCGTCGTCACGACGAGCCCGAGGGAGGCGACGACGCGGGCGAGGTTCAGGGTCATATGACGACCGTCGATAGTCGTCTTCCGTTTCTAGGCGACGACGGCTTGGAGCTGGAGCACGGCGACGACGACTCTCACCGCGATAATCATCATCAAACGCAGCGGCACGACTATCACGACCCGCGCGAATGCTTCTTGATGACCGGCGCTCACGTGAGGGCAGTTCATCAGACTGCGCATCGTAGTCGTAGTCATATTCATAGCGACGACTAACCGGTCGGTCGTCATCGACAATGGGCGTATTTTTCTTGGCCTGCTCTGTTGTAACGCCTCTCAGCCGAATGTTCTCGAACGCGAAAAAGCCTGCTGAACCCGCTAGGGAAAGCTGCCCCAAAAACAGTAGCGGATCAAGTCGCCATCCCTGAAAAATGAGAATCAAACCGCTGACCAGAGCGATCGCCGCAAAGAAAATATCATGGTCTCTGGATAACTCTGGTCGAAACGACCGCATGCCATACAGGGCAACTCCAGATAATACGAGTGCAACTCCTAATATAAATGCGGGTCCGAAATCAGAATTGACCATTTCGCTTTACCTTGATGGTTAGATTCAACTAAACGTTCTTGCCCTATTACTGCGTTTCATCAGAACACCCATCAGAAACACGCTTCAACCAATCATTACATACCAACAGAATTCCCAAGTACCCTATCAGAGGTGCCCATAATGTGCAAACCAATTTGAGTAACGGGTATGAGTCAAATTGGGTGGAATGACCCTAGATTGCAGAATGACCTCAGATGAATGAGTCGGTTAAGAGCCTCCTTCATTCTAAGAAAAGTCTGACCTGATTATCTGCCTTACGGCTCAATATCGCTCTATGGAGTGACGTGCAGATGCACATCCCACGCGCTACGACTCTAACGCAAAAGCACTCGACTATATCTCAACAGTAGTCAAAATAAAAGCCGCCCCTGAGTCATACACAGGCTTGCAGAAAAACGCGCAAGTGCACAGTTACTCAGGAAAGCGACTAATCTAGTCAATCACTGTAGAAGAGGAGCAATATCATTAGAACTCAGCAACCTAAGTTCAGTGATTACCCACGCTGAATCTTGTCACTCTGACTGATAAAGATGAGTGCCACAGTAACAGGGATAACAACGATGATTGCTCCAGCGAGCAAGCTGTAAAGGAAGTTAGCCAGAGAGGGTGTCATGGTTCTTCTAAAGCCTTTAAATAACTTTGTATTCTTTTATAGTACTCTGGCGATCGCTTCTTGAGAAGTCAGATACAGCGATCGCCAGATAGGCCAAGACTTTTTTTCGCGTCTCGCAGCGGAACAGATTACAATTACAGAATGTTAAGCAATCGTTCAGCATATGGCACTCTCTGACATCTTAGGGCTTTCAATTGGGCTGATATTAGCGCTGTTTATTTTGCTATTTATTCTCCGTATTGTGCTGACGTGGTATCCACAAGCAGACTTAAACGCGTTGCCCTTTAACTTGGTTGCATGGCCAACTGAACCATTTCTAGCGCCAACGCGTAAGGTTGTTCCACCTTGGGGTGGGGTTGATATTAGTCCCATCATTTGGGTCGGTATTTTGAGCCTCGTAAGAGAAATCCTACTGGGACAGCAAGGACTGCTAACGATGATGGGGCGATTTTAGAATCGCAGAAGGCAACTCAACATGTGCCCCCCCTCTAGCGCATGACTGAAAGATAATTTTGCAAGCGGCGCAACGTGACGCTCTTGAAACTACTATCTGGAATCCGCATCCGGACATAGAGAATAACCGGATACAGAGAATAAAAGGTCAGCGTCCAAACTTTGGACGCTGACCTTTTAAATACTGTCTATCAACTAAATTTTAGTTTGCATATCTATCGTATGCGCCGTTCGACGGCTCACAGCACATAGGACAAGACCTTGATTTCGCCTGGTTCCAGACAACATTAAGGTTCAATAGCAACCTGGATGGTCACACACAGACAAGCGATCGCCATTCAATTGGTATTCAAGGAAATGGTGCTCACCCAAAATCTCAGAGAGATTTTATGCAAATGAGTTTGGAGTGATATCAGCTGCATTGACGTTTTCAAGAACGCCCAGGACATCATCACCCGATTGAATCAACGTATCGCTACCTCGTTGTCGAACTTGAATTTGTCCAAGCCTCAGGTTGTTGCCTAATCGGATGCGATCGTCACCAACCTGAAAATCAGTCACTCTCGTTTGCCCAGTGCCCTGTACCAGAACAAAGATGTCGCGCCCTGCATTACCCGTGACGCGATTATTGCCGCTGCCACCTCGAATCACGTCTCGCCCTTTTCCTCCCTTGAGGACATCATTACCAGTTCCGCCAGACAGGCGATCGCGTCCATTGCCTCCCATGAGCTGATCATTGCCGGCACGCCCTAACAATTTGTCATTACCGCCTAGCCCTCTGATGACGTTGTTTGCCCCATTACCAGCTAGCATGTCAGCTCTTTGAGTGCCTCTTATTGCACCCAAGTCTGGACGGGGCGATGTCTCATTAGTATTCGTTGGTCTAGGATTGGTCGGTCTAGGATTGGTCGGGTTTGTATTCTCCCGAGGTGTAGGCTCAGCGATGGGAGTTGATGGAGTGATATCAATTGCGGGTTGCTCCCTCGGGGCTGAAGTGTTTTTGGAAGAATTGACCGGTGTGTTCTTCGAGGAATTGGCAGTTGAATTCTTCGAAGAACCACTGTTGGAAGAACCAGTATTGGAAGAATTATTCTTCTTTGGTGCAGACGGGACAGGTTCGATGGTGCCCTTACCAAACACCTGAGTCCAGTAATGTCTATAGTTAACCGAACCCGTGTCGTTTTGTTGATGATAATACCCAATACCAATTTCGTTATAGTTGGCATTCAGCATATTGGCTCGGTGCCCAGGACTGCTAATCCATCCATCGACAACTTGTTTTGGAGTGGTATATCCCGCAGCAATATTTTCTCCAACAAACCCAGTTTCATAGCCTGCGCTTCTAGCGCGATTCGCAGGAGTAGACCCATCTTTTCCCTTATGGGCAAAGAAGTCTTGCCGTGCCATGTTACGGGTATGTTGATCCGCGGCTTCTTCTAAATCCTGATCAATCACCAATGGATCAAGCCCATTTTTCTTACGAAATTCGTTGGTTAATCTCAATACTTCGCTTTCAAATCGGGCGTTCTGCATGTGTTCCTCTTAAAAATTTTCGGAATGTTGTGCCAATTCAAAAAATTGGCGCATGATTTTGATATGTGTAAAACCTGCCTAGTGTTCAGGTTTCACAAAATTATTTCGTGTATCCATTTCAGGAGATGGTACTGATATGGTCCTTAGACGACGGCTCGTTTCCTTGAACCTAAGTTGCACGTCTAAGGGTTTATAAACACGTGTTCTCAAAGAATTAGGGGCAGAGTGGCCTAATGAAGAGGCTTGTAGCGGTAGATTTGCCCTTGCCTTTGTTACAATCGCTACCCAGTTTCAGGGTTACGCAAACAAAGTGATCATCTTTATACCAAGACGCTTAATTCAAGCATATGTTTCCAATCATACGAGTCAAGACTCTCTTCAGTGATGGGCGATCGCCAGAAATGCCCTAGAGAACTGATTTTTACCCATCAGAAGAAATATTTAATGGATGAAACTTTTTATACTAGCTTGATGTTCGTGATGTTTTGATAATTAGTTCTCTGAGAGTCGTCAATAGACAGTGCCTATCAATGGTGTCTATCAACAATGCGCGACTGCATCACGTGCAGAAGAGAGGTTGTGGAACATCGTGTTTAATCAATTCGCACACGATGCACCTCGCGATCGTTTGCAAATTATGGCAAGCTGTCATCCAAAAATGTATGAGCCCCAGGGGACTTGCGTAAGTCCAGGCCAATCAGTGGCCGCAAAGCGAAAAGTTTATTCCGCTATGGATGCGATTTCCTAAAACGCACGTTTTCCGACCCCGCGCTGCGTCCATTTGACTTTAATCAGGTGTTACGACTTTTGTCCCCGTACTAAGAAATCTTGTATCAAATTTAATGAGATTTTGATTCTCGTTGCCTGACAATGAGGGACTTAAAACCATCAGGAAACTGATTGATTGTATTGGATCTCTTTGATAGCCCCTTATCTCTCATTGACCCCATGACAGATGTTTTCATTTCCTACTCCCGGCGAGATAAAGAGTTTGTACAGGTCTTACATACAGCCTTAAAGCGAAGCATTTATGAGGCTTGGATCGATTGGCAGGACATTGAGCCGACAACGGATTGGTGGCGGGAAATTGAAACCGGGATTGAGGAAGCCCACACCTTTATCTTTGTGATTAGTAAAGACTCGATTGAATCAGAGTATTGCCAAAA
>JBCBLF010000390.1:0-2971 GCA_038520475.1 Cyanobacteria bacterium J06627_8
CACAATCCAGACATCAGCGCCGCTGGTCTGAATCCAGGTTTGAACAGCGGATAGATCCGAGCTGTACTGAGCGTGGAGCAGATTCGTCATACGCTCAGTCATCAGCGTGTAAAACTGAGCGTGATAAGGTATCGCAAACTCTTCAGCCACAAGAACGGACCGCTGAGAAAACGCAGGCACATTGCTCACCTCTGGAACGATAGAGGCAACCAGCGTATCCTTGGGTCGCTGGGCCAGCATTTGATAAATCGCTGGCATCTGTCCCACGACCCAACCATGACACGATAGGAAAAGACTTGGAATGGCAGGAACCGTGAGAACAGCGATCGCAAACACGAGTCCCAGCGCTGCCTTCAGTCGCTCTAGCTTGGTCCAACGCACGATACCCTGCTGCCGACGTTTCAGCCAGTTCCAGCTTTTATGCAGCACAAGGGTCAAAACGAGTCCGGTGGCGATCGCCATCACAAATCGAACGCTGTAGAAGGTATATCGGCTGGGCAAGTAGAGCGTTGGAAAGATCGCATGGGCTAGAAAAAATAATCCCAGAGCTGACAAGAGAATCTCAGCTAAAATTCGGCTGTCGGGTGTCAATCCTGTTGGAACAAGCGATTGAAAAGACCGCCTCACAACAGGCAACGCGGCTCCCAGCACGATAATGGGAGGAAACAGTGGAAACCGCAGACCGCTTGCTCCACTAAACGCGAATTGCAGCGGAGGAACGCCGAAATATTCTCGGCGACCATTTGTGCCGAACTCTGGCATCGACAACATGTCCGTTAGGGAGATGAGTGGACCTGCCTGAGCTTCAACCCGATGGGAAAAAAACAGGAGAAGACCCACGGTCATCACCAGCGCAATTAACCAGGTTAAAACTGCACGTCTAGTCACCATCAAGCTCCACGATCGCCGCCAATCCTTAGGCATACTGAAAAAAGGGCGCGCAGATAATAAATGATTGAGTCGCCTTGGGGCGATCGCCAACGTTTCATGGATAGACGTTCGATTTTCGAACCATCTGCTCCAGGGCAACAGCCGCAGCGTCAGCACCCCAAAGGCAACCAACATCATTTGAGGATAAAACAGCCCCAGCAGCACCAATGCGATCAGGCTTCCGATACCCGAGCCACGCAATACGTAATACAAAAAAGCAGCAAATATTGGATACACAAAGGCTCGCGGCGTGGCTGAAATCAAATCGTCCTTAAGCCAAACGTTTTGATTGAGAATCAGCGTGGTCATGGCTCCACTCATCGGCACCGGCAGAATGAGCAGCGTGACCCAAAAGACATAAGCGGTAGTGATCAGAGCAAGACCCAAAGGCAACAGCTTGGCTAACTCAAGAGGTGCGACGCCGATAGAAGCTGCGATCGCATACACGACCTTGAAGCCTGCGGCCTGAGTTGCAGCGTAGTAGTGAGCGATCGCATCATCAGGAAACAAAGCCGGATCAATCAGCCGCTGGAGCCACACAATGTGCAATCGAGCATCGTCTTGAATGACGTCATTCGAAAGCGACACATAGCCAAAGGAGATGAGACCAAAATAGAGCGGAGCAATGAAGCTCAGGCCAAACCACATCATGACTTCAGGATGTGGTCGGGAGAGTGGCGATGCCGCTGAACCTGATTCATGGATTTTGACCGGCATACATCTCCTTGTGCACGTTGCCTAATCACTTGGGCGTTCTAGATGGTGTAGGCGCGCACTCATGAGTGCGCGCCTACAGTACTCAGGTGCAAGATATAAGTCTTACACAGTTGTCCATTAGTCTACCGATAGCGGAACTACATCGGTAAACTCAGAAAAATTGACGAACCGCCCTCGTGAGTTGCGGTAAGTTGCGACAATAGCCAACGCACCGTCATAATCATCGATACCGCTTTCTCAACGGAATGCCCCAACGATTCGTCTGAATAACCAGAATGCAGTCTATTACGTGTTATCCCACCTTTGTTGACCTTCTCGGCGATCGCGCCAAATCTAACCCAGATGCCAGAGCCTTTGTATTTCTCAAAGACGGTGAGACAGAACAGGGCTCATTGACGTATCAAGAACTCGACCATCGGGCTCGGGCGATCGCAGCCTATCTTCTCGAACGAGCCAACATTGGTGACCGGGCACTATTAATCTATCCCTATCCTGCGGGGCTGGAATTCATTGAGGCTTTTTTAGGCTGTCTCTATGCTGGGATTATCGCCGTTCCGTGCCATCCGCCTCGAAACCGTCAAACCATCCAAGATGTTAGCGATCGCCTAATCTCGTCCGGGGCAACCGTCATTCTCACCCCCAAATCGACGCAAGCCAAGCTCAAACAGCAGCTCTGTAGTGGAGATGAATCATCATTGGCTCGATCCAGCCAATGGGTAATCACTGATCAGATTCCCACGTCAATTGCAACGACTTGGCACTCGCCAGCCCTATCTCCAGAGACCATCGCCTTTTTACAATACACATCAGGGTCAACAGGGCTTCCCAAAGGCGTCATGGTGACTCATCGTGCGCTCCTTCATAATCAACAGCTCCTCAAATTAGCCTTTGGTCACACTGAAAAGTTAATCGGCGTCGGCTGGCTTCCCTTGTTTCACGACATGGGGCTCATTGGCAACGTCTTGCAAAGCCTATATGTGGGGACATCGTGTGTGTTGATGTCGCCCCTTGACTTTATTCAAAAACCGATTCGGTGGCTACAGGCCATTTCTACCTACAAAGCCACAACGAGTGGCGGACCTAATTTTGCATACGATCTACTCTGCCGCTACGTGACCGATGACCAGTTGCAACACCTTGACCTCACCAGTTGGGAGGTAGCCTTCTCTGGCGCTGAACCCGTACGCCCTGCAACCCTGAAACAGTTCGCAGCTAAATTTTCGGTCTGTGGATTCCGATATGACGCCTTTTATCCGTGCTATGGGATGGCTGAAGCGACCCTATTCATCACAGGCGGGAAAAAAGCAGAGCCACCACAGATTAG
>JBCBLF010000391.1:0-2962 GCA_038520475.1 Cyanobacteria bacterium J06627_8
AAATGTGTTCAAGCCATACCGGCGTATAAGAGGTATTCTGACTGTACTGAAGCAGACACGTCATCAATGTATGCAATTGGAGCATCGTTGTTCATCTCTACTCTTGAGATTTGTTCAATCAGTTAATCAGTTTGTAGCCACCCCTGACATAAGATGAGGAAGCGATTGAGAAGGAATCGAATTCCAAAACTCCCAAATCTTTAGGGCAACTCGATGAGGATGAGAATATTGAAAGAAATGAAGCCCATCTGGACATTCCCATTGAAAATCGCACTCCTTAAACCAGGGTTGCCACTGCTCTAATGCATTCGGATCAATCACAACATCTAGCTCACCGCGTCCAACCATTAGTGGAACTGGGGCACATCCAGGTTTCATGTAATGCTGATAACAAATAGAGTGCGCCGATGGGGAGGTGTCTAAGTCTTTTTCTAGCACCTCGATCATTCGCCTCGTCGCCAACTCACACTGACGGCCAAATAGACTCTTAGCGACCTGAGCCAAGACGAATGTGCGACTACAGCGAAACAACTGCCGCTGAACATAGTAATGGGCCTGCCAGTCGATAGACGGAAAGACCCCAACAGATAAGAGACTTAGCGATCGCACATGCTTAGGATGCTGACGTGAGTACAGCAATCCTAGCGTTCCACTCAATCCATGCCCAATGAGATGAACCGGACGATCAAAGTGCTTGAGGTAATCATGAAGGAGTATTAAAGCCTTATCCAGTGAGCACGGCTCATCTGGTGATTGTGTATACTCCCACTGAGCGATGGATGCTCGCTTAGACAACTCACGCAAAAATGGTCGATCAAACCATTTCAAAGCTGGACTGACATTTAAACACACAGCATCAGGAACGTTGGACATAATGTGTATTTCCACTAATAACAACTATTTGAACCAATGACTCAATCTCAGGAGTTTCGCGATAATTGATGACGTGCATTCGATACTTAGCGCAATGCTGATACCCAGTCGTTTCACCTTTAGATAACGCCCCAGAGGTTAAGTACGAAATATGAAGCACTGTAGTTGGTAGCAAGTAAACTAGCCATCACCATCACATGTGTACGGAGAGACGTTACATGCCAAAATCCTGCTTAAGCTGTGCAACCCAAGCCTGAATACGTTCTTCAGTCAACTCAGATTGGTTATCTTCATCTAGCGCCAGCCCAACAAACTTTCCATTTCGCAGCGCCAGGGATTCGCTGAAGTCATAACCATCTGTCGACCAGTACCCAACAGTTTGCGCACCCAACCCAGCAATCTTTTCTTCCAAAATACCGAGAGCATCTTGGAAATTGTCAGCATACCCGACTTGATCACCCGTACCGAAATAAGCAACCTTCTTACCGGTAAAATCGATGCTGTCTAGCTCATCGAAACATCCTTCCCAATCTGCCTGTAATTCGCCAATATTCCAGGTCGGGCTGCCAATGATAATGCAGTCATGCTGAGAAAAGTTATCAGGATCGAACGTTGCAATGTCATACAGCTCAACAGCAGATTCACCACCAAACTCCTTCTGAATCAGCTCAGCCGCTGTTTGAGTATTTCCAGTTTGAGTTCCGTAAAACAGACCAATGCGTGCCATATCCTTTCGTTTCCTTCAGTCAGTGCTTGAAATACAAATGAATGTTCTGCGTCTCTTCGCGGTCACCATCAGTCAGAATTAAATGCTTTTGACGAGGCATCTAACCTTGAATGAGCCTGTAAAGCGTTGTGGCTCACCCCAAAGCACTCCGTGTTTGGCATTTTTTGACGGCATGTTGGGCAATACCAATGAATGTGACCATCACAAATCTGACGCAAAAGAATATCTGCACAACATACACATGTCGCCATTAAATTCTCTTCTCCAAGAATTAAAGATCTAGTCTAAAAAAAGCTGTTGCCCCAGGGTGAGGAATACCTTTTGAGAGATAGCCCAGAGAGACCTCCCCCTAACCTGGGACAACTGCCAAGTTTTATGAGCCTTTTATTGAGATTATTCGTCAATAAACGACAATCGAAGCATAACCAAGATCGCGTCTAATTGCAAATAAATCTCATTAAGTTTTTGCAATATCTTGAAACATGTGACTGTATCCGTCTCACACTCTCATTGGTCACACGTTTGGAAAGCGATGTTGAAAAAGCCCTAAAGCAACTGAAACCCTACACACTAATAGGAAAAATGGACACTTGGTTCTCATCGTGCAGCGCCAACTGTTCAAGTCGTGTATCCATCAAGTGAGACGTTTACACAGTTCAAACGTCTCACTATGACCTGTCAATCACTTATGCCTGGGCGATGACCAATAAGCAGTTTGCAATTGCATTAAGTACAACAGCGGCAATGTGGTCCACGTTGCAACCCACATTACCGAGCTTAATCAATGAGTACAGGACTATCTCGCTCTTATGCCACTCTGGCTGGATAAAATCTGTAATGCTGATTTCTCCTTAATCGGCTCTCCGGTATAGCCCTTATCGGCTTCAACCCGCTTCGGATGAATGCGGGGATGGCCTGAGCCATTGCGTCTGACAGCTCCTTGTTCCATCAATGACTCGAACATCACAGCCTCGTGGCGCTGCCCGGCCGTGACCAAGAAGGTGACGGGTTGACCGTGGTCGTCACACCGTAGATGAATCTTGCTATTAAACCCACCTTGGTGATAGCCAAGGGCTTCTTGCTCTGCACTGCTCCCGCAAGCAGCAGCAGCGTGTTGATGCGCTCGAATCACACTGCCATCCACATGATGAAGCGTTCAGCCAAACGCTACGATTGCGTCCGCTTGCTGGTGCAACTGCTCAAGAATCTGCTGCCAGCGACCGCTCTTGCGCCAGGCATAAAATCGGCTCGATATGGTGTGCGATGCCCATAACGGTCAGGTCAATCTCGCCAAGACCCGTGCGCTGAATTCAGAGAATGCCATTCATCGTCATGCGATGACCATTCGCCGGTCGTCCGCTT
>JBCBLF010000392.1:0-2949 GCA_038520475.1 Cyanobacteria bacterium J06627_8
CAAAGATGGCAAAACCGTACGATGGTTTTCATTAACGGTCGGGTTGATTGATTTTGCCCTCATCGCGTATGCCTTCTACAGCCAATATGACCCCAGCCTTTCAGGAATGCAGCTTGTTGAAAGCTACACCTGGGTTGATTCTCTCGATCTGAAGTGGGCGGTCGGCGTTGATGGCCTATCCATGCCTCTTGTCTTGCTTACTGGCTTCATCACCACTCTGGCGATTTTGGCGTCTTGGCCGGTTACCCTCAAGCCCAAGCTATTTTACTTTTTGATGCTAGCAATGTACGGCGGACAGATTGCTGTTTTCGCCGCACAAGATATGCTGCTGTTCTTCCTGGTGTGGGAGCTTGAGCTGATTCCCGTGTATCTGTTGCTATCGATTTGGGGCGGAAAGAAGCGCCTTTATGCAGCAACCAAGTTCATCCTCTACACCGCAGGGGGGTCTCTCTTCATCCTAGTGGCGGCCCTTGCGATGGCGTTCTATGGCGATACCATCACATTTGATATGCGATCGCTCATGGACAAAGACTTCCCACTCAGGTTCCAGCTTCTCGCCTATTCTGGCTTTCTCATTGCCTACGCTGTAAAACTTCCCATCTTTCCACTGCATACCTGGCTTCCAGATGCCCACGGTGAAGCGACGGCCCCGGTCCACATGCTGTTGGCCGGTATTTTGTTGAAAATGGGCGGGTATGCGCTGATTCGCATGAATATTGAGATGCTGCCTGACGCTCACGCTTATTTCGCTCCGATTTTGATTATTCTCGGAGTGGTCAACATTATCTATGCCGCGTTGACATCATTTGCTCAACGCAATCTCAAACGCAAAATCGCTTATTCGTCGATCTCGCACATGGGATTTGTGTTGATCGGGATTGGAGCCTTCACCGACCTTGCACTAAGTGGTGCTGTGCTGCAAATGATTTCACACGGTCTGATTGGTGCAAGTCTCTTCTTCTTGGTGGGAGCAACCTATGACCGCACACACACCCTTGTGTTGGATGAGATGGGCGGTGTTGGTAAGAAAATGCCTCGCATCTTTGCAATGTTTACGACCTGTTCACTTGCGTCTCTGGCGTTGCCTGGCATGAGCGGGTTCATTGCAGAGTTGATGGTTTTTGTTGGTTTCGCGAATAGCGATGCGTATAGCCTCACATTCAGAATCATCGTAGTCTTGCTCGCAGCAGTTGGCGTTATTTTGACGCCCATTTACCTGTTGTCGATGCTGCGCGAAATTTTCTATGGTCCTGAGAACGAAGAACTGACGTCTCATGAGGTACTCGTCGATGCAGAACCTCGCGAAGTCTTTATCATTGCGTCTCTGTTGATTCCCATCATCGGCATTGGACTGTATCCAAAGTTGGTGACCCAAATTTACGACTCCAAGACTCTCCAGATTACTGCCATGATGCGCGAATCCTTGCCATCCTTAGCAGCTCCTAAAGTTGCAGAACATCCATCATCTGGAACGCTTCAGGACTCTGGCTATCTATCACAGCTTCCAGCTTGGAAGGCTCCCAAGATTTAAAGCGTTGTTCGAATTAACTAAGCCTGGTGGTGTGGGGCGCGTGTCGCCCCACACCACCTTTTTGTATTCAATGCAGTTGCACACTGCCATACGTAAGTCCTATTGGAAACAAATGATGATAGCGCCGGAATTGACTACTATGGAAAGAAGAAGATCGTGCTTGTGATGATGCTGAATCAAACAGGTCATTTTCTTCTAATCGTGAACAATGTTTGGACATGCGAGCCAACCAGCATGTCTGTATATTCTTACTGAACTCCTGCTAGTTTGTTTAGATTTCTGCTGCTTTATGGCTTCTCAATCGTCTCAACTCGCTGTCGAAAAGACAAAATTGGATAAAGCCCCCTTGGAGCTTCACTTCCTGGGCGATCGCGTCTTGCGCCAGTCTTGCAAGCGGGTCACTAAAATTGACGCGGATATTCGACAGCTTGCGAAGGAAATGCTGCAAACAATGTACACCGAAGATGGGATTGGACTTGCAGCTCCTCAAATTGGCATCAATAAACAGATGTTAGTGGTCGACGATGATCCAGAAAATGCAGCTAACACGCCTCGAATTTTGATTAATCCGGTCATCAAAAAATTTAGTAAAGAGCTCTGCGTCGCTCAAGAAGGTTGTCTTAGCATTCCAAAAGTTTTTCTAGACGTCACACGACCCGTGGGCATCGAAGTGTCCTATAAGGATGAGAATGGTCGCCCCCAACGGCTTGTTGCAGGGGGTCTGCTCTCCCGCGTTATTCAGCATGAGATGGATCATCTCAATGGCATCATGTTTGTCGATCGGGTAGACAATGCGATCGCCATGAATCAATCTTTGGTGAAAAACGGGTTCTCGGTTGATTCTGTTCAGTCCATCTAATAAGCTAAGCATAAGTCCAGCTTGGGTTGAGAGCTGTTGTTCTCTTGCCAGACGACAACTCTCACCTCAAGCCGGTTGAACTTAAAGAATTGATTGATAGTTGATGCTGACACCCAAAAGTGGATTATTACTGGCTCTCTCCTGTGTAGCAGCGATCGCCGCTGTCGGCTCAGTGTTTGAGCTATCGTCAGGGATGCCCGATTTGGGCGTGACTGTGACTCGAGTGATTTTGGCAGTCAGTATTCCATTTTCTGGTCTTTGCTTCTACGCAGCCGTTCAAGATGCAAAGGCAAACCAATAAGCATTGATTGGAATTTCAACTGACTTCCATTGGATGGACGACAGGTTGGATCAACTGCATGGAAGGTCAAAACTCCTGATCATCGGCCCAAGTCTGATTCGATTCATGGAATATCAGAAAGTCGATCAGGCCGTTGGATAGGCGTGATAAATTCTGCGGCACGATTGCAACTGTTATGCATACCAGAACTTGCTCAATTCTGGCAGGGTTTCTTGATATTCTAGAGGCCCAGCTTAAATATTCCATAGACTCATCGTC
>JBCBLF010000393.1:0-2947 GCA_038520475.1 Cyanobacteria bacterium J06627_8
GAGGGTTAAGCTGGCAAATTTAGAATAGCCAATGACGAAGCCAATCACGACGCCCAGTACTAGCGCGATGAGGAAGCCGACCACAGTAGTGAACAGCGTTGTGATTGGCTTCGTCATTGGCTATTCTAAATTTGCCAGCTTAACCCTCTATCCACTCTTGATTGGGTTTAATACCATTCCCAAAGTGGCGCTGGTGCCACTGTTGTCAATTTGGTTTGGCATTGGGGCGATTCCTGCGGTGATAACGGCATTTTTGCTGGCCGTTTTTCCAATTGCCGTCAATGTTGCGAGCGGCCTAGCCACCGTAGAAACTGAAATGCAAGATGTGTTGGTTGCGTTAGGAGCAAACCGCTTTGAGATTTTCCAGAAGGTTGGCTTTCCCCATACGATGCCCTATTTATTTGCGTCGTTGAAAGTAGCGATCTCTCAGGCATTTATTGGCTCTGTGATTGCAGAAACAGTTGCCTCTGATGGGGGCATTGGCTATGTCATTTTGTCGGCGAGCTCTAACTTTAATGTCCCGTTAGCGTTTCTAGCCCTATTGACCCTAGCAGTCATGGGTATCGCACTCTATAGTATTTTTGTGGTGCTCGAAAAGCGCTTCGTTCACTGGGTTTAAGCGAACGGCAAATCCTATATTATTACTGCCTCTTAGTGTCGCCCCTACTCTTCTTTTCGACTAATGACTGCAATGGGTCCACCTCCCGGTGGTCCTTGATGTTCACTCCCTCCTGAAACGTACACCATCGGATCATGTACAACAGAAGCCACGACAGCTCCAACCACGGCTCTTGCCATACGAGTATGGCTGATATCCGAATCATCTAGCATCGTGTGTCGACAACCGAGTATTTCACCCGAGGGCGACGCCTCTGCCTTCGCGAATACGTTAGTAATCGTAGACGCCGATCCTTTAGCACTTGCGATCGCCTGCTGAATGGCAGTTGTATCTAGCGCATGCTGCATGACGCTGTGGCCGATGCGGTAGGCACTCTGAGAATCAGGCGCATTGCCTAGCACCAAAATTTCACAATTGCGCAATTCAACCCCTGCGGATGTAGACGCTACCGATGAATAGAGATCATGATTGGTGCAAATCACATCATCCGTCACTTGCTCTGGGGAGAGTTCTCCAAGGGCTAGAGCAACGCCAAGCGCAGAGGCGCCCCGAGAATAAGCCATAGATTTGTAGCTGTCTGTCGTTCGGCTTGTTTCGCTTTCTGCATTCCGAGCTGCCGTAATGAGAGGACATTTAACCTGAACAAAATGTACGTCCTTCGGCGCAAGATTAGCCGTTTTCATGGCATGTTGAATGCCCTCTGCAACCACCCGTGCCATGGTCACGGTTCCAATTTCTTCAATGGTGAAGTCACGGGTGTGACAAACTCCCAAAGCCAAACCAAACTGAGGTTCCCCGGCAAGTCCTTCGGTTTGCCGAGTGAATATCGTCAGATGGGGACTCAATACCCCTTCAGTTCCCCCTGACATAACGAACACAATCTGGCTGGTGCGATCTGCACCGATGAGGGGAATTAGATAATGCTCAAGGGTTGCAACGGCAAATCCCCGTGTGAAGTCATTAACACAACCATTTCCTTCAGTTTTGCCCATAATGGCAACGATGTGTTCAGGCTGGATTGTTCGGTTTTGGATGAGCGCATCTAGCCCGGTAAGGTCATCAGGACTATGTTGAGGAATCTTGAACACATCGACTTTCATACAGTTGAGATCAGACAACAGCTATTGTCATCCTAAAGGAAAGCGGACACAGCTATTGCCAGCCTAGTTACGGTACGAACGCTTTTTCTGATGGACAGCGTTCGTACCCAAAGATAGGTGTATCAATTCTCTAAAATCCTGCTATATATGTTCCCTGTCTCTTCCAGAGAGGCTGCGCCAACGACTCTGCTCAGAAATTGCCGGCTTCGACTCCGCTCAGCCGACGTTCCCCATGCGGAGTATGCGAATTGCATGTTTAGCCATTTAGTCTAGGACACCAAATATCATTCGGTTCCTTCGCGTACCGCCAAATGGTCCGCCGTCTTGTCCTAACGAAACTGGCGACGGCTATAACCTTATAAAGGACCAAACATCAGATTTGCAGGGGCCTCTGGAGATTCACTGAAGTAAAAATCTTCGAGCATGGATGTCAGTTCGTCTTGACTCAATTTGCCATCACCATCTCGATCAATGACAGCAAAGCTTTCATCTACATAAACCACAGGAATGTTGTAAACCTTGAACACCGTCTTCCATTCTTCCTTATCTAAGAAGCCACTTTTATCGACGTCTACTGCCGTAAAGACCGCTTCTGACAGGGCTTTAATCTGTTCGCGATAGGTTTTGTCTTGCGACACGACATCATGAAACTCAATCCACTCATCAACGGTTACCTTGTTGTCAACGACGCTGTGGTGAAGCTTTCCCTTGATTTCCGAGCGAATGCGATTCCATCGAAACAGATACTTACTTTCAATGTTGAGATACTCATTCGAGCCTCGTTTCCAGCCCTTCACATCAGCTAAGCGTTGGGCAAGGCTTTCAAAATCTGAAATCTTTAAGGTGCCTGAGTTGCACCCATCATACATCGCAAATAACTTAAGAAGTTTACGCTTTTGGATATTACTAACCATTGTACTTTTCCTATGTTAGATATTGATTCAAAGGTGTGTTGATGGGCATACCGCGACTATTAAATCTTTATCATACGAGCTTGCTTATCGCTTTAAGCAGAGGTTAACAGTGCTTAAAGCAACTGATAAGAATCAAGTCAGCCTGGTCCATTGGAAAACAGATTATTCTTGCCTTTCCCTCATTCAATACCTGTGTTTTCATGAATACTCCGTCTGTTCAATAGAGCCTTCTTGGTAACAGTAAACGGAAGTCATTTACGACACGAATATTTATGTTTGTTCAATTAAAATTGACCGATAAAGCATTAGAGTAA
>JBCBLF010000394.1:0-2925 GCA_038520475.1 Cyanobacteria bacterium J06627_8
AGCCTTTTTTTAGAACCAAAGTCCTTGAGCAGAACGTGTGCTTTGGCACAGATTATTGCGGGCTGCTCACGCATCATAAAATTCACAAATCATTCACAGATGCATCTCCACACCACGCTTTAGCACGCTATGTCAGCTCTTAAGACGACAATCGCTCCAGATGATGCTGTTCATAACTCAGATTCGAGCGCAACCGATTATTATCTTTGGGATTTTGCGGGTGTCGATGGATTACAAGCGGCGATCGCCTTTTTTACCCCTGCCATCAATCACATTGCGCCCTTCCAATCCCTAACAACGACATTCAACCAACAGCCTTGCTCCGTTTTACGGCTATGTGAGAATAACTTTCGGGTGATGTTGCCTACGAAGGTTGCTTTTGACCAAGCGATCGCTGCCCTGGAGATTAACGTTTGGTGTAAGCTCTGTCCTGCCGCCACTCTGGTTATCCCACCTGACTTGGGATTGGAGCAGTTGCCTCAGATTGCGACGACCAAGCCTATCTATACTCTGAATCCATTTCCGTGCGATCGCGCTGTCCCCGCCCGCATTGATGGAATGGCGATCTTGGCATGGCACTATCTCTGGCAGGAAAGCCCCCGAATAGAGATCCAAACCGCTTGGGCCAATATCGATATGATTCGCAACGCATTCTTTTCTTATCGTTAAATAATGTGGTCAAACGCTGACTCTTCAGACTCATTGGTTAAACCAACGACAATTTAGCAGCGGTGGCATTGCTAGAATCTATTGACTCTAGGCTATTCGGCTGAAACATTTTTTACTGGCATTTGTTCATGCACGTCTCGGTGGGCAGTGCTTAAGATGGCCATTTTGATGGCTATCTGGCTATGTTTTTTCATGCTGGCTTTGATAGGCGATGCGCATCCTGCATCATCGCAATCCTGAAGGATAGGCATTGCGTGCCCGCAGTGGTTTTGTATGAACTCCCTTTTCCTCCAGATGCCTGGAGTAAATAATTTTGCAAATCTCCGTGATGGAAGAAAATCAAAATGACCAAACGTGTTGCAATTATCGGGGCTGGACCCTGTGGACTCTCTCAGCTCCATGCTTTCGAGCAAGCTCGCCTTAAGGGCGCCGACATTCCCGACATTGTCTGCTTCGAGAAACAAGCTGGATGGGGTGGACTATGGAACTTTACCTGGCGCATGGGACTCAATGAGTACGGTGAACCCGTCCATGGCAGTATGTATCGATATCTCTGGTCCAACGGGCCAAAAGAATGCCTAGAATTCGCGGATTATACGTTTGACGAGCACTTTGGTCAGCCGATTCCATCGTTTCCTCCCCGAGAAGTCCTCTACGACTACATCACAGGGCGGGCTAAAAAAGAAAACTTGGATCGCTATATTCGATTCAGTACCCCCGTCCGCTATGTAGAATACCTGAAAGCAACAGATACGTTCCGAGTTCGCGTTCAGGACCTAATAGCCGATCAGGAACAAACAGAAGAATTTGACTATGTGATCGTCTGCACAGGTCATTTCTCAGTGCCGAATATGCCATTCTTTGAGGGACTCGATCGCTTCCCCGGTCGGGTGCTCCATAGTCATGATTTTCGTGAGGCTCGTGAGTTCACGGGAAGGGATGTGTTGGTTGTCGGCAGCAGCTATTCCGCTGAAGACATTGCGCTGCAAAGCTACAAATATGGTGCGCGATCGGTCACCATTAGCTATCGCACCGCACCCATGGGATTTGACTGGCCAGAAGGCGTTAAGGAAGTGCCTCTTCTCACCCATTTGGAAGACAAGATAGCTTACTTCAAAGATGGAACGAGTCAACCTGTGGATGCGATTGTCCTATGTGTGGGCTATCAGCATCACTTTCCCTTCTTGGCAGACAGCCTCCGCCTAAAAACCAAGAATCGCCTTTATCCGGGTTCCCTCTACAAGGGGATTTTCTGGGAGCCAAACCCGAAGCTCATGTACATCGGCATGCAGGATCAGTTCTACACCTTCAGTATGTTTGATGTGCAAGCGTGGTATGCCCGTGACGTGGTTCTCGGTCGCATTGACCTACCGGATTCTGCCACAATGGCTCAAGATATTACCGTCTGGCAACAACGAGAAGAAGCATTGCAGGATGCATTTGAGCAGATTGATTATCAAAAAGACTATATCGTTGAACTGGCCGACTGCGTTGACTATGCGCCATGCGATTGGGAGATGACAACAGAATTATTCAAGGAGTGGGAACACGACAAAGAGCACAGCATTCTGGGTTATCGCGACAAGGCATTTACGTCTCCTTGCACAGGCACAAAAGCTCCCGTCCATCACACGCCGTGGATTGAAGCGTTAGATGATTCAATGACGACTTTTCTAGCTCAGCAGGCATTGCTGAAGTGAAAAGAATATAGCAACCTGCAAACAAGTTAGAACATTTATTTTCAAGAAAGCTGCGCGGAGCACGACTTTCTTGAAAATAAATGAGGTTACTCTAGAGCGTAGCGCTGTAAGTGAAAGGGAGGCGGGCATTGCCCGCCTCCCTTTCATTCAACGACACAACACTTAAGGTAAGCAATGCAGATAGTTATCAACATCCCAATCGCTGGTCGTAGCTAAAAATCGAATCCATTCATCCCGCTTGTATTCATCATAGAGTCGATACATCTCACCAGGTAAGGCAGATTTAATCACCTCATCATCTGCAAGGCGATCCAGAGCTTCTCCAAGAGACATGGGCAGTTTTTTCACTTGCTTGCCCTCGTCCATGGCTTCATAGATATTGCGCTGCTCAGGCTTACCTGGGTCAATGTCGCGGCTGATCCCATCATCAAACGCTTTCAGCATGGCAGAAGCCATCAAGTAAGGGTTCACCATTGAATCAACGGCACGGTATTCAAATCGCCCAGGGGCAGACACTCGCAGGCCACAGGTACGATTTTGATATCCCCAGTCTGAG
>JBCBLF010000395.1:0-2888 GCA_038520475.1 Cyanobacteria bacterium J06627_8
GGTTAAGTACAGTTATGTGTGGCGCGTTGCGCCACACATAACTGGTTTTGTGCTTGACTATCTTGAATACCGCTATAGGATTGCCATTTCCCCATAGCATTAGGCCCATATTGTGAGCGTATAGAGCCGCGTCACATCGAAACCAGTTATCACCAGCGATATCATTGTTATTCTCATTCACATCGCGTACGCATCTGCCGCAAGCACGGCAAACGTCTCGGGGAGGTGAAGGGTGTACTGAGACCAAGCCCCCAGTTCTGCATGATGAATTTGAGAAGCTGACCAAATCGTGTAATCAGTGCACATCGCGATGACTGTTCCGTCACATCAGTGCTCAAGTGAGGAATGCGACGACTGCAACGGACAAAGCCAACAACTATTCAGCCAATCTACGAGCTCAACACGAGATTGGGTAAATTGTCGACACACACTCCACGCCTGGACGATCGCCAATGGACTGTGAACATGAATCTTCAAAGGTTCGTAGGGCTGTCGATGGCAAGGAATATCAAGCTCTTTCAGGCGCGTATAAATCTCCCATGGGGAGACATGCTGAGTCTCAACCCATCCGTTTGACAGATCATCCAGCTTATCCTCATTCATTTGATTTTCCTCTGAACTTTCGTTGATTGAATAGATAGAATTCTGATTCAAACTATTCAGTTTCTTCATGGTTAACGATTAGGTTATTGGAGTTTATTGAGACATTAAATAAGATTGATTTCTAATAAAAGACTTCTATAATCAGATGTCATCATTTCTTAGGAATTACTTCTAATAAAAAAGAAAAGATTTCCGAACGATCGATAAGCTTATTGATGAATATTTCTATTAAGATTTGCCTAATTTTATGGAAATGTTAAAATCATCAATACTTTGTCAAATAAGGGCTGCGCTCAACTTTCTTGTTATTGACCAACGCAACTAAAAGGAACTGGCGTAGGAGAAATAACGGCACCCATCAATTTACTCAAGCGTTCTACCGGAGGAAAATAAATGTCAAGCGCACAGATGTTAGTTCAATCGTTTGGTCAAGTAAAAGCTAATCCAGTATTGCTTGAAACATCGGTAACTGAATCAATTTGTGAGGGAATGAATCAGGCTCTAGCCAGTTTTCAAGCTCTCTATATTCAGTATCAAAAGCATCATTTTGTTGTTGAAGGTGCAGAATTCTATTCATTGCATGAGTTTTTCCAAGAGAGCTATGACGAGACGCAAGGACATGTTCATGATTTAGCTGAGCGCCTCAATGGACTAGGGGGAGTCCCAGCTGCTAGTTTTGCTAAGCTGGCTGAACTCTGTTGCTTTGAGCCAGAAACTGACGGAGTGTATCTATGCCGTCAAATGGTTGCTAACGACCTGAAGGCTGAACAAGAAGTTATTAGTCTACTTCGTCGCCTTGCCGCTCAGGCAGAGAGCTTAGGCGATCGCGCAACCCGCTATCTGTACGAGCAAATTTTGCTAAAGACAGAAGAGCGTGCTTATCACCTCGACCATTTCCTAACAGCAGACACATTAGTCTTGAGCCAAGCACTCAATAACTAGTAGCCTCATTTAATCAATCCAGAATCTATCAACAACAGTTGCATGCCAGGTGAGTTCAGCCAACTTACCTGGCATCTCTTTTTTGGAGCTTTTTACGTATATGAAACTGACACATGTCATACAAAGCCCTAGACTTTGAGAACGTTCTCTCATAAGCGCTGCCAGCGAAAAAACGTTTAACTGCGTCAGTTCTGACACATCTAAATTATACCCTTCTAATGAGAATTTTTATCATTATTAAAATAGATTGCTCAGTTTCTCAAATCTTCTCAAACGTCCTGAGACGAACAGCATAACGTAGGTTCAGTTGCCCATTATTGGCTTCGATCCGTTACTGGTTCAGTCATACGTCGCACCCTTGATTCCCTATCTTAGACATGCCGCTCCAGCAGTGCTGCAATTTCACTGGGCTGCACATTTGAATATCGGGCTTTGTCGGGCATAACAACAAGATTTGGACCTGCTTTGCACCGATCCATGCAGCCTGTTTGCTTAATGGTTACGCGGTTGTCTAAATCATATTCGGTCACAAGCGCCTCAAGCTGTTGGCATACTGTCTGCCCCCCCTTCTTCATACATTTTGACTTTCCACAAACCAAAATCTTGACCGTCTTCTCACTGCTACTGGCCTTCCCGCTGCTACTGATCTTTTCCTTCGCAGACAGTTGATGATTTTCTAATGCGTCTGTTTTTGGAAGCAGGTTTCCGACACCCTGAGCGTAGGTCAAAAACCCATTCGACTGATGAGCAGATGGCTCAACACCCTTAAGATCTTCAGCTTTCAATCGAATGCTTCCGTCAGACTTAGTCTTCCAGGTTCCTCGAATTTGAACCCAAGTTCCGACGTCCAAACCTGAAACAACTTGAAGCTGCAGATACTTGGGCAACTTAATGCAATATTCGTTGTCTTGGGTCGTCAATCGCAGGTATTTAAAGGGCTTTTTCTTATGAGGAACAAATCCTGAAAAGCGTCCCTCGAGAGAAAATTGGTTTTTAAAGTTGTGTTCCATAACCTTAAACAGTGTGCAGGAATCAATTTTTAGCCCCAAAGGCTCTTATCTATACAAGTGCGGTCCCGGTCTCAACAGAGATTGCCAACACTCATGATGATGGCGATCGCCATCATCATGAGCACGTTCCCAAAAATCAACGAAATTCTACATTCCTCTATTTCGTAAAAGCCTAGTCCATTCAGATCACTGAGAATGTACTACATTCATTTAAAACATATGTACTGATCGTCAATCTGAAAAGACATCACCCTTTATGAAATGCATATGCTAACGATAGCCTTTTTAAGAATGAATTTCAATTAATTTAATAGAATTGACACCTCTTAAACC
>JBCBLF010000396.1:0-2851 GCA_038520475.1 Cyanobacteria bacterium J06627_8
GAGCCGTCCGTTGATTCGATGGATTCGATTGACGCTCAGCCGCCTGCAAATCCTACTGAAGAACCTGAAGCTCTGAGCGATGAGGTTCCGGAAGCGACCAGTGAGTCTAAAGACGATAGTTTGGCTTCTGTTGCAGCAACGAATGAGTCACTAAGTGCGTTTGCGCTGGCGCTTGAAGCTGCTGGTCTAACGGAGACGTTTTCACAGCAGGGTCCGATGACTGTCTTTGCACCTTCAAATGAAGCGTTCGAAGCGCTGCCGACTGGAATGCTCGATCAGCTCTTGAATGACCCAGAAACGTTGAGACGCATTCTCGCGTTTCACGTTGTTTCTGGTGACGTTTCATCTGATCAACTTGAATCTGGGGCAATCCCAACTGCCGAAGGTTCGACCATCGATGTTGAAGCTGAGAATGATGAGATCAAGGTCAATGGAGCATCGGTTGTCGAGGCTGATCTTGAGGCTGAAAATGGTGTAGTTCACATTATCGATGAGGTCATTTTGCCTCCTAATCTCTAATGTTCAGCTACAGCAGCCCTGATGATAGGTGTGTAGGCTGGGCTAAATGAAATGAAACCTGACCTACACACGCTTGATTCATAAAAGAATCGTCTCGATATTTCACATAAACGTTTAGAGATACAACCTGGAAGGTTAGCGCCCCCGGCCAAGGCGTAAGCCTTCCGTTTTCTGGATTAGCGTACAGACCGCATGCTAATGTCTCTGGCTTCTATCCATGTCTCTGGGTTCATCGATGAACTGAATAGACTTAATTTCGCAGTTTCCACAGGCAGCTTGAGACGATATTCGTTGTGATATGAGCAACCACAGGGACAAATAGACTTCCGGTCATCACTGCTGCGGTACCCAGTACACCTCCAATTGTGGTTGCCCATACGATGTATGGCCAATGCTTTGAACCACTGTAGTGCATGGCGCCAAAACAAACGCTGGAAATCATAATGCCGCCTACTCCAGATCCTACGGCAGATAACACAATCCCACGAAATAGTAATTCCTCACTGAGTCCAGGCAAGAGTCCCAACCATACTAAGTCTGGCCAAATGAGAGGACGCAACACTAGCTCAAGATATTCATCGGCACTTTTTCTATAGAGCGGCCATAGGCGATAAATAATTCCACTCATCAACGTGATGACCAGCCCGAGCAGAGCGCCTTGTAGTCCGTTGACAAGACTGAGGTTAACTGGGAACAGCACTCCCGGCGCTAATGCCATCCAAATTCGGGCGATCGCCGACAGGATGAGTGCAGTCACAATCATTGCTGATAGCACCTGCATACGCGTGAGGGTTTGACCGTTGGTATTGGGAGTGGGTGAATGTGTCACAGAAGTATAGATAAAGCGAATAATTGAGTGGTGAACGTATCACCCTTGTTCTTCAGGGTTTTTCAGAGCAAGCTCGTTTGGAAGAGTTCATGTGAGGCATCGAAAAACAAGGATAGTCAGATCATCGGCCTATCAATAGCTATAGTTACCAGGCAAAATTGAGATGTGTGCATCACGTTAGCGCCTGTAGGGAAGCCATTTTCGGATAGAATGCCGCTGTGCTGATGCCCGCTTTGTGGCTGACCAGCAGGCCCACGGCCTCCAGATACGATTGTACTCGGTAAGCTGGAATCCCGAGTTGCCGAGACGATGCGTTCATTGTTGTGGTGTTGTCAGCTACGGTAATGATCGATGCTGGGGTTTGACTCAAGCTCAAAACCGCGCTGCCTCCACAGGCGGTTTCTGGAATGACAACCGCATTCACCTGATGTGACCAGATGACATCGGTGGGCGATCGCTCCTGAGGTGATACAACAAATTGAGGAGCTCGACTCAGGCCAACCAGCACACAGGGCAAAAACGTGTACCCTAGCTCTTCAGCCGCTGAGCGGGGAGAGACCTCTGGATCTGGAGGAATCGGTGACAGTGCTGGAGCATGAGCACAAGGAATCTGAAAGGTTCGCACAATTAAATGGCTGATGACGGCCTCCGCTCCGGCTAAGGGATCTACACCTTCACCATGCCGATAGTGCTGGAGTTCGGGACTATTATCATCATCGGGGAAGCGTGCAACGACGGCGATCGCCTCCGCCCCAGCATCTCGAATTAATCGTTCTGTTGCTCGTAGTAAGCTCCCAGGCTGCTGAATCGTGCCCCAGGTTGCTCCAGATGATGCGACACGAAGCTCGACTCCCAAGGGCTGATCGGTCACGATATAGTCTGTCAGCTGTAATCCCAACGTCGCTCGGGTTGCGTCCGCTGCTTGAAGATGGCGAAGTCGCAAATCAGGTTCAATTGCCTGATCGAGGACTAACCCGACCCGATTTTGATGTACCGAACGGAGTCCCCACTGCCCAGCCGCAAACTGATCCAACCCATATCCTTCGACATACAGGCTGTTTGAGAGCGGCCAGTAGAGCTGTGCGCCGTTCATGACATTGGGATGGGTAATCAGACGATCTGCCACCTGGGCGATCGCTTTGGCCACTGGAAGGGCATCTCCGGCATACCCTCCAATGGCGGCCCCAATTCCCGTCGGCACAATTAAGACAACTGTGTAAGGAGATGCCATCGGTGTCATGAGGCCGCTCCGCATCGCGTCACCACGGCCTCGATCTGAACGCTCTGAGTGTCATCGTTCACTGCTGTAATGGCCCAACGCAGAGGCTCACCATAGGATTTCAAAACAGATTCAATACGTTCTCTCAACTGCTGCTGTTGTCGATCAGGCGAGGGCAGTTCAACCGACAGTTCCAAAAATAGTGTTGCAATTGGAGGGGTATCTTTTCCGTAAACACTAGACATATCGACAATACGATTGATGGCTTCAATTAGCCTTGAAAT
>JBCBLF010000397.1:0-2816 GCA_038520475.1 Cyanobacteria bacterium J06627_8
GAAATCTTTTCGAATGAGGTCAGCCCGTGTTGAAAGTGCCTGACCGATTTTGATGTAGGTTGGACCTAAGTGCGTTAGAGTCTCTCGAAGCTGAGCAGCTCGCTTCAAAAACTGCTGATCGGAGGCGTTTCTCCAGCGGTCAAACTGCAATCCGATAACAAAGCCAGCGAAGGACCAAATAATGACAAGGGCTCGAGCAATGACTTTAAGGGGACGGACGCGATAATGGCGGGCGATCGCCTGGTAATCGTACCGCTGCGTTTCTGGGGAATCTTGAAACCGACTCACGCTAATCGATGCCTCTTAACAACGGAAATCATAGAGCGTGCAGAACCGACTATTAAAGCTTCAAAAGCCCTAGCGCCATCATGATATCCCAAAAAGAAAACATCACTTCGTGATACGCTTGCGCCTCAACCACACCGCTCGATGTTGATGTAGTCACTAGGTATAAAGACTACCTTTTACTCTAGTATAGAAAACTACAAATATCTTGAACATCCTTAAAGAACTTAATGTTTATACTTACATCTGCATCACTCCTTTCTCGATGAGCAGTATTCCGATGTCATCACCTCAGACTCAGACACGCCCGTAAGGTTTTGATGTTAGCGACTGATGAAACCATTAACTTCAGTTAACCTTCATTCGTTAATGTGATGGGCTGTAACGGCAATATCAGGCTCTACACGGATTGCTGAATGGGCGTTGGGTTGTTTTACACGTCCTCGCAAGGCTGACGGAGTTGGATATTCGTTCACATCATCCTCAGAATCAAGGACAAAGTTTTATGAGTCTCAATCGCAGAAGGTTTTTGATGTTCATGGGAGCGACAGCTGGAACTGTCGCATTGGCACCCCTCGCAAAACCAGGTGCTTCTGGTCAATCGGTGCTAGCAGCGACTTCAAATGGCCTTCCATTTCAGCCCATCAAAGGGCCGATGCCCGTTCCAACATTGGGTATTTCGGAAAGCGAGCAACCGGCTCAGTATGGAACGTTTTCCGTACAAGATGATTTGGTTTTACCCGAAGGCTATACCTACGATGTCATTGGTGCGTGGGGCGACCCAGTTGGAGACTCGCGCTTTGGCTACAACAATGACTATCTATCCTTTGTTGAAACCGCACCAAATGAAGGGTTCTTAACCATCAACTTTGAGTACATCAGCGGTGCAACCTGGATGCAAACCTATACCGACGTCATTGGAAAATCCCTTCCATTCGATGAGGTAAAGGCAGCATTGGCAGCAAGCGAAGGTGAAATCAATGCATTCGCATTACCAGATTCTGATCCGCTCAAAGCGCAGATTATCGAAATTTCCAAAGAGGGATTGATCGACCAGGGAATTGGCGTCATTTCAATTCGTCGTGAAGCGAACGGACAGTGGGTACGCACTTACTCTGAGGCCGATCGCCGGATCACTGGTATTTCTGGCCTTGATGATGATCGCTATTTGAAGACAACTGGTCCTGCAATGGCTGTCTTCAACAAAGCAGACAAGCTTGGTTATGACGATGGGTTAGGCGATCGCATCGTTGGAACATTCCAAAACTGCGCCGGCGGTACAACTCCTTGGGGCACGGTATTAAGTGCAGAAGAAAACTTCCAAGACCAAGTTTATGAGCCTGTGATGGCAGATGGGTCGGCTTTTGATCCATCCAATGTTCCATTCGTGCTCACAGATGGTGATGTCGACGGACGAGGTAATACCTTCGGATTAGCTGGCAACAAGTACGGTTGGATGGTTGAGGTCGATCCAGCCAATGCGGCTGACTATGGTACGAAGCACTCCTGGCTGGGTCGTTTTCGTCATGAGGCGGTAGCTGTACGAGCCGTCGAAGGCAAGAATCTCGCTGTGTACTCAGGATGCGATCGCCGGGGAGGCCACCTCTACAAATTCGTTAGTGTCGATACAGTCGCTGATCCGAAAGACAAAGCAAACTCTGCATTGATGGCCGACGGTATGCTCTATGCAGCGAAGTTCAACGCAGACGGCACTGGAAGTTGGATTGCATTGAAAGCAAATACAGTGGTCGATCCAGATATGCCGAGCGTGATTGCAGGCAACATGATTACCCTACCGCTTCGTCCCGAAGGCGGTTTCTTTAAGGCAGAAACAGATGAAGCCGTTGAAGCTTTCAAATCCCAGTATGCAACTCTCAGTGATTTGTACGAGGGCGCAGCGGATGAGCTTCAAGGGGCCATCTTAATTGATGCACACTACGCCGCTAACGCAGCGGGTGCAACAACAACTGCTCGTCCAGAAGACACCGACGTATCAGCAGATGGCACACTCTACATCGCCTTCACGTCGGGTGGCCCCGGTGGCGATGGTGGTCCCAACAATGAGATTTTCAAAGGACCAAACGGTGAAACTCCCTATGAGCACGGCTGGATCATGAGTCTTAAGGAAGATAGTAATGATCCAGCTTCCATGAGCTTTACATGGGACATGATGGCACTCGGTGGAGAACCCGCAGATGGTGGCCTTGGCTTCTCGAATCCTGACAACTTAGAAATTGATGTCAATGGAAACTTGTGGATGGTAACTGACATGTCGACAAGCCGACATAACAGAGAAGTCGCCAGCCGCATTGATGAAGAAGGCAACCCCGTTAGCCTCTCAAACTTGCGTGGATTGTTTGGAAATAACTCTGTATGGTTTATTCCAACGTCTGGCCCCGATGCTGGGCAAGCATATATGTTTGGCTACGGCCCAATGGAATGTGAAATGTGTGGTCCATTCCTCAGTCCCGATCAACAAACCTTGTTCCTTGCGGCACAGCACCCTGGTGAACGCAACGGCATTCGCATGG
>JBCBLF010000398.1:0-2759 GCA_038520475.1 Cyanobacteria bacterium J06627_8
CTCGCGCTCGGACCTGTGCTACCTGATGGTCGCCAGTCCCTAATCGTCGTGAGTGATAACAACTTCAACCCTGACGGACAATTCACGCAAGTCCTAGCCTTTGCCGTTGATTTCGATACAACACCGGCTATTTTACCTGCTGTTGAGACGCCCTTTACCGTGGATGAAGAAGATGGGGAAGCTGATCTTCTTGGCGATTCAGATGATCCTGCGATTTGGGTGAATCCGAACGATGCGGATGAGAGCCTCGTTATCGGAACGCTCAAAGACGGCGGCTTAGCGGTCTTCAATTTAGAGGGTGAGGTTGTGCAGACGGTCTTACCGGCTGCATTTGGCGAGATCCGATACAACAATGTGGATCTCCTCTATGACGTCGGTATCCCTGCTTTCGCTCCTGGTGGAGTCTTCTCATCGGATATTGCTGTGGTGAGCGATAGCGAAAACGACACGCTTGCCATCTTCAGTATCAATGAATCAACGGGTGAGCTCGTTGACATCACCGGGCCAAACCTTAGCGATCCGAGCTTCTCTATTTTTGGCGTCGATGATGGAGAAGCGACGGCCTATGGGTTAGCCACCTACCGTAGTCCGGTGGATGACAAGCTCTATGCATTTGTCACGCAAGCTGATGGCAACCAAGTTGCGCAGCTTGAGCTGACCCCTCAAATAGGACCTGCGGATGAATCTTTCATTGATGCCGAGGTCGTGCGCGTGATTGACTTGCCTGTTCCGACAGGTGATCCAGAAGATTCGCAGTCTGAAGGCATTGTCGCCGATCAAGAACTGGGGCAGATGTATGTGGCACTTGAGAATGAAGTTGGAATTCTCAAGTTTTCTGCTGAGCCCGATGGTGGAAATGACTTTGAGGTCATCCAGTCCATTGATGAAGAATTCCTTGTTCCGGATATTGAAGGATTGAGCATTTACTACAGCGACAATGGCACCGGCTACCTCATCGCAAATAGCCAGGGCGACTCTTCTTATGCGGTCTTTACCCGAGAAGGAAATAACGAGTATCTGGGCAGCTTTGTCGTGGGAGATGCCGCTGATATCGACCAGGTCAATGAAAGTGACGGACTCGATGTTGTCAATGTGCCAGTGGGCGATGCGTTCCCAAATGGGCTGCTGGTGCTTCAAGATGGAGCCAATGATCCTCAAAATGTGGTTGAAGATGACGAAGAGCTTGAAAACAACAGCACTAACTTCAAATTCGTAGACTGGGCTGAGGTTGCGGCGTCCTTTGATTTTCCTCTAGATGTGGATACCACCAGCTATGACCCTCGAAATCCCGAACCTCAATCCTTAATCAACGGAGTTGCCAGCGGTGATGTCACTCAAGATACTGCTGTTCTCTGGACACGCAGCACCTTCCTGGGTGAAGTGACGTTTGAATATTCAACCGATGAAACTTTTGCGTCTGTTGAAGGGAGCGCAACAGCGACGGTCACGGATGCGGATGTTCCCGTCAGAGTCATCGTAGACGGCTTGGATGCAGGAACCGAATATTTCTATCGCGTGACCGATGCAGCAGGCGATCGCGCAACTGGGCGATTCAAAACAGCCTTTGAGCAAGGAAGTCAAAATGGATTCCGATTTGGAGTTTCTGGCGACTGGCAGCAGGCACCTCCTTATCCGATTTTGACCTCAGCGGCCGAGAGCAACCTCGACCTATTCGTCAAGCTGGGAGATACTATCTTTGCTGATACCGAAACCCCAGCTTTACCTGGTGTAACTCAGGCCAGAACTCTGGATGAGTTCCGCATCAAGCACAGCGAAATTCTTAGCCCCCGCTTTGGATTAAGTGCTGTTTCCGATTTGCAAGCGACCACGTCAATCCTCGCTAGCATCGATGATCACGAGGTCGTGGACAACTTCGCTGGAGGTGCCGCCCCTGGAGACTCTCCCGATGCACCTGACATTGGGTCTTCCCCAGATCCGCTATTTACTGATGATGTTGACTTTGTCAACGATACTCAGGCGTATGAAGATGCCCTGCAAGCGTATCAGGAGTATCAGCCAATCAACGAGGAATTCTACGATACGCCGGATGATCCAAGAACGGATGGAGAACGGAAGCTCTACCGTGCGAATAGCTATGGTGATGATGCCTCAATCTTTGTGTTGGATAGCCGCTCGTTCCGAGATGCTCAGCTCGATCCGGCTGATCTAGCAGACCCGACTCAATTCCTGGTAGAAGCATTCGACCCGACTCGAACCCTGCTAGGAGGCGCTCAGGTCGACCTTCTGAAAGAAGATTTGCTGGCAGCGGAGGAAAACGGAACAACCTGGAAATTTGTCTTGATTCCTGAGCCCATTCAGAACTTCGGCGTGGTTAATGCTGAAGACAGATTCGAAGGCTATGCCGCAGAACGAACCGAAATCTTGAAGTTCATTGATGATAACGACATCAACAACGTTGTGTTTATGGCAGGCGACTTCCACGGCACGATCGTCAATAACTTGACCTATCAGCTTGGCCCTGGACAAGAGCAGATTGCAACTGATGCGTTTGAAGTGGTGACGGGTCCAGTTGCCTTCTTTGACGGTCTGTTTGGACCTGCGGTTGCCAACATTAGCCTCGCCGCTGGATTGCTGAGTGAAGAAGAGTTTGCCTTCCTCAACTCATTACCGGTTGCTCCAGACGGAGATGACATTGTCAATGACAAGGACGACTTTATCGAGCAGCTTTTAGTGGCTCAAACTGACGTGTTTGGCTTTGATCCGGTCGGGTTGGATACTAACCTGGCAACAGCGGATGG
>JBCBLF010000399.1:0-2709 GCA_038520475.1 Cyanobacteria bacterium J06627_8
TCTAAGCGCTCTTTGAGAACCGCTTGCACGAGTCGATGCATCGTCAAAGTCTTGTCTTGACCACTGCGGCTAATGAGTGAAAACCGTCCAGCTTCTGTCAGCACGTCTATCAATTGCAAAGGGTTCTGGGCAACAGCTTGTAACTCAGCATCAAACACTGATGCCCCCTTGGTAAAGATTTCCTCGGGTATCCCATCGGGTGCTAAATAGGCACATAGCCTAAGCAGGTCTGCTGCCACTGCACTGCGCTGAATCAAGCGCTCAAAAGCCAGGGAGAAGGTGACCGTGACGGAGGGATGGTCAATCG
The DNA here is from genome assembly GCA_038520475.1 of Cyanobacteria bacterium J06627_8. GTDB lineage: Bacteria > Cyanobacteriota > Cyanobacteriia > CAKZMO01 > CAKZMO01 > JBCCWF01. The sequence continues at coordinate 308 of JBCBLF010000399.1, forward strand.
CCAGCTCACCTCGTTTAGCCAATAGCGCTGGAGCCGCCGATTCATAGAGTTGGTGATACTCCTCCAGGCTAGAGCGGGTTTCAAGGATAAATGCTCCAGCCTGATCGAGGGCGAGTGGTAACCCATCCATTACCTGACTCAGTCTTAACGATTGCTGCTGGTTTTCTTCGGATGCCTCGCTCAACTGCCCTTGTGCGGGCATGAATGCAGCCCGACGCAATAGAAACACCGCGCCCTCTTCAGGAGAGAGTTTCTGAATCTCGATTCGCTCTGCGAGGGGACGAGTTTCAGAAACCCGAGTGGTGAGCAACAGATGACCATATTTCTTGAGGGACAACCAATCGCGCACAAGATTCAGATTGTCGGCATTATCCAGCACAAGTAGCCAATCCTGATGCGTACTGAGCCATCGTTTAACGGCCTGGATGACGGCGGCCTGCTCACTCTCTTGAGTTTGAGTAAGCCCTAAATCTTGGGCCAAGGCTGAGAGTTCAGACGCAAACTCCTCTTGTGTTTCTGAACGAATCCATAGAACGGCCTGATAGTCATCTTGATGACGATACGCATATTCAACCGCCGTCTGAGTTTTACCAATGCCGCCTAGTCCACTTAAAGCCGTGACTTTTTCACGCTGTAATACCGTGTGGAGGCTATCTAAGATATTGTCTCGACCCGTGAAATACTTGTTGCGATCGAACGGAACAATAAACAACTTGGAGGGTTGAGCACGTGTTGAATCCACTGCTGGCAGAGCAGGCTCTCCCACCATCGGTCGGACGAGGTTTAACACTTCAAGCAACCCTGGTCCCATGGGGCCTTCTGCCCACTTCAAGAACTCCGATACCCGATGTCCCAGTGCAGCATTACTGTCGGGCACGATACCGGGTGGTGGATTCAATGCAAAGACAAGCTCCTCAAAAGTAGGCGTTGGCAACCCATTGAGCGTCTGAATCAGCTGCAAACGATCGCTAAACGATAACGTAGGTTTGGGGTCAGATGAGGGGGCGGGATCTGCCATCAATGGAACGATGAATGATGTAACGCCTACATCTTATTCCACTGCCCCTAGAACATGAAGCATGGTTCAGGTTTGTTGGTTTTGGGCGATCAATTACGATACAGACAGAAAAGCGATCGCCTTGCCCCTAGAACGTGAAGGGCGATCGCATGGGCTTGGATAACGAGATCGCCCTCCAGCCTCGTCAATTCACCCTACGAATGAAGGATTAATATACGGTAGAAAGCAGAAAAGCGATCGCATGGCTTTGGACGGCACGGGCGATCGCTCTCTCTCATACTGTTATGTTGACCTCATCGTAGCATGTCTGAATTATCGACAGAACAGCGCCTACTTCTGGTGAAGCACGTGAATGCATTGATGCAGCCAGACTTTGATGCATTGATGTTTGCCCTTGACGTTCCCAATCATGTCATCCCTTCAGGGCAAGCCGCTCAAGGGAATCGTGCATCAGCATTACTTCAATGGGTAAAGAGTCCTAATGGATGCGGGCTAATTGAGTTTTTGAAGACACTGGATGCGATCGCGCCAGTTCCGTTTGATGTCAGTCTTGATGATCCAACACCTCCAGAAACACCGAATGAAGACTTCAGAGAAAGGCTACCTTATGGGGTACCGTTTCCGAGAGTACGATTGCCGGATAACTATGTTGAGCGCCCAGAGGCATTGACGGCGGTCAAAGAAAAGCTGCTAAAAGAGACGGATCAGACGCTAGTCGTCAGTGCGATTTCAGGGCTGGGAGGGCTAGGAAAATCAGTATTGGCCACTGCACTGGTAATGGACGAGGAGGTGCAGGCTAGGTTTGAGGATGGTATTTTGTGGGTCACTCTAGGTCAAAAGCCTGATTTGCAGACGATGCTGGGGGAATGGATTCGAGAATTAGACAAGTCACGGGAAGCGTTTAGTGCCAATACCCTGGAAACGGCATCACGGTATCTGAACAACCTGCTACTCGCAAAGCGGATGTTGCTGGTGGTGGATGATGTGTGGAATGCAGCCCATGCAGATTGGTTTCGGGTAGGAGGAGCCGGCTGTCGGGTATTGGTGACCACTCGGGAGGCTCAGCTTGAGGGAGCGGAGTATTACCCGCTGGATTTGATGTCAGAGTCTCAGGCTATTGACCTTGTGCGGCGGAAGCTAGAGCAGCAATGGAGTGAGGATCAAACCGCAGAGGTGAAAGTCTTTGCTAATTCAGTTGGCTATCTACCGTTGGCATTAGATTTAGCAACCAATCAGGTGCGAGATGGGTTTAGTTGGGCAGAGTTACAAGCTGAATTTGAATCTGAACGTGAGGCGGTTGCGTTAGAGGTGCTGGATGCCTCCGAAGCGTGGGAACAGCTCAGTGAAGGGGAGCAGCGCAACTATAGCTTACGGGCCTGCTTTA
>JBCBLF010000039.1:0-10350 GCA_038520475.1 Cyanobacteria bacterium J06627_8
AATCGCCTCATCGAGTCGGTCTGACAATCTGAGTGCTTCGATTTTGCCAACATACGCTTTGGTTGATTCTGAATTGATCGCAAGGGCCTGATCGTACGCAGCGATCGCCTCCCCATAGCGGTGTTGATCCATGCAAGCATTTCCCTGACTGAGCCAAATCCGCGGGTCCTCTGGCTTAAGAGAACTCGCCTGTTCGAAGGCGGCGATCGCGTCGTCCCACCGTTGGAGCTTACGCAGCACAGTTCCTTTGCCAAACCACGCTTCAACTGAATCTGATTTGAGATTCAGAGCCTGATCGTAAGCCTCTAGGGCATCATCGTAGTGCTGCTGAACAACCAGTGATGAGGCTTTACCAAACCATGCCTCATATAAATCTGGATCAAGCTGAATGGCTTTATCGTAAACGGCGATCGCATCCTCATACCGACTTTCAAAAAACAGCGCATTGCCCTGCTTGATATAGTCGCTCGCTGTAAACGTGAGCTGAGGCATGGCCGATTTTAGATTTTCCAACACTTGAGTCAATCGTCCAATGCGCGGCTGGAGGTCGGGTGAAATCACGTCTTGGGTAGAATCGGGCAACAACGACGCGAGTTCTTGCATGGTCTTCGTCTTCACCTGTTCAGCATCCGACACCATCGTCTCAATTTGAAAGGCAGCCTGAGACTTAAGGGCATCCAGCTCATCATTGGCAATTTTGATTTGCAGCTTCAGTTCATCCAACACCGATTGAGCTTCGTTGACGATTTGGCTAAGCTGAGTCACAGATGTCGCCTTATTCTTCTCAATTTCTTGGAGGGCAGCCGTTTTCTGCGTTTTGAGTTCGCCGTAGATTTCTTTCTCCAGCTGCGCTCGAACTTCAATCACAAGCTGACTGATCACACTCCGCCGCAGTAGCCAGACGAACAGCGCAACCAAAATGGGAATTCCCGTCAAGATCGCAAGCAACACGTTCAAGATGGTTGTTGTGCGCTCGAAGGCCCGATCCACTTCCATCTCAATGCGATCTTGCACATCAGGATTGCGAGACACGCTATCTCGAACAATGCGCCGAATTTGGTCTTCTAAGCGCAGTTGAGTCAGCTCACGTTTATCCGCCTCCGTCCACGATAGGGTCGATGGTGGTGTAGATGATGACGCCGTCGGAGTCGAAGACAGTGGCGGATCAGACGGAGACGGTGCTGAAGTAGGCGTTGCCCGAATGGGAATGGGCATCACTGGCGGCGGAGTAGACGGCCGAATCGGTGTCGTCGTAACCGAGGGCAATGGTTCGGCGATCGCCACTCCATCTTCAACGGTGAATTCGAAACCACCCGACAACCACATCAAAAGACCAAGCAGGCCAGCCAAAAGCCAGCGTTTTGGGCGATCGCCCATCCGTATCATGAGCTTACGAATCATGAGTTAATATCCGTGACCAGACACAATGGCAATGAAAACCAGCACCCTATCCGGCAAACAAACGCTTGCTCGCTTGAGACAGCAGTCCCAAATTGATGGAATCCAACTGACGTTACCCGGTTGACCTTACAGTGAGACAGGTTCTTGGCCAGACACGACAGGGGCGATCGCGCTGAGCTTTAGCTCCGGATGGTCGCCTTCAACCTGTTGACAGTTCCACTCATTGCGGAATAACAAGACTGGACGCCCCCAGCTATCTTTCACCGTAGTGGTATTGAATAGGCGACCTGCTTTCTCCAGCGCTTCCCAACCGCCTGACACCCACCGGGCCACGCTATAGGGCAACTGCTCTGTGCGTGTCTCAACGCCGTATTCATTCTGAAGGCGAAACTGAACAACCTCAAACTGGAGTTGTCCTACCGCAGCCAGAATCGGATCACGCTTCGATTCGTCAGCGGAATACATAACCTGAACGGCCCCCTCTTCGCGAAGCTCGTTGACCCCTTTGCGAAACTGCTTAAATTTAGACGGATTAGGATTTCGTAGAAACGCAAAAATTTCGGGAGAAAAGCACGGAATCCCATCAAACTCTAGCTTTTGCCCTAAGTAAATGGTGTCACCAATCGCAAATACTCCCGGATTATTGAGACCAATGACATCGCCTGGATAGGCTTCTTCCAAAGATTGGCGGCCCTGAGCAAAAAGCTTCTGTGGGTGAGAGAGACGCACATTTTTGCCTGACCGGGCATGATTGACAACCATATCCTTTTCAAACTTGCCCGAACACACGCGAACAAACGCGACGCGATCTCGGTGCTTCGGGTCCATATTGGCCTGAAGCTTAAACACAAATCCGGTGAAATCAGGATACGTCGGAGAAATTTCGCCCTCTGTACTACGCCGTCCTGTTGGTTTAAGCGCATAGTCCAGAAAAGACTTGAGAAACAGCTCAACTCCAAAATTGGTCATGGCGCTACCAAAGAACACCGGCGTCATCTTGCCCTCATGCACCAGATCAATATCTAGTTCCGTCCCGGCTTCATCTAGCAGCTCGATTTCTTCTTTGAGCTGATAGTACAAGTCCTGTTCGAGCAAATCTTCAATGCGTGGGTCGCCCAGGTCAATGATGGTTGTCGAAGCTTCTCGGCTACCGTGGGCCGTACGCTCAAATAGATGAATTTGCTTCTTGTGTCGGTCATACACCCCCCGGAAGCGATCGCCCATGCCAATCGGCCAGTTTACCGGATAGGTCAGCAGATCGAGTTCTTGCTCAATCTCATCCAATAGCTCCAGCGGCTCACGACCTGGACGGTCCAATTTGTTAAAAAAGGTAAAGATTGGGATCGATCGCATGCGACACACTTCAAACAGTTTACGGGTTTGAGGCTCTAACCCTTTCGCTGCGTCTTCGAGCATCACGGCATTGTCTGCCGCTGCCAGCGTCCGATAGGTATCTTCACTAAAGTCCTGGTGACCAGGAGTATCCAGCAGGTTAATGCGGTAGTCCGAATACTCAAACTGCAAGACGGTTGAGGTAATTGAAATTCCCCGCTGTTGCTCCATCTCCATCCAGTCAGAGGTCGCATGGCGTTGGGCACGGCGTGCCTTGACCGCTCCGGCTTCATGAATCGCTCCACCATAGAGCAGAAGTTTCTCCGTTAGCGTTGTTTTTCCGGCGTCCGGGTGGGAGATAATCGCGAAGTTTCGACGATGTTCAACCGCTTCCACCAGTTCAGTTTGCAGTTCTGTAACCATACTCAATCCTGAATAGCCTATGCTGGATGGCGCTGCTGTGCTCAGCTTATCTATTATACGCGTAGCATTTCAGCACACCGAACTCTGAAGTGTGGCAATTCCCGCCCAAGTATTGGGCAATCCCCAAAACACCCAACCCTGACGCGACGCGAACAATCACAACAAAATTAAAATTCTTCCAGAAATATTGGTGACTTGTTATGTATCTCTCCATACCCCTCAAACACCAGTAAGGTTGAGGAGCAGGCACTGTTTGCATAAGAGGCAATTGGGTGATGAAACGATTGATTGTTTGTTGTGACGGCACTTGGCAGGACCGCGATCATTCAGATTTTCCAACGAATGTGGCCCGCGCGTTTGACTCAATCGTGCCAACCGACCACGAAAATCTCACTCAAACGAAAACATACATTCGAGGAGTCGGTACCGGTAGCTTACGCGATCGCCTTCCAGGTGGTGCATTTGGCAAAGGCATCGATGACAACATTCTCCAAGGCTATGAATTTTTGAGCCAACACTACGAAACTGGCGATGAAATTTATTTGTTTGGCTTTAGCCGTGGTGCCTATACCGTTCGCAGCCTAGCTGGACTCATCTACTGTTCCGGATTGCTCTCTCCCTCAAAACTAGGCGCCTATAAACAAGAAGCGTATAAGCTGTATCGCTCTCGTGCAATTAAGCCGAGTGATCCACCGGCGATCGCATTTCGCGAAGCCCATGGCGATCGCATCCCCATTACGTTTATGGGCTGCTGGGACACGGTTGGGTCCCTAGGCGTTCCTGATTTTGTGCCGTGGCTGCCCATTAATCAATGGATCAACCGTAAATATCGGTTCCACGATACGAAACTAAGTTCCATCATCCAGCAGGCCCGTCATGCAGTCGCCATCGACGAACGCCGCCGAGCGTTAGATTTTACTCCCATGATAAAAAGTGATAACCCTGAAGGAATCGATCAAGTTATCAAACAACTATGGTTTCCTGGCGTACATGGATGCGTAGGAGGCGGAAGCCACATCAATCGATACCTGTCGAATAGAGCTCTGTTATGGATGCTAGAAGAGGCCCAAGACGCTGGACTCGTTTGTGATTTCACCTTGATTAAAGGTGGAGTTGCACTCAATCATAAAGCTAATTTTGACAACCGCATTGGATTATGGCGAATTGCAGGCGTGGCTCATCGCAACATTAGCAAGGGCGGAGGAACGTTTGAGACACTGGACATCAGTGCAAAAGATCGATGGCGCGACGTTGAACATTATCGCCCTACCAATTTACAAAGACCCTTCGGTAAGCAGCTCGACGCCTATGCAGCCCAACTGCCAAATCAATAGACGTTTGAGAAAAGTACCAAGTTGTGTGGCATGACACGACTTGGAAGATCTTAGGAAGAAACAGGGGTTTTGAGGGTGTTCCGCCTGCCCAAAACCCCTATTTCTTCGTTATGGATCTGAGAAGAGTGCCAAGTTGTGTGCACGAGTCTTGTTGGATCTGGGTCTAAGGAAAACCGTATTCTGTTCCCTTAAGCAATTTGGAGGAACTGGTTTTCAGAAAACCGAGAGGCATCTATCGTTCTCCGAAGCGCCGGATCTCAAAGCCTTCAATATTGTCCTCAAATCGATTGAAAATCACATGCACTTCGTCATAACCAACGGCAATTGAAGCTCCACGTCGATCCGGACACTCAACCATCATTAAGGATTGAAAACCACCAAACCGATCGTTGATATAGAGCGTTTTTGGACAAAGCGGACTAATAAAGCCTTCGATGGCAAGCTGATTCAATGCAGCAATTCCCATTGGGCTGTTCAAGATATACGCCCACTGGTCATGTGCTTCATCTTCAGTTGCCAACCGCCATTCCTCCGAAAGAGCAGCTCTGTTTTGCTTAAGCGATTGATGAGTTAAGTGGGGTGACTCGGTTGTGCGGCCCTGAGCAACAAGGATGGGCAACGGAAAGGTGCCTATGGCGATCGCCCCAACAACACCCACGCTGACAGCTCCCATTGCAGCGATCGTTCTTAGAATCAAGTACCAGTTACCAGTAATATTCATCTTGTCTCTGACTGAACCGTAAGCATTAACTCATTCCTTTATAAAGGTTGCCACGTTGTGATTCACGTTCGTTATGACGGTATGTAACGCAGCGCTATCAGCAATCGTCACAGCGTCATACCTTTGCTCATCAAGATGCGCCTGTGAAATCTGTGTGCCATACTTCAAGCAATCGTTCTATCGCACTCAGACCAAATCTGCATCGTTTTCCGCCTCACTTCAGGCCATTGGTAAACGTGTAGCCTCTGCTGCAAAAGGGATACATGTCCAAGCCTGATTCCGTGAAGCTATCTATAAACGCTCAAAAATCGGATTTTGGATCACATGCATAGAGCGATGTTTCTTATCGACGATGCTCGTGTCTGACTCATCCAATTTCGATCCACCCCCGTCGGCTTCACAGTTTTCGGCATCAAATATCTGGTATGCAGAACTTCAGGATCTCATTAAAGGAGCGTCAGGCGGGTTTCTGTTTGGCATTCCTCTGCTCTATACCGTAGAAGTCTGGTCCATTGGTTCATCAGCCAGTGCGCCATTATTGCTTTCCGTCTTAGGAACAACCTTCATTGTGGTGCTCCTGATTACGCAAACAGAAGGATTTCGTCGCACGCTGACGCTCCATTCAATCGAAGCCGCAATGGAGAGCATCGAGGCCCTGAGCTTGGGTCTGGTGTGCGCGGCGATCGCCCTTGTCCTGCTGCGTCGAATTACACTCGAAACACCCTTACCGGAGTCGTTAGGGAAGCTTGTCTTTGAAGGAGTCCCCTTCTCCTTAGGCGTCACGCTTGCGCGCTCGACTCTCAGTCGCGATCGCCCTCCCCGGGACGAAAGGCGTCGTGTGCTAACCTCTAGCCAACAACTACCGTCGCGCAGCATTTTGAATTTAGGCGACGCCCTCATTGACTTAGACGCCACGCTACTAGGGGCCATCATCATTGCCTTCAGCATTGCCCCAACTGAAGAAATTCCACTCATTGCCTCATCTATTCCATCGCTGTGGCTACTGCTCATCATGGCAGCGTCACTGGTGCTGTCCTATGGAATTGTGTTTGCATCAGGTTTCACCGATCGAGACGAACGCGATCAGCGCGGGCTGTTGCTAAGTCCCATCACCGAAACGTTAGTGGCTTATATCGTTGCCTTGGTGGCTTCGATGATTATGCTCATTTTTTTCCAGCAGCTAGGCGGTGATACGCCGTGGCAAGAATGGTTGAGCGATACGATTGTGTTGGGTCTTCCGGCAACCGTTGGTGGAGCCGCAGGACGAATCTTAATTTGATATGACTGAACCCCTGACACCGCCTGAGTCTACCTCCTCTGGCATGCTGGATGCAGACTTGAGCATCAATGGCTCTAACGAACAATTAATCAACAATGATGCGCTTCAAAAGCAGGGGCGATCGCTTGCCGAATGGATCACCTTTGCGATCGCCAGCATTATTTTGCTTGCCCTCATTATCTTGATTATTTATGACTGGCACATCAACCAGCTACGCCCTCCAGCTTTTTCGGTGACGGTCGATGACATTACTCGGGTCGCTGATGAGCAGTACTACATCCCCTTCGAAATTCAAAACACGGGAGGCCGGATTGCTCGGACTGTTCAAGTCACCGCCATCCTGCACATTGAGGGGCTAGAAGACGAGACTGGCGATCAGCAAATCGACTTCTTGTCGGGAAACGAGCGCAAACGCGGTAGCTTTGTGTTTACACAAAATCCTGAAGATGGCGAACTCCACGTTCGCGTCGCAAGCTATCGGCTGCCCTGAAGCAAGACATACTACAGATGTCGCCAGTTCAACTGGATTGGCGAATAAGGATTGGGGAATAAAAAATTCAATCGCCAATCCTTATTTGCCGTTGAACCAAAACGAAGATATTAGTCAATGGCAGAATTATTGAGCATTCTCCCGGTACCACGCAATCGTGCTCTTCAGGCCTTCCTCAAACGGAACCTTCGCTTCAAAGCCAAAGCGCTCCTTTGCACGAGTCGTATCGAGGCACCGTCGAGGCTGACCATTTGGCTTGTCGGTCTGCCACTCTAACTCACCGTCAAAGCCCATCAACTCGCAAATCAACTCAATGAGGTTCTTGATCGAAATCTCATAGCCTGTACCCAAGTTCACTGGATCTGGGTCACTATAAGACTGCGTTCCCATCACGATGCCTCGCGCCGCATCCTCAGAATAAACAAACTCGCGAGTTGGGCTGCCATCGCCCCAAACCGGAATCGTTTTATCACCCCGTTGCTGCGCTTCGTACACCTTGCGAATGAGCGCAGGAATTACATGGGAACTTCTGGGGTCAAAATTGTCGTTAGGACCGTATAGATTCACAGGCAGCAGATAAATACCATCAAACCCATACTGCTGACGATAGGACTGGAGCTGAACTAGCAACGCCTTTTTCGCAACTCCGTAGGGAGCATTTGTTTCTTCCGGATACCCATTCCACAAATCATCTTCCTTAAATGGCACCGGAGTGAATTTGGGATATGCACAAATGGTTCCAACACAAACAAACTTCTCAACTCCAGCTTCGTAAGCCGCGTGAATCAGTTGCGCCCCCATCATCAAGTTGTCGTAAAACAGCTCCGCAGGCTTTTCACGATTCAGGCCGATACCACCTACATGAGCAGCCAGGTGAATAATGACATCTTGCTGATCGACCGCTCGTTTACACGCATCCATCACGCGCAAATCATACTCTCGTGACCGCGGAATCGTAATTTTGTTTTGACTTGCCCCTGATTGAACAAGCTGCTTCACGACTTCCTGCCCTAAAAATCCAGCACCACCTGTGACTAAAATCCGCTTGTTGTTTAAATCTAAGGTTGCCATGGGTTTCCTGCTTGTCTTACTGCATTGACGCAATGTTGAGTTCTGTTCGTATCTTTGATGCTGTGCAGATGAATTAATTATCCCTAATCAAATGTTGATTGTTGGGTACAGTCAACCAGCACAACGATGCAACCGTATTCGCGTAATCCTATAGCTCTATGTGCTTAAGTAAAACCAATTGTTTTTTTAGAAAGCCGCGCGGCGCGCAGCTTTCTAAAAAAACAATTGCCCGGACCTATATGCGTATTGCTATACGAGCTCTTGACTGAAGTCATGGTTTCATCTCTAATCCAACCGACGCCATCTGTCAGCATTGCCGTGATGGAGTGTGAAGGCGTGCTATCCAGTCATACCCAAGAGCCTTCAAGTACTGCTAGGAGGCTAGGAGGCTAGAACGGTCACGCCTCCTTAATATGAACTAGAAGATGCATACATTCGATGCGGCACCCCCGGCTTCAAGGTAAACAAAACTGCAATGGATAACAGCCTCATTGCACCCTACTCGTACATCGGGAAACGATACCCACCCTTTAAGGATTACCTGTCCAGATCAATAGCTCTGAGACAGCTTACATCGATATACCCGCAACTCCGGAACGAGTTGTAGCCAGTTCTCGATTGGCTTCACTCACACTGCCATTCACAGAAATGAGTCCCAAAGACTTAAGATCAGCCTCAACCATGAGTGCAACCAAACCTTCTAAGGTCACGGATGGCTCCCAGCCCAGTTTTTCTTTTGCTTTTGTTGGATCACCAATTAGCAAATCCACTTCAGCCGGACGGAGATAACGCTCATCAAACTCAACATAATCTTGCCAGTTTAAGTTGACATAGCCAAAAGCCATTTCTAAAAACTGCTTAACAGAATATGTTTCCCCCGTTGCCACTACATAATCGTCAGGCTTGTCTTGTTGAAGCATCAACCACATAGCTCTCACATAGTCCTTCGCATATCCCCAATCTCGCTTTGAATCGAGGTTACCCATGTATAGTTTCTTTTGTTGACCTGCCACAATTCGGGCGACCGCGCGAGTGATTTTCCGAGTAACGAATGTCTCACCTCGTCGAGGCGACTCATGGTTGAACAAAATTCCGTTGCAGGTAAACATTTCATACGACTCGCGGTGGTTGACTGTCTGCCAGTGAGCGTAGACCTTTGCGCAAGCGTAGGGGCTACGAGGATAAAAAGGAGTCGTCTCCTTCTGAGGCACTTCTTGAACCTTACCAAACATTTCAGAAGAGCCTGCCTGGTAATAGCGCACCTCAATGCCTGTTCGATTTCGATAGTCTCGAATCGCTTCGAGGAGTCGAAGCACTCCCATGCCAACGGCATCAGCAGTATATTCTGGAGCATCAAAGCTGACTCGAACGTGAGACTGTGCACCCAGGTTATAGATCTCGACGGGCTTTACCTCTTCTAGAATGCGGCGGAGAGTAGTGCCATCGGTCAAGTCACCGTAGTGCAAGAACAACCGAGCATCTTGTTTGTGCGGATCTTCGTAGATGTGATCAATGCGATCGGTGTTAAACGTAGAGGTGCGTCGGATGATGCCATGAACCTCATAGTCCTTTTCAAGCAACAATTCACTTAAATAGGAGCCATCCTGTCCAGTGATACCTGTAATTAGCGCTACTTTTCGTTCCGTCATTCCTTAAATTCCTTAGTTCTTCTCTTCACCAGTACGTCTTTATCGCAATCAAACGAGCTCATGTTATTCCTTAACTAAGATGCCCATCCGTATTGACAAAAGAACCATGGTTGATTCCGTTATCCAAACACTGTAGATCAAAAGTCTGCACACACTGAAGAGGGGGCGATCGCCCTAGCTAAACTTTCGCCCTAGATAAAACTTTGGCTATGCTGGCATTCATGCATGAATTTCATAGACGTACTGAGTAAACAATAAGTGCCCACATCAGCTAAAGCTATCACCTCAGTTGTACCTGATGCATTCTTACAGGCAATAGTGGGCTACATCACCTAAAATTCTCGCCAGTTCTAATTTATTCATCTGATCGGGCTTCTGCCTGAATTTTAAATCCAGAGAGGAAATCCCGATTGGCCGTAACCAGCGGGAACTTAATCTGAACCTCAGAGACTCCTTGATTAACTAAACGCTGGCGTAGCTGAGCAAAACTACCAGGCGCCAGGATACGAAGTTGAGGCGCAGGAACCTGCTCAGGACGTTTAACTCTATATGAGAAGTGAACATCTTGCAGTTCTTCATCGAAGGCTTTGATAAACGTATTCGGGTTGCGGAGTTGATAACCATTTGCCAATTCAATATTGACCCAGTAG
>JBCBLF010000039.1:10448-26322 GCA_038520475.1 Cyanobacteria bacterium J06627_8
CACGACAATTCGATAGCGATCGCCTACAGTTACGTTCCACGGCAGTACTGTTTTCGGGTGTTCGACATCCCATTGATCTTCTGGAATAAATTCGTAGAATCCGCTCTCTAAAGCCAACAACACATCGTCTGTATTGAATGCTCGATGAACGCCATAGGTCGCCTCGGCTGAGGCATAGGTGCCTCCAAAAATTGGTGTATCGCCAAAGTAGTCTGGAAATCGCTCAAAATAAACATCAGACGTACCGCCACGCGCCGTAATGATGAACGATAGCTGAGGCCATATCTGAATCGGGGTCAACCGGCCACTTGCTTGAAACACTTGCCGCAAGGCAGTTGCTCGACGGGGTTGTGGCCGCCACTGGGCTTCGAGGCGATCGCGCAGCGCTGGCTCAAGCTTCAACCGCTGGGAGATTTCTCCTGTTTCTAAATCGTGCAGTAGCTCATCCGTCCATTTTTCTAAGTCTTGCGTTAATCGCAGCGCCAAAATCGGAAACGTCGCGCTAATGATCCGTAATCGAGCTTCGCTGAGCGCAAATAACAAGCAGATGTAGCTACGATCTTCAAGGTTGCCAACTTGCAACGCTTCAAAGGGATAGGCAAATACTTGACGATATAAACCATTCGACAGTTTCAAATCTCCAGTACTTACGGGTCCATAGATGATGCCCCCAGGAGTTGTTCCGACCGCTTTTGCAGACCCGCTATACAGCATTTTTCCGAATGGACGATTGTGCTGCTGGGCCGCCGCTGCAACGAACCCCATCGCTGTTTGGGTTGCATTGGAAATGGCGCGTCGCGATCGCATTGTGACTGGAATAAGTTTTTTGTTTCCAGTCGATCCGCTCGTCATATTCATAAAAATGGGCGGATCTGCCACTAAAACATTTGGCTCACCATTAGCAATTCGGTTGACGTAAGGCTCAAAGTGAGAATACGGCCTCACAGGAACCAGCGCCTGATACTGTTCAATCGTTTTAATGTTCGAAAAATCATGTTCTCGGCCATAACTCGTATGCTGATGATGGCGAAGAAGTGAATGAAAAAACGACAGCTGGATCTGATCCGCATAGGGTGTCTTTTTTAGAAATCGAGCCTGTGCCCGTCTTGCCCACAATGAAAGTCCCTTGAATAGTAGCCCAGCCATGTTCACCCTTTCCTCGATGGTTTGCCGAGAAATCTGCAAGAGTTTCCGCACACACATGCATTCAAACACCTATCATTCCTTGATGTTTGAACAACTCTTCTCCCGATTGCTTTAGCAGAATAGCATTCCGTCTACATCAAGACGAAGATGCCACACCAAAGGGATTACACCGCGAAGCAATGCTCACATTGCCTTACATCTGAAGCATAAGAGCGCCACGTTTCCAAAAAAAATCCCCAGCTTGTACAGCCGGGGGAGAGAGGATTCATCAGTGATTACACGATATTTTGAAATCCAGTGCTTTTGTGCGGAGAGTGAACCACTCTTTCAACTGTCTATGGGGTTGTTTTATGCCGAAGCGATCGCTTCGGCATAAAACACCGATTCAGACCCACGAATTGCCCATCCTCTTTCGACGAACAGTTGAACCCTGCCCTCATATAGATGACACATTCAAGCAGGCACCTGAACGCGTTCTATGATGAGCAGACTGACGCGAATCCACTGCATCTAGCGATGTGTTGTGAGTGATAGCGGACTAGACAAACGGCACTTAAAACATCTTGCGTCAACTCAAATAGAGAGAATTCTGAACATGCTACGCCAGCATGTGACACCTCCGCGTGTGACACCTCTCCATGTGTCAATTCATACGGCTCACGTAACTTCTTGAAAGAGATACACCAGTTATCCTCCAGAACCCGAACATTGAATGGATTTTAGAACATTAGATCCCACAACAATTCTTCGAACTAATAGTGCGACTCTTCAAGCTGATAGTGCGACGCTACACGCATTGGTTAAACAGAATACTTTTGGGAGACGTTACGCAACCTTCTATCACTCTTGAAATTTGCAAGCTTTAGCAGCAACATCTGAATCATTACAAAAGGCGCGACAAACATTACACAGCGAAACATCGCGTTACGATAAATAATATTTTCTTATGTTCACGGAGTACACTTATTTCCTGTGTTTATGAATATAGTGAAAGGTAGATGGGTTAAAGGAAAGCTCTGTCGATTTTGTTGATGCGATCGCCTAGTTATTGCCCTATGAAAGGACATCGCCTGAAACCCACTTATCCATTCATTTAATCAACAGAGGACTAGGATATGGTTCAATCTATCCGAAAGTTTGTTAGACCACAGGCTTCTCCATCATCGACGTCTACAAGTCAAAAATCGCTTCAGGTTCAGATTCAGGAAGCTCGCGATTATGCACGTATGATTACCGAAATCTCCGGCGTTTCATCACCAGAAGCTGCCGTAGCATGGGATATCGTCGAAGAGTTAATGGCGGCCCGAGCTGATCAAAAACTCAAAGTCAAAAATACATTCGAAGATTATTGCACAGCATACCCCGAAGCTCCTGAAGCTCGCATGTACGAAATCTAATCGTTACGTATTTTTTGGGTACTCCCATTTTCCTTAAGTGGTGAGTAGAGTGAGATCCAATTCTTAAATAAGCACATACAAAAGTTAGCGCCCTAGTCGGGCGCTAACTTTTGTATGTGCTGTAGTTTGCGGACCTAATTTCTTGAAAGACGTTGCTGCGCAAAGTATTCCAGCATATTAGAACTTACAGCACTCTGTAACCGACTCGGCAAGCGACAACCATACAATCAGCGCTATCGGGCCAAGAGAACTGATTCGGGGGATAATCGCTCCACAATTTGTTTCAGCGCGATCGCCGTCCAGTCAATATCCGCTTCAGCCGTATGCTTACCCAACGTCATGCGAATGCCTGACTTAGCCTGACGATCGCCATAGCCCATTGCTTTCAATATTGGACTTGGAGATAACTTCCCACTGTGGCAAGCAGAACCGGCACTGATGCCAATGCCAGCCAAATTCATTTGACGCACGAGTGTCTTACCACTCAGCCTTTCACCGTCAGCATGGGCGAGATAAAAGCTAATGTGATGCGGCAGGCGGTGAATGCGATCGCCAGTCGGAACCAACTCTTCAACGGCTTTGAGACGATCAAATAGGCGATCGCGTAGCTGTCGAAGCCGAAGGGTTTCATCTTCCATCTCGTTGCCCGCTAGTTCAGCAGCTAGCCCAAATCCTGCAATGGCTGATACGGCTTGAGTTCCCGAACGAAGATTGCGTTCTTGCCCTCCGCCCAAGGTCAGCGGTTTCATCTGTACTCCTGGACGAATGTAGAGGGCTCCAACGCCTTGGGGTCCGTACAGCTTATGACTCGAAAGGGATAGCAAGTCGATCGGCAACTGTTGCACTTGAATCGGCAGCCGACCTGCGACTTGAACCGCATCCGTATGAAAGAGCGCGCCATGGGCTTGGGCGATCGCCCCAAGCGATTCGATCGGCTGTAGAGTGCCAATTTCGCTTTGTCCGTAAATCACAGAGACTAAAACCGTGTTCGGACGCAGAGCAAGCTGCAAATCCATCGGATTAACTCGTCCGTCTCGATTGACGGGCAGTCGCGTGACATCCCATCCCCATTGCTCAAGTAACCGCGCAGGTTCAGAAATCGCCGAATGCTCCACACTCGAAATAATGATGTGCTGAGGAACGCTGTAGTTTCTCGCAACACCCATCAGGGCAATGTTGTCAGCCTCTGTTCCACCAGACGTAAAAATGACAGACTCTGGATTGGCGGTTCCAATCAACTCAGCAACTTGATATCGAGCCCGCTCGATCACCGTTGCGGATCGTCCTCCCCAAGTGTGGAGACTCGATGGATTTCCCCATTGCTCCGCCATTACCTCCTGCATGAGGGCGATCGCCTCAGGGCGAGTTGGCGTTGTTGCACTGTAATCCAGATAAATTTGCATAGTGCAGATCAATCAGTCAGATTGCCTTTCCAGCATAAAACACATTCATTCATGTCGTCGCACGAGTAGTGGACTTGCCTCAGTCTCACCTGTGCAATCATAAGCATTCAGCTAGCTATGACAATCGTGTCAATCCCAGCCTAATCAGCTGCTCGGTCTAACTGGCCGACTCAGTTGTTCTGCTGGCTGCGGTTCAGTTGCATAAATTTCCAAAGGGCGATCGCCGCCACCAGTATTCCCCCAACAACAGCAGCCCAAATTACTGGGCCGGCAACCGTTTCTGGAGACAACTGTTGATCGCCAGATGAAGTGTCTACAGAGTTCTCCTGAGACGCATTTGCCTGTTGTTCAGCCAAATCGCCCGCCCCCGAGTCATCAACAGTTGCTGACTCAGTATCTATCTCTTCGCTAGCAGAATCAGGGGTTTCAGTGGATGGCGAGATGGATGCTCCCGTTGCAACCGTGACATCAAATTGAAACTCGAAAGGAATGAAGTCATCTGGAGTGGTTGGACGGCCCTCAAGGACGAGTTCGTATGCGCCAATCTGAGGAAATGTGATGAGCGCGCCAGGGATACCGTCATAGCCCTCAGCTGAAACTGCTTCTAGCGGAGGTTCATCAACAATCTGGCCATCTGGAACCGTTTGAACGGTTAGGGCACAGTCACACGACGCTAGCGGTACGATGGCTCCACCCCGTCGAGTCAGTGCAAACCAGGTCAGGCTTGGTTCTCCAGCTCGTGGACTATCGTTTGGTTCAATATGAAGCGTGACCCCGATATCCTCAGACGTTTCGGTTTGGTGAGCTAACACGGGCTGAGCGACCGTGACGGATAGCCCCATCATCGCAGTGGTGAGTAGCAGATGATTCCACTGACGCAGAGTAATTAGAGGATACAGATTTGCTGTGAGGTGACGCATAGAGCTGCTGAATGGAGAGAATAGACCAAACCCAAGGCGATCGCACTAAAAAGACACCGATGACCGACAGTAGTAGTGCAGCCGTTAAAGTGTAATTCAGCCATGTTAGCTGAAAACTACCCAAGAAACTCGACCCGACCATCACCGTATGTACAGTCGCTAACAGTAAAGCTGGAATCGATAGCAGGTGAAGTTTGCGCCAGCGATTGCCTAGATAGCGCTGAGCACTATCGAAACTTGTTAGGGTCAGAGGAACCAGTAGCAACAAACTAACTAAGCCGATGATAATCCCCTGTTGGTGCGCAATCGGCATGAAGAATAACGCATTCACGTTCCACTCCCATGTATGCTCAACCCGATGAATCAGATGAGCAACCGACAAGACAAATCCACCAACACCCAACGCTCGTCGATACTTTAATAGCGCAGGCCATACACGGCTGATTGGGCGGGCTATTAGTGCCAAGATAAGGCAGACAAGCGCACCATACGCTGTGTAGTCAACCATCAGATCACCCGTCCGGATGACGGTCAACAGACCAATGGCGATCGCTACCACGCCCCCTGCGCGAAACAATTGACTTCGGCGATTTTGACTGAGGATAGAACTGACCACACCAACCCCGATCATCGAGGGCAAGGTACCCATTCCAAAAGCCAACATGACCAGCGCCCCTCGTACTGGGTCACTTTCACCAGCTGCCTTAAGCTGAGCTGCAAATAAAAATCCACACGGCATGAATCCCCAAACCATACCCAATACAGTGGCTTTAAGGATATGCTGACTCGCCGCAATTTGATTCATGGTCTGCTCGACCCAGCGATGAATACGCATCTGACTCAGCATGCTGAGTGGGAGTTTCGGAAGCAATGCAGGCCAAACCTGACGGACACCGAACCAGATTAGGAGGAAACCCGTGATCAAGGCGATCGCTCGTCGTAAACCGCTGCCGACACCAGCCAACTGGCCACTCCAAACAACCATGCCCCCCAACGCACCTAAACACGCACCGACCACCACGTAGCTCAACAATCGCCCCAGATTAAGCAACAGATGGAATCGAACATGACTCCAGCGTGAGGGAGATACCGCTAAGCCATCTGAATGTTTTTCGGCGATCGCTGAACGAGTGTCAACGGCGTTATCCTGGCGAGAGGCTGTTACCGAAAATGCGACCGTAAGTGGGCCACACATGCTGACACAGTGACCGAAACTTCCTAAAAAACCTAGACTGAGAATCAGTAGCAAATCCGACATAAACGTCTAGACACGCAAACGAACAACAACGTTCCCTGTGCCATCATATCGCCTTGTGTTGTTGAGGATTAAAGCTCAGTCCGTAGCATTTCAACAACTCTCACTCGCCGGATACAGCATTTTTTCAACTCACTCAGTCGTTGCTACAAAGATGCAATTTTGCATGCAGATTTCGCTGACGAAATTAAATTATATTTGTTCCAAAAGCCAGCTTAAACAATCAATAAAAGCAACGTGCTCTATCTAATTAAATTCTCTGAAAAAAGCAAGTAACCGTATCTCCGTCATTACCTAATGTCGCCATGAAGTCATCCATATCCAGTCTCCAAAGCGGAGATCGACTACCGTATTCTCGATAAATAACTTCCTCTTGATCTGTTTCTGAGTCAATTCTCACAGATACAATTTCATATCGCTGGCCAGTAATATATATCCATGTTTCACCAACTTCCGGTTTGGGTCGACTAATCATTTGCATATCATGCTCCTGTTATCTCAGCTAGATTCAATCCATCGTCCCAATCTCAGATTTAGGAAAGAGAAAATGAGATGATAGGAACCCTTTTTCCTTCTTCAAACAGTTGACGATATGTCTATCTTGCCCTCTCTTTTTTAGAGATATGTCTCTCCGAAAAGCAAGCTTTGATAAAGATATTGATAGGGATCAGAAGTCTAAATGAACTGAACACAACAAGAGCTGACCTTCTTTTTATTTGCTTCATCAACGAATGAGAAACCATCAATAATTACCTTGAATTGACACTATTTTTCTGAAATAGATACATGAAAAATTGTTGTAGCGTCGGCCTGGTAGACGAGCCCTAAAACAATCAGATCATGGGCCAATTCGAAGAATGAGTATCGCCACACCCATTAGGCTTAGGACATTGTTGTGGGCTCTGGACGCTCACAACGATATCCACTTCTTCATCACGCTAGAAAAAACGGCATGAGTTCCCATGTATTAAAGTTCTGATGTACTGATACAGTAGAGGAATCGGTTATCTGTGATGGGCTATGATTCCGGTTCAGCTTCGGCTAAAGAATTTCCTGAGCTATCGAGATGCCACTTTAGATTTCCGTGGCTTGCACGTCGCATGTGTGTGTGGTGCAAATGGTGCTGGGAAATCGTCATTATTGGAGGCGATCGCCTGGGTTGTCTGGGGTCAGAGTCGTGCGACGACGGATGACGATGTCATTCACATGGGTGAGGTCGAAACCCAGGTTACGTTCACTTTCATCTGCCATCAGCAGTCGTATCGCATCATCCGAACCCGCTACCGAAAGCGCGGATCGGCTCTAGAATTTCAGGTCAAGACAGATACAGGCTATCGAACCCTAACAGGTCGGGGAATGCGAGCCACCCAAGATCTCATTCAACATCACATCCGGCTCGACTATGACACATTTATCAACTCTGCCTATCTGCGACAAGGACGGGCCGATGAGTTTATGCAAAAACGGCCCAGTGAGCGCAAAAAGATTCTCTCAGATTTACTCAAGCTCAACCAATACGAAGCCTTGGCTGAAAAAGCGCGCGAGCGATCGCGCCAGGTTAAAGCCGAATTAGATGCCGTAAGAAAAACCATTGAGTCAATCAAGCATCAGCTCAACAATGAACCGGCTATTCACTCACACATCACCCAGCTTGAAGATAAGCAAGCAGCTTTACAGCATCAGCAGAATGAGGATCATGAACAACTGAAGGTGCTCTGTGCTCAACAGCAGCAACGTCAAGCCTGGAGTCGCGACCAAACCCTACTTCAGCAGCAGTATCAGTACATGCAGCAGGAAAGCGATCGCCTCCAGCAGGAAACCGTAACCCTTCACCATCAGTGTCAAGCGTTAGATGCCATTATCGATCGAGCTGAAGTGATTACCCATGAGTACCATCAATTTCAAGCTTTGCAACGAGAAGAAGAACACCTCTCTGACCTATTTCAGCAGCACCAACACACGTATCAGCGCTACCAAACACTAAAGCAAGAGCACTCTGAAGCGATCGCCCATATTCATGACCAACTCCGCACCGTTGATGGACAGCTTGAGGTACTCACTCAGCAACAACAAGAGATTGAGCACATTGTGCAGAAACGAGGCCAAGTCGACGAGGGACTAGCTTATCTGCGCGATGCCAAGCAGCAGCTTGCAAGGTTCGACCATCGACAAACGCAAGCCGTACCCTTAATTCAACGCAAACAGCAGATTCAACAATACATTCAGCAACAGCACATTCGCCTGAGCACTCAGTTAGACGATCTCCAATCATCGACAAATCATCTTGAGCGACGTCAAACCGAGCAAACGAGCCTCCAGCAAGAGCTGACCAGCCTCATCAGTCAATTGGAGTATCTAGAAAAGCGTCGTCACTATCAGCAACAGGTTCGAGAGCGTGGCATCGAGCGACGGAGCTTCATGGAACGATTACAAGAACGTCAGCGAGAACTTGAGCGCCAGCTTGCAGAGGTTGACCATAAGCTGCATTGGTTAAAGAGCGGAACAAAGGATGATGCAGGCATAAAGGATGAAGCAGAGCGTGACGAAATCATCAGTCCGGGGAGAACAACATTTCCACCGTGTCCAGTATGCGATCGCCCATTAGATGCCCAGCATTGGCAAAACGTGCTCACCCAACAGGATGAAGAACATCGAGAGATTCGCAGCCAGCTTTGGGTTATTCGAGAACAGCTATCTGCATCTGAGAAAGAGATCCAGATTTTGCGGCAGGAATATTGTGATTTAGAGCGTGAACTTGCTGCATACGATCAGGTGTTACAGCATCAAGGAAGGGTTTATGCCCAGCTCCAAACCGCTAAACAGAATCAGCAACAGCTTGAGACCTTACTCCATCAAAAGGCCAATCTCGAACGAAGTCTCCAGCAAGACGATCATAGTCTAGAGCTCCGTGAAGAGCTTCAGGCCATCACTCAAACCCTTGACCAGCTCCAATATGATGAGCGCAACCACGCCCTTGCGAGAGGACAGGTCGATCGATGGCGCTGGGCTGAAATCAAGGCAGCAGAAATTCAACAGGCGGAAAAGCGGCGATCGCATCTGAACCATCAACAGCACACCTTGGAAGCTGAGCGAAAACAGCTTCATGTTCAGCTCAATAACCTCCAAGGGTCTGACACTCAGCGAAACCTTGATGCTTTAGAACACGACATTCAGCGTTTATCCTACGATGCTGAGCGCCACGCACAGGTGCGGAAATCACTGCGCCAGATGCAAGCTTCAAATCTACACTACCAAGAGCTACAACAGGCGCAGCAGCAGCGACCCATTCTCACCGAAAGCGTACAGGCAATCGCCCAGCGACTTGAACATACCCGTCAAAAAAGTCAGGCCCTAAAGCAAAAAATCACTGACACCCAACATCACTTATCCACTCACCCGGATTGCCAAGCGTCAATTGATGATTTAGAAACTCAAATTCAGCAGCGGCGATCGCACCTTGATGAGGCGATCGCCCAACTCGGACGACTGCAACAACAGCAACAGCAGTTTGACGCCCTAAATCGTCAATATCAGGAATATCAGCAGCAGCAACAGCACCTCCACTATCAAACTCGGATTTATCAAGAGCTGACCACAGCCTTCGGAAAAAATGGAATTCAAGCATTGATGATTGAAAACATCCTGCCCCAGTTAGAAACCGAATCAAATCGAATTCTTGGACAACTGAGCGGAAGCCAACTGCATATTCAATTCGTCACCCAGCGAGCAAGCAAGAGCCAAACTCGTGCATCTCGTAAAATTGCGACAAAACTGATCGATACTCTCGACATTCTCATTGCTGATACCCAAGGCACCCGCTCATATGAAACCTACTCCGGTGGTGAAGCCTTTCGCGTTAATTTTTCAATTCGGCTTGCCCTTGCGCGTCTTTTGGCCCAACGATCAGGTACAGCATTGCAGATGCTGATTATCGATGAAGGATTCGGCACACAGGATCAACAGGGATGCGATCGCCTAGTCAGCGCCATCAATGCGATCGCATCAGACTTTGCCTGCATCCTCACAGTGACCCACATGCCACATCTCAAAGAAGCCTTCCAAACCCGCATTGAGGTAACAAAAGACACCAATGGATCGTCACTCAGCTTGATTCGCTAATCACTTCAGCGTTAATGTATGGGTCTCAATATGTGAATGGGTCTCAATGCGTGAGTGTCAGTCATCTGAATATTGCTGCATTTGCAGAGGTGGTAGGCAGTTCGGTGGAAGCACTCATGTCTGATCGAAACAGCAGTGGATAGACTGCAAATTACCTAAGCGATGTAGCAGTTATTACATAGCCAGGTACAAGCAGCCGTCATTGCTTTATCAAGATATGGCCAAGATACGCAAGCGCATTCGTGAACGTCGGAAAGGTTCCAATTTCGAAGAGACTGTCAACCAAAGCAGCATTTTTGACGCCCAGCCCATTCGTCTTCAAGCAAAGAATGAGCAGATACAGGCAATGCCAATCCCTCCAACACGTCATGCCTTGGGAAAAGCACAACGATTTGGTCATCGCTTCAACCAATATGCTGTCTTTTCGGATTCATCAACCCGAGATAGACCTGAGCCTACTCCACATCATCACGAATCTCTTCCAACGGTTCAGACTAAGCTTGCACTAGGTGAACCCAATGACACCTATGAACAAGAAGCGGATCGAGTCTCTGCTCAAGTTGTTGATCATGTCAATCAGCCGAGTAATCTTCCGATATCAGGGCGACGAAAAAAACGTCGAAAGCATTCCAATTCACTTGGCCTAGACATTCACCCTTTGGTTCAGAGAGAAGGTGCTAAGTCTGAGAAAGAAACGGTTCCAGGTTCCGCAGAAAAGGTCATCGAGCAAAAACAGGGCCAAGGAAGCAACCTATCTGACGATGTTCGAGAACCAATGGAAAGCGCTTTCGGCAACGATTTCCATGATGTCAGCATTCACGAAGACGAACAGTCAGACCAATTGAACCAATCCATGGGTTCGAGGGCTTTCACAACCGGGAAAGATATTTTCTTCAGAAAAGGAGAATATCAGCCTCAAAATCGAGATGGACAAGGACTACTGGCCCATGAGCTAACTCACGTCGTACAACAGGGTACTCAAACTATTCAACGAATGATGCGTGGAAGGAGATTGGGTCAACAATCTACAGATCAGAATGAACCTAGTGGCGCTTTACCACCACTCTCATCAACTGGAGCATCCAATGTTGGACTAGGGATAAGAGGAAATCGTGCCCCTGGAGTATTTGGTAATGGGACACTTCCAGCTCTCTCTGCTGCCACTGAGCACTCAAGCACCGTAGGCCCTGTTACTAAGAAACATAGACTTCCTCAAACGACTCCTCCAACAAGGCCAAATAGCGCCTTTAGTCATGTTCCGAAACAAAGTCAAAGAGGCGTAACTGCTCTTCCTCAAGAACATTACATGACGATGGAAACAAGCGCTGCTGACGAAGAGCGGCAGATTCGGCAGCGGAGGGAACAGCAGGAAAATGTTCAGCGTGTTGGCGGATTTATCGACGGCATCAAACAAAGTGAGTTTTACAAGATTCTTCGAAGTGCAGGACAGCACACGGTTGTTGATGAAAAAGCCACTGAGTTACAAACAAGAGCACAAGAACCTAATGCATCTTGGACCCAGCTTAATGAAGAACTCGTTGAATGTATTTCTCATAAGCTAAGAGAATACGTTGAATCTTTCAAAGCGACAGATAAAAAAGCTCTTGACGAAAGTAAACGTAAGCACTTAGATACTCTGGAGCGATTATTGGGTCTTAAAGAGAAACGTAAAGAAGACAAGCAACAACCGAAGGAAGCCGAAGCAATAAAAACGCTAGGCGTTCTGCCTCAAAATCTAGAGGCGATGCAGCAAGTCGCAGGACTGCGAGGTGGTGAAGCTGTGTCTATCAGAGCAGTTGCAGATAAGCCTGAGACAGCAGCTCAATCGATCGCCCATCAAAAAGCAAACTTTCCAACAAAGCCTTTCTCGATCAAATTAAAGAGTGAAACAACAACAGGGTTAGTTCCTATTGATCAATTTAATAAGAAAGGTCACGGAGGAAATTGTAAGTCTTTAGGCCTAAGACGAAAAGACAAAACGCGCCAGGCGATTAAAGATCAGCTAAAAGAACTAACAGATAAGAAAAGCATCGATAATCATCAACCAAAGAAAGTAGGAGATCTCAAAAACTTTGGAACAGAAGATCAAAAAGCACACCTCAAAAAGGTTCTTACTGGTCAGCCCAACGATAAAGAGTATCTTGTCAGCATAACGAAGGAATTACCCATTGTCGGTGACTATGATATCTACCAGATTTTCAGTGAAACCCTTCGTTATGGACAAGAGGACATAGCAAATCGAGACGGCGTCGGAGCAACCAGTCCTGGCGGGCTTGGTGCAGCAATTGACTACAACGTCGGCGTCAATTTATCGGGTTATGAAGGAGGATTAGTTGTCCATCATGGAGCAGAGATGGACAATACAAAAATGCCACAGGCTCCAGGCGACACATTAATGATCACTCCTGCCGAAGCCTTGCTCGTGAAAGGGGGAGGAGAGAGTGGATTCCAGCACATTGTAGAAGATGCCATGCAACGAATCGCTGAAGGCCACAGTACACGTTTTAATCAACAGTTTCATGAGTTCCAGATCAAAGAGCATGTTCCTGACCCAACAAAGGCCAATGCGATTACTGATCCGATAAGCGCATTAAAACCATCCAACCGAACCCTTAAGGACTTACAAAAGCAAGACCAAAAAAAATAAATTCCTCAACAAGCTAAGCGTATTGCAGGAACTCAAACCATCGATCATACGTTCTTCATACCAGACGTGTTTTAAATGCTGATATGTGAGACCTGTGATGATTCTAAAATTTCTTGCTCGGATGCTAATTGCTGTGGTGCTTGTTGTCGTGGCTGGCTGCCTTACCTCGCTCGCCAACACAAGCTTACTCTTCGAAGATACATTTGATAGCGGTTCGTTTCAACCGTTTGCCGGCGGTGCCGGATGGAACCAGACTCAATTCACTGAAAATAGTCAAGGCGAGATTGTTGCTTCACCTGTTCGCTCAGGAGCAGGAGCTGCACAATTCACATTGACCTATCCGGATCGACGAGCAGAAAAGAATAAATTTGCTGCCGGACGCCCTGGAGCTGAACGCTGGTTCGGTCTTAGCACTCACATTCCGAATTCGTGGCCTGACCATAACGGCTTCACTATCGTGACTCAAATCAAAGGTAGTCCAGATTCGAATGAGCCAGATCGGAGCCCATTTTTATCCATTGAAATGCGGAATGGAATATGGTCAATCTTCAGTCGATGGGACGCGTCACCAATTTCTCAACCCGCCGAAAACGGAAATGGCGGGACCATTCAATCTGCCAATATTTACGAAGGAGCCTACTCAAAAGGATCGTGGACGGATTGGGTCATTCATGCCAAATGGTCCTATGAAGACGATGGATTGTTAGAAATTTGGCAAAACGGCAACCGAATCGTCAATCGAACCGGACCCAATTGTTATAACGACACTGAGCACGGTTTTCACTTCAAAATTGGCATGTATAAGCCAGGTTATCGCTCAGAAGATCCCTCTCCCCTTGTCATTGTTCACGACACGGTGCGCATCGGTGACGAACAGTCAAAATATGATGACGTGTTCCCAGGTCGATAAAGCATATAGCGCTATGCGCTCAAGTCAAACGATGATTTTGGGAGAAAGTCTCGCTGAGCAAGGCTTTCTCCCAAAATCATCGTTTGACGTGTATGCACAACTTTGCCAAGTTACTTAAGCACCGGAATCTACGATCGCTCTCTTTCATCCATCAATTATCATCATCTGACGGCTGTTCGAGCGAGATAATCATCTGATTTGGCGCGTTGCTTGCTCGCAACCAATCCAACGGAATATCTAGAGCAAGGGTATCGTCGTCAAGCTCCTCGGTAGAAACGCGATCCAGTTCTCGTGACCCATCCATTAACTGAAGCTTCTCATTGGTAAGCCTAAGCCACGTCATAATATGTACTCCTCTTCTTCTACTGTGTTCATAATTGTCCGAATAGGCATTGGAAATTGGGTTAGAGCCTGACAACAGCTTTTACTCAACGGGTCGCTGAATGAAATGGTCAAAGAAAGCTGCACATGAATGATGCTTAGTGAACCATTTCTTAAAAGCCGCAGTGCTAAACTCCTGAATATTCCTCTTGGGCGATATTCTATCGAGCAATACTCTAAATGGGACGAGTTTCTGTTGGGCGATCGCATCTGACACAACGTCTAACCGTCATTAGACCCATAGATATCCTTAGTTTCCAGAAATGATTGTATTGCTTAACGATTAGTTGCACATTGCCACACACTTACACCATCAATGATGTGAACGGCATGAATCATTCAAGGCGTTCATATCAATGGTCACAGAAGTTAGCTGCGTTTGAGTTCCCTTAGTTTTTTCCCCTAGCTTGTCTCACTGTCTGTCACCCGTTTTAGCAGGCACACTTGAGCAGCTCTAATTCCAAACAGCACACACCTGTTATGCGAAATGTATCCACGACATCGATTGACGACCACGAAACGGGAACACCCGAGAATCGCTTACCGAAGCTCAGCGTTCAACACATCTACAAAACCTTTCAGGTTTCTCACCGTCAGTCGCTGACCGTTTTAGAAGACATCAATCTTGCGCTCCGACCAAAAGAATTTTCCTGCTTAGTCGGAACCTCTGGATGTGGAAAATCGACGCTCCTCAACATCATCGCCGGACTCATTCAGCCAACCTCTGGAACCATCTCAGTGGATGGGCATGTCGTTGAAGGTCCGGGTTCTGATCGAGGCATGGTGTTTCAGAGCTATACCCTCTATCCGTGGTTAACGGTATCAGAGAACATTGCCTTCGGCCTCAATTTGCGCAATATGCCGAAAGCTGAGCAGCAGGATCGCATCAATTACTACCTCAACGTAGTGGGCCTTGTTCCCTTTGCCCATGCCTACCCAAAGCAACTTTCCGGGGGAATGAAGCAGCGTGTGGCGATCGCCCGTGCCCTTGCGAACGATCCCGATGTATTGCTAATGGATGAACCCTTTGGCGCACTCGATGCCCAGACCAAAGAGCAAATGCAGCAATTTTTGCTAGAGCTATGGGAACACACGCACACCACCATCTTGATGATTACGCACGATGTTGAAGAAGCTATCTTTTTGTCCCAGCGTGTTCACATCATGAGTGCCCAGCCGGGTCGTCTCCAGCACGAAGTAATAGTTGATTTGCCAGAGCATCGAGAACTGGATATCAAGTTATCGACCCGATTCATCGACATCAAGCGGGAGGTCGTTCATTCCCTTCGAGGAGATTAGATAGCACCCAGTCGACCAAACAAAGTTTTCTCAATACAGGAATAGTTTTGTATCCCTTAAAACACCTTAAAACAGAGAGATCCGGTTAAGTATCTACCATCAGGACTTACAACAGTTCAATAAATTCGTATCAGAGAACCCCATAGCAACAATCAGCGTCGTTAAGCGCGGAAGCAAAAGTGCAAAGCCGATGTTGTAGCGTGCTACGCTTTAAGCCCGCGCTTCACTCACGTGAGCAGTGCTATATCTAGAATCTAGAGAAATTTTGTAGATGGGTGTCGAGCCACTGACAACTCATCCATATCATTCTACAGGTCTTACATTACGTTGCATTTCAGGAGTTGATATGAGTCAACTATGGTTGCCTTCACTAACGAGACGTCGCGCGCTCTGGATG
>JBCBLF010000003.1:0-60445 GCA_038520475.1 Cyanobacteria bacterium J06627_8
ATCTGGCGCAATCTTAATATCGAGTTCATCCTCAAAATAAAAATAGCTGACTAGAGCAGTTAATAATGTAAGTCTATATCCTCTATTTTTGAAGCTCATTTTAGGTTGATAGATATCTAAGATCGTAAATATAATGACTTAATTCTTGTCAGCAAAGGGAATACTAAGAAATAGAGATGCAGTTTACCTGAGATAATACTATGATTCATCCTGATACTGAACTTCGATTCATTAGTCCCGAGAAGGGGTATGGGGTTTTTGCAAAAGCTGATATCCCGAAAGGAACTATTGTTTATGTTGAGGATGAACTCGATATTAAGATTGCGCCAGATAGCCCATTACTGAATAAGCCAGAATATCGGAGTTTAATTGAACGTTACTCATATTTTGAACATGGAACTTATGTCATTAGCTGGGACATTGAAAAGTATGTGAACCACAGTTGTGATAGCAATCGCATGACAACAGGATACGGGTTTGAAATTGCGATCCGTGATATTCAGAAAGGAGAAGAGTTAACGGATGATTACGGCGCTTTGAATATGGACTATGACTTTCAATGTGTGTGTGGGAGTCAGAAATGCCGGCGTCGAATCAATCATAAAGACTTCGCTTATCACGTCGATTCATGGGATAAAAGGATTCAGCAGGCGTTTGATATGTTCAAGATGGTAGAACAACCATTAATTACATATGTTGATTCTGCGACATACAATGCCCTGATGAAATATCTCAACACGGGACGAGATTATCGATCAATTCGTTGTATTCAGCATCCTGTCGACTCTGTGATCATCGCGTAATCTAGCTTTCACGTGAGTGCGTAACCCTGATTTGGCCTTGACTGAGATGGCTCATTCGCACTGGTCTACCGCACATGAGTTGGTGCGTGCGATCGCCTCTTTGCTTGATTGAATGGGCTACCAATAGATGAATGAGTCTGAAAGATTCGAAGTCTTGCGGTATTATCAGCACGTTTGCTGAAACACCACCTGGGACGCGCATGTTATTAGATTCTCCAATTGGGTTAGGGATCCTGCTCTTGTTTGGGATATTGACGGGTACCCTAGCTGGACTTCTTGGCATTGGAGGAGGGGTACTGCTGGTTCCAGCGCTTATCTTTGCTGGTGTTCAAACAACGATTCAGGCCACCGCGACAAGTTTAATCGGCGTATTTCTAAGTGCGATGTCTGGTAGCATCCGTAACCTGAGGGCCGGTACGTTAAATTGGCGCGCATCGCTGAGTATCGCTCTATTTGGCGTTTTTTCTGCTCAAAGAGGTGCTTTGCTGGGTGAAAAAATGTCAGATACCTGGTTGTCTTTGGGATTTGCCACTCTTTTAATCATCACCATCTATCTCATCGGTCTTAAAAAACGACTTCAACGCAAGAAAAAAACAAGTTCCGAGATGGACGGCGATCGCCCAACTCAGGCCGTGGTATCAGCTAACGGACAAGTTGTTCCGTCAACACTAGACGTACCACCAATCGCATCGAGCTCGCCTTCAGCAGGAGATACTAAACGATTTAGCCTGAGAAATTTACTACCAAGTGCGGGTATTGGAGTGCTTGCGGGGCTTTTATCTGGGCTATTTGGCGTGGGTGGTGGAGTCGTCATGGTGCCTCTACAAATGCTGATTCTAGGAGAAGAGATTAAGGCTGCCGTGCAGACGAGCTTAGGAGCGATTGTTGCGATCGCCGCGTCAGGGCTGATTGAGCATACCCGAAATGATAATGTTCTCTGGATACCAGGTCTTGCATTAGGGATTGGGGGTATTATCGGTGCACAGTTTGGAACTCGACTATTACCCAAGCTGTCTGATCGCGCTATTAGCATCATGTTCCGACTTCTCTTAGTCTCTCTTTCGGTTTACATGATCATTCGAGCGATCCAATCGTAAACGCTCAAAATTTAGCAGTATGCCATTTGCGAATTAATTAGGTCCAACACCATTGGACTTAATTAATTCGCGAATGGCATAGATTAAAAAAAGAATGGACGTGTCGGCAAAGCCGATACGTCCATTCTTTTTTTCGGTAGACGACCAATATAGATTTGAACCAGTGTGTTCACATGGAAAATTAAGATGGTGTAACGAAACCAGAATAGTTTGGATATTAGATGAAATTGCCTAAATCCTAATCGATATCATTGGCAGGTAAACAAAGGCGATTAAAAATGCATCGAGGCTGATGTAAAAGGGATTGAATGAAACCATATTTAAACCGCAACGGGTTCTTCTGAAGATTCAATCAGTGCAGCGTATCGTTTCAGATATTCGTAGTCTGTGATGACATCTTTCATCGTTTCAACTCTGTCGAGAAACACTCGACCTTCGAGATGATCAAGCTCATGTTGAAACACGCGTGCAACGAAGCCATCAAACTCTCGGCGCTGCAGCTTCCCGTCCTTATCCGTGTATCCTACTTCAACGGCAGAATATCGAGGCACGAGGGCGCGAATTCCAGGGACGCTCAAACATCCTTCCCAATCTTTAACCAGATGATTGCTGTGATCAATCAAATGAGGATTGATCATTGCAGTCGGATCCATGTCAGGAGCATTCGGGTATCGAGGATTAGAATGGGAAGCTACAATCAATAGTCGACGCGAAACACCAACTTGGGGGGCCGCAATTCCCACACCGTGGGAGCGATTTAGCGTTTCTAGCAACTGACCGAGTAACGAGCGAACCCATCGATCTTGAACATTGTAAATTGGTTGAGCAACCTGACGGAGGACAGGATCACCAAGCTGACAAACCGGATAAGAATCAGCCATAACTCTCCTTTAACTGTAAAACTGTCCTGAGTGAGTAAGTGAATACCAGCGTTAAGCTATAGTAAAGCTCGGTGCTAGGCGAAAACGTTCACCCCATACAATTTTAAGGATTCTAACCGGGGAGTAGTGTGACCGGGATCGTTGCGTGTTTTGACGTTTGACGCTTAAGGCCAAAATCGATGAGACTCATTTATCCACGTTTCAAGAGTCTTGGTGATTTCAGTCATATGTGGTTTTGATGAATCGATGGTGCTGTGACTCGACAAGTCACAGATTTAAAGTTATCAGAAGACCATCACGAAGAATGTCGATTGTCTGAGGATAGCCATCAGTTGATTGAGTCAACTGTGCTCTAAGGGCCTCAAGGGTTTGGAGTGATTGTCCGTCAATCCCGAGAATGATGTCGCCGATTTGGATTCCTGCTCGGCTTGCAGGCGAGTTATCGATTACATCAATGATCACGATAGTTGGAGAGGTAGATGAGGTCGTTGGCGGGTGGGTGTCATCAGAATCAAGTGGTGGAACTTGATCCGACCATACATCATCATGGCGTGGTGATATTGAGGAATTAAACGACTGTTGATTTGGCACATCTGCCTCTGGGGTAATGACCGTTGCCCGAATTCCAAATGCTGACGAGTTCCGAGCAGGGCTATGCAGCATCTCTGGTGAATCGGTGTAAGAAACGGTATGCGTGTCGAGAATGTTCTGGACAAACTGTTTTGCTTCGTTGACAGGAATTGCGAATCCAATGCCCTGCGCTTCACTTAGCTTTGCCGTCGTGATCCCAATGAGCTCCCCTGAATAGTTTAATAATGGTCCCCCTGAATTTCCTGGATTGATGGCTGCATCGGTTTGAATGAAGCTACTGGTTTGTCCAGTAAGCCTGACATCATCCCGATGTCTTCCGACAGCACTGATGATGCCGACCGTTACAGTGTGCTCTAGTCCAAGGGGATTACCGATGGCGATCGCCCATTGTCCCACGCGAATGTCGTTTGAATCTCCCATTTGAACTGAAGACATTTCATTGAGGTTCACTTGAATGAGCGCTAGATCAAGGGCCTCATCTTTTCCGAGTACCCGACCCGTTAACTGCTCTCCAGTCCATAGCGTGACGACAACTTCTAACGCGTCGCTGACGACATGAGCGTTTGTCAGAATCAACCCATCGTCATCAACGACAACGCCAGAGCCAGAGTGAGTCGTCGATAGGTAAGGATGGGTTGGAGTGGAGAGGTCGTAAGTTGTCGATGAAGAGGCAGGTCGGACAGATGCGCCTCGCTCCAAGGATTGGGGGTGAATCCCACCAGACGGCTGTGTACTGGACGGTTGGGCTGTGACGGTCACTACAGATGGATAGACCGCATCAACAGCATCTGCGATCGCCTCTGGTGACTGCTGTGGAATACGATCAGCAGCTTCAGGTTGCGAGTCTGGATCTGACGTTGCTTCACTAGCAGTCTCTGGATTTTCCGAACTAAAACGCTGGATGGATTGCTGTTGATTTAAGGGAGCTGGATCTAGATCTCTTGATAGGCGATCGCCTATCGCTGATAAAAGAACCATACTGGCGACAGCGAATAGCACATGCCGCTGGGTGATTAACAAACGACGTGTCATAGCAGAACAGAAAGGGACGAGAAAATTATAGTTCAAATGAACTATAATTTTCTCGTCCCTTTCATCATTCTTATCGCAGTGTGCAACGACGTTAAAACAAGAAGAACAGAAGGCTGTCTAATTGAGATGAGTACATTCCCGTAATCATACGCACCGAAAGCTGAAAACAATTACATTGTTTTCGGTACTCTCTGTGACGCTTATTCCGACTCAGAAGATGAGAATGAATATAACTTCTGAAGGATATGTTCGAGAGAGTGGAGCAATTTGGGGGCAATTTCTGCAACACTCTCTTGTAAAGAATACATCCTTACAGGTAGCCGCCTGACCTTCTTGGGGGCTTGTAAGGTCAGGCTTTTCCTCATTTCATACTGCTCAATCCATCTTTGTGAATCCTTAGCGAGTTTAATTAGAGTGAAGGATTAAGGTGAGTCTGTTTCTGGCTCTGATTCGACAGGCACAGTGTCCTCATCAACGTCAGTTGCATTTTCATCGTCCTCCAGAATCGTCGCATCAGAATCGTCTGTTATGTCTGGGGTCAACGGTGTTGCAGAATCTAATTCTTCCTCGGATTCACCTGCCGCAAGACGCTGAATTTCGTCTTTGAACTCAGCAGGCGCTAGGGCTTCAGCAGAGGAAAAGAGCGGTTGAGCTTCGTCATCACGGCCTAGCGTTTGGAGTAGAATTGCCTTGCTTAAAATAGGCCGGAAATCTTCCTCGCTAGAGCCAATGGCTTCATCGTAGATTGCTAATGCTTCATCGTCCCGACCAAGTTCAACATAAACTTGCCCAAGCAATAACTGCACCGAGGCAACGTCAACGCTGCCTGCTTGAATTTGATTTAAGTCATTTGCCGTTTTGAGGGTATCTTCCAATAAGCCGATGGCTGATTCAGGGCGACCTTCTTGAACCAGTAGCCCAACTAAGCTTTGCATTGCCCTCATGTTTCCTGGGCTCCCGGATAAAACATCCCGGAAGACTTCTGCAGCTCCCTCTCGATCGCCAATTTCTTGCTTGGCCTGTCCTAATAAGATGGCGTAGTCAGTGCGCTCTGGATAGAGGTTAACAAGACGTTCAAGGGGGTCGATCGCGCCTTCTACGTCACCCATTTGAACGCGAGTTTGCAATAGCCCGCGGAGGACAACTTCATTATCTGGTTCTCGTTCCAGAACAACTTCATAGCTCCGAGCTTGTGCCTCTAAATCAGAACCAGCAGCTCCAGTATGAGGAGAGTTTTCTGCGTCGTAGCCATGTTGATTATCTTGAAACGCTCGACTTAACGGCAGTGCGAGCGAAAAGCCGGCAAATGCGACAACAGCGATAATGAGAACTGCATTTATAAACCAACGCTTATTCTTTTTATCCAGCACATCTGGCTCCAAACTCTACGTTCCTTGATTCATAATCCGCTGTTGTGTCATGGAAAACCATGAGAACAGCTTCGCCGCTTAGCATCGGCTGAGTGATTGCAGACTCAAGTAAGCACCATTATATCGGGACAATCTACATCATCGTGATGCCCTGCGAACCATGCGGCTCTAATCAGAACCATGGCGATCGCATCGAGGTAAAGGCTCAACTATTTTTTAGAATTGCTCGAACGGATTCAACAAGAGCATCAGCGTGTCACTTTAGTGCATCACTGCACTGGCGAACCCCTACCTTTCGTCGTTTGGGGCGTTTCACTAGCGTCATGCCCTAATGCCTTGAGAACAGATCTTCACTATTGAGAATGACGTTCCCGTGTCTTGGATGGTTGATACTCAAAAAGCACCTGATGAAGGGCATCTCAAGAAGCCAACGCTTCTTGAGATGCCCTTCATCAGGTGCAATAACTGACTCCTTGATGTGGTGAAAGCTGGAGCAGCTTGATGACTACAAGTCACCTTTATTGGCTGCCAACAGAAAAATAACAATGGGACCCGAAATCATGATCGCGGCAACTAGAGTCAACTGAATAATTGCTTCAAAGTTGATATTGCTGATTAAGCCAGTTAAAGAATCCATCGTTCCTCCGAAAACAACCAAATAACGTGAGTTTGTAATGCTTGCGAGATAATTTTACCTGATTGAATACCCCCTGGTAATGTTGTTTTCTTTTGGGCTTTTCCTCAATGTCAGATACAGAACGTAGCAATCTTTCCAAACCCACACCCACGAAGTACGGACTTGGGGTTGTACGTTGCACTCAAAGTCCATACTTCTTGGTAAGCCTTACCAAGGTGTTTTAATGACCGCAGGGCACAATATTTTCAGTACTAGTAAGCAATGCCTCCCAAAAGCTCTACCATCAAAAGAGGGAGTCGGATATTGATTGGACTATCCCATCCGTAAAGCTGTAGATGCAAACGAACAGACATGGCGACTTGGCAATGCATTAAAGGCTGTGGAGCTTGCTGCTATCTCGATCCGTTAGAACGTCCAGAATTGAGCGAGTATCTCTCACCTGATGATTTGGAGACCTATTTTTCATTAGTTGGGGATGATGGATGGTGTCGGCATTTTGACCCCGTGACCCGAGAGTGTGGCATTTATGAGCAACGCCCTCGATTTTGCAGAGTTGAGCCTGATGTCTTTCAAGAACTCTATGGAGTGGAACCAGAAGACTTGAATGATTTTGCAATTTCCTGCTGCCAAGTCCAAATTGAGGCGACTTATGGCGATCGCAGTCTTGAGCAACTTAAGTTTGCTCGTGCTGTTGGGTTGGAGTAACTGCCATAAATCCAACCTGATTTCGGTAGGACAAACAGGAAGATGATTGATGACTACCTCTCAGTTGGGTTAAGTTTTTAGTCTATTAGGTCGGTCTCTTCTAGCATGGTTCATGCTGATTGACAGTTCAGTACTGATTGCAGTTGCAGCGGTATTCAGCCCAGAAACGATATGACAGGGGCCACAACATCGTTTTTCATTCAGGTGCATAGTGCTGTATGAAAAATATGACCGATATGCAGAATCACACTTTTCTATTAATGAATGCTGGTGAGTCAGGAGTTGCCTAGCGTGAAGGACACATTGCAAGCACCAGAGTTCAAATTATTTCTTTCCACCTTCATCACCATTTTTATTGCAGAAATTGGCGATAAGACTCAAGTTACTACGTTACTGATGAGCGCAGAGTCTCAAGCCCCTTGGATTGTTTTTGGAGGGGCAGGGGCGGCTCTCATCCTCACATCATTAATTGGGGTTCTACTTGGACGATGGCTAGCCAATCGCATTTCAATAGAAGCCTTAGAGACTACTACAGGTGTGATTTTGATGGTGATTGCAGTGCTGCTATTGTGGGACGTTGTGCATCTGTAGGTTGTGCATTTTGCAGCTGGGCCATGTGCGACTCGCGGTTGTAATTGCAGCCTGATTCCCCAACCATGGTGTCTCTGGCTGATGACTGTGGCTATAATACTGACGCAGCCTACGAATATTGAGTAGTCAGCTCTGGCATTTGGAAACGAACTTGAATGGATTGGAATCTATTGTCGATTAGTTTTGTGACGGTTTTCATCTCTGAGCTCGGTGATAAGAGTCAACTTGCTGCGATCGCTCTCAGTAGTAATGCAAAATCGACCCGCGTTGTTTTTCTAGGAACCGCGTCTGCGTTGCTATTAGCTAGCTTTTTAGGCGTGTGGGTTGGAGAGGGTACGGCTCAACTATTACCCGTGAGGTGGGTCAAGTCGATCGCAGCTATTGGTTTTGCACTGATGGCAGTCCGGCTACTGTGGGTAGGCGCTGGTACGAATCAACTGAGCGACTATCCTAAGGATCCTGAGTCTTAGCCTTAATTTTGTTGCTGCGTTTAACGCGCTTGCATATGGCTGTCTAACGCGTCTTCAGATGGCAGCGTCTGGTTAAGCTTTTGTCGTAATAAAGAAATAGCCTTCATGTAAAATTCGAAATCCCGCGCGAGTGAAGATGCGTCGATTGGTTTGTCGGTTTTCTTCTGACGATGGAATGAGTGGTGGACTGCTATATAACAAGCCATCAGGAAGAAGACCCGTTCGAAGAGACTGAAAAAAGGTCGCTACATCTTCATAGCTGTGGTGGTCGTATAAAAAACTCTGCCGATTAAACAAATTGATGCAAGAAATAACGTCAAACTTCTGTCGTGTGGTTCGAAGCCACTGATCAACGTCATCAAACTCAACTTTAAAGTGCTTGTAGGCCACATCATACGCATACTCGCCTGAGTTGTTCGCACGCGGATCAAGGCCGATGGCTTTAGCTCCCAACATTTGAAGCATTTCAGTCGCGATGGGTGGGCGGTCGGCATGAAACTGTAGCAGCAAGTCTTGAGTGCCATCTGGCGGACCGTATGTTGATAGTGCGCCACACCCAACATCTAGAACACTCAATCCATAGATAGGACTTGTATTCATATAGTCAAAGCTGTCGCACAACGTTCCAACTAGGAATAAAACATCGGGCTTCAGGATGTAGTTATCAAAATCGACCTTGTATGCCCGAAACCGCTCATTGCTCCGAAACATTCGAATCAAGAGCTGTTTGCCGAAGCTATTCAAATGCTTAATCTTTTCGCTCTGATCCAGCATCTGAAGCTGCATCTCTGCTTGATCAGGGGAAAAACACGAGAGCTGCATAAGTAGATGTTTAATTTCATCTGCTTCGCGAATAATTGCCTTTGTACGAGGCGATAGAGGTTTATCGCCAGAGGAGGTCTGCTGCAATGATGATGGCATCGACGAACCGCGGGGATAGTTTGAAGAGGTAGATTGTGAGTCAGCTGTCATAGATCGGGCAGCCGGTGTATTAAGCTCTGAATATTTCGCTCTTATCATAGGTTGCCCAATATCACAGTGTTGAAAACATAGAAATTTGCAGCGCTTGAACGCAGTTTTCTCTCATCCTGACTCATCAGTAAGCTAGATGCTAGGACACTGAGTTGATGAGCGTTTCGCCCTGATCTGCAAATGCACTGAAACAGCTGCCCGGTAGAACATGGATCGCTTCTTACGATAGTTGCTGAATCGGTTGAGCTGTAATGAAAGTGTTGCTGGAGTTTGAAGCTTTATAAGGCCCAGTAGATGACCAATACGAATCTGGAGCATGTATATGCTCCAGATGACGTAGGAATGCCGGAATTGTTCCCGTTAAGTTTGGAAATGGTCCACTCAGGTGAGGATCTTCACTGCTCCCTTATTGATGTGGATGATTCAATCACTCGTTTGGCCCTATTTAGTTTCCTTCTATCTATAGCAATCTTCAACTGTGTTCCATAAAGAGTACGGATATACGACGCAGCGCTTCTCATGCCACTGGGCTTAATCAATTCGAAAATGCTATTTGGGCAATGCGAATAAAGGTATAAGAGGTTTGGGTTTGTCTAAATTCGTATGCCTTTATTCTGGCTTTGAGGAGCATGCCAAGTTATGCACAAGAAGACTTCAGCATTTTCGTGCGAAGTCCGATACTCCCACAAAAATATATTATGTTCAGACTGATGTAAGTCCTGGGGTAGGATAGTTTGATGGACAGCTAGATGCTTTACCGATGACAAACGGGTCCAGAATGACCAAAAGTATGGGTACAGGTTGGGCTCGGTCTATCACATCTCTTGCTCCAGTCATTGTTGTGCAATGAGTGATGCGTCGAGTTGAGTGCCCCCTTACAAAATAATTTGACTGTGCCTTGTTGTCTTCATTTGAGGAAGGCTGGCTTGTATGGGATATGTAATGAATGCGCTGACACTATTCTTCAGCCTAATGGTTGAAGCGATGCCATTTTTGCTGATTGGCGTCCTGTTTTCTAGTGCATTGCTTTTATTTGTTGATGAGCGTCAGCTCGTCAAAGCCATGCCCCAGAATCCAATTTTAGGAGCTTTGGCAGGCAGCTTGTTTGGCTTTTTGTTTCCAGTTTGTGAGTGTGGCAATGTTCCGGTTGCTCGACGACTGATGATTCAGGGTGTGCCATCGTCGGTTGCCATTGGCTTTTTGTTGGCGGCTCCGACGGTGAACCCAATTGTTGTGTGGGCAACCTGGACTGCTTTTAGAGATCAACCTGAGCTTGTGTTCTTGAGAATCGGGTTTTCTATCATCATTGCCACCGCAGTTGGATGGATCTTTAGCTTTCAAAAAGATTTGAGGCCGTTGTTGCAGCCTAGTACAGCCAATATGCTTCCCGAGCCGCTGCGGTTGCCATCATCAACAGGACGATCATCGAATGCGTCATTATTGCTCCAATCTGGCAGCTTCTTGTTGGGGAATTCTAGTCAAACTCAACGCTTAGAGCCCAGTCTTATGTTTGCGACTTCGTCAGGGGCGATCGCCACTCGATCGTTGTCTGAACGGTTCCAGTTGCTTGTGGAAAACATGGTTCAAGAGCTGCGTGAATTAGGCGGGGTTTTGGTTCTTGGCAGTGCGATCGCCGCCATTGTTCAAGTTGCGATTCCGAGAGAGGTTATTCTGACGCTGGGCCAGGGTCCAGTTGCATCCATTATTGCCATGATGACATTGGCCTGGGTCGTATCGATTTGTTCGACTGTTGATTCATTCTTTGCTCTATCTTTTGCGGCAACCTTTACAAGCGGTTCATTGCTTGCCTTTATGGTCTTTGGCCCCATGATTGATGTGAAAAATATTGGCTTGCTGATGTCTGTGTTTCGAGGGCGAGCCATTATCTACTTATTTGCCCTTGCTGCTCAAATGACCTTTATATTGACACTGTTAGTGAATTTGTACTTTAGCTAGTGGATACAAGTGAGCACTTGGCGTTATGTCTGAATCAGGAACTGAGTCCGATCGGTCTCACCTCATTTATCCTATGGACTCAATAAGCAAGATGAATGACATAAATACCCACTTATTCACTAGACTGTCACCAGTTTCCAGTTTTGCAACCTAGTTCAGCGTAAAGTAATGGTGATTTACGCAATCTGTTCAAGGATTTATAAGCCCCAGTAGATAGAGAGACCCATTCATTTCTTCAGGTTTATTTCTTTAGAAGATATGTGGTGATTCAGCGATATCGTTCAGTAGTGCCAGATTTGAGTTTATATGACCGTTAAGACTCGACCGCCTCGTTCACGAATACCATCACGACCAGAGCCAAATCGCAGTGATTGGGCATTTTGGTTGGACACGTCTGCATTGCTCCTGTGGGGGTCGCTCTTACTGAAGTATTGGGTCAGTGGCCAAATCTATTACTTACTGCATCCTGATTACATTTGGCTAGCGGTCAGTGGAGGGATTGGGCTGCTGGCACTGGGGATTTCTCAATTGATACGATTTTTTTCTCGATCAAACTCT
The DNA here is from genome assembly GCA_038520475.1 of Cyanobacteria bacterium J06627_8. GTDB lineage: Bacteria > Cyanobacteriota > Cyanobacteriia > CAKZMO01 > CAKZMO01 > JBCCWF01. The sequence goes on from JBCBLF010000003.1 coordinate 11,664, forward strand.
AAGCGCAGCTTAGAGTCACGATTGCAGTTGCAAATGCAGCACATTACAGTATTGCCATCTGGATTTGGCAGCAGTTTGTTAATTGCGATCGCCTGTTTAGGCTTGCTATACACCCCACGGCCATTTGCAAGCGATATTGCCCTTCAGCGGGGCGTCACCGATACATTGTCCATGACGCGCTCTCAACCCCAAGAGTTTCGGGTGTCAAACCAACCTGAGACCCGGTCTCTGCTTGATTGGATTCGCACCATCAATGTGTATCCAGAACCTGATGCGTATGCAGGCGATCCGGTGAATGTCGAAGGATTTGTCGTGTATCCGCCTGAGTTGCCAGAAGATCATCTGATGATCTCTCGATTTATCATCACCTGTTGTGCGGCAGATGCGTATCCGGTTGGACTTCCTGTAAAGGTTGATGGCGATCGCACACAGTTCGCTGAAGACGAGTGGTTCAAGGTGAGTGGCACGATGATGACAGCGACCGTTAATGGTCAGCGTCAATTGGTGATTGACAGTGACTCGTTGGAATCGATTCCAACTCCGCGCAATCCTTACGACACGTAACAGCTGTTCGCTTACTGATGGCATCTGTAAGTGAATACGTGTTTGCGCCTGATGCCTATGGCTATGTTAGTGAAACAGCCAGCTCGTGAATGCGTATTTCGTGCCCTTGAGAATGGGGAGAGATTGATGCGGATGCGTGAAATAGGATGGAAATAACAAAACAGAACCTGCTTGTGGCTTCACCTTGACATCTTGACGGTCAAAATAAGTTTCACCGCCTTCGAAGTCATCATTCAGGTAACCAACAACACTAATATCTCGCGTGGGAATACCTTGTTGAACTTCCTGAAATCGACTGGAGAGCAAAATGTTGTCTACATGTCGTTTATAGAACTGATGAGTTCGATAGCGCAGGATTGAGCAGGGTTCTGCGTAGGGGAACTGCACGCCATATTGATCAAACAAAAACTGTTTGACGATGGCCAACTTTCCTAAAATGAGCTGATTTGTCGACTGACTCAACGCCTGATCGCCACCCAGTTGAACCAGATCATTGCTGCGAACGTCACTATCGATAGTTTGCATCAGAATGCCTGCATTCTTAAAATCCGCAGTATCTGCCACACTAATCAAGTGTTGACAGGTTTGTGAGTCAATCACGTTCTGAAGCAGGAAAATCTCCTGGCCTAAGGTTGGTCCTTCATAACTAAGAGTTTGCTGGGGCATGTTGCAAGCCGATGTTCGGAAGTAATGGGACTAAGTGAACGTAACTGATGAACGTAGTTAAGGAAGATAAACTGTTGTCATTTTGTTGAGCAAAGGCTTTGGTTTAGAATAGGGAACTCGTAATACTATGCCCCCATTATCTCGGTCAGGACTTGTGTACATTTATTGCCTCTAGTGATGTGTAAGTCCTACAGGTCTTGTAGCTTTATGAACCCAGTCAGCATGTATAGTGACTCATTGATTGCAACTCATTAATCGTGATTTATGTGTATCTACGTTCTAAAGTCAGCGATGTCTGGCTTGGAAAGAGCGATTATTCATAGCCTCGAATCTGCATGGTTTATCATTCCCAATTTCGTCATCGGTTGAAGCAGCCTCTCGATCGCGCTGCTTTGATCACGATGGCGGTTCTTACAATTATCATTGTTCTGCTGGCAACGGTTGGCGATCGCACCGCCCCTCAGGTTCGCACCTTTAGCTGGCAAGACAAACAAATTGGAGCCGATGACAACGCTCTGATTCTGAGCTTCACTCGCCCGATGAATGAAGCTTCTGTTGAAGAAAACTTTGCTCTTGAAGCATTGATATCCGACACCGAGCGAGAACGTATTCCTGGACGGTTTAGTTGGGCGGGTCGCCGCATGGCTTACACATTGAATTCACCCGCTCCATATGGATATGAATTTGAACTCACGTTGGACTCGGCGTTTGACCGATTTAGCGATAATCCTGAAGATGAAGCTCGTTTGAGGCCATTTCAGGGAACGTTTCAGACTCGCGATCGCGCCTTTTTATATTTGGGCACAACTGGAGATGAAGAGGGTCGTCTGGTTCTTCATAATCTGACCCAAAAAACAAAACGAATTCTGACTCCAGAAACGCTAGTTGTCAGCGATTATGAACCTTATCCAAATGGCGATCGAGTCCTGTTTGCTGCAACCGATCGGGCGTCTCAAGAACAAGGATTATTTAATCAACAGCTTTATGCGGTTTCGACAGGCATCACAGTCGATCCTCCCGTGCCTGCCCTTGGATATTCGTCTGAAGCTGCAGCAGCATCTGTAGAAGAAGAGTTGGCTGAAGGTGAGGTCAGGCTGATTCTTGACAGTGTTGATTATCAAAACCTTAAATTTGACTTATCTGCTGACGGTCAAACAATTGTTATCTATCGGGTTAATCGTCAAAATCCTGCCGAGTTTGGCCTGTGGGTGTTACGAGCAGGCCAAGACCCAGAACCTTTATCTACTGAACCAGGTGGCGATTTTCTGATCACACCAGATAGTCAAGCCATTGCATATTTGCAGGGAGAAGGGATGGCAATCTTCTCCCTAGCACAGCCAGACATCCAAGATGCTGAGGAGATCGATGAGACGAAGCCGCTTGATTTCTTACCTCAATTTGGCCTAGTGCTTAACTTTTCGCGTGATGGGTCTGCGGTTGCAACCGTCCAATTTAATCGTGACCCCGCCAATCCGACGCGATCGCTATACCTCGTCACCAATCGAGGTGAAGAAACTGAACTGGTAGAGACGACAGGTTCAATTCTCAAAGCTGAATTTGATCCGACAGGAACCTTCTTATATTGTCTGTTGACTGAGCTGCTACCCGGCGACATCTACGCTGAGCAGCCTTATCTCTCAGCTATCAACCTGGAAACTCAAGAACGCACGGATTTACTAGTTTTACCCATTCAGCAAGATATTCAGATGGATGTTGCACCGGATGGACTCGGCATCTTGTTTGACCAAATCATTGCAGCCCAATCACCAGGTGAATCATCTGTATTGCGAAGTAATGATGGTCAGCTGATTGAGTCAGGTCAGCTTTGGTTTTTCCCAATTGTCTTGGGAGATGATGGTAATCCTATTCAAGCAGAGCCAAAAATTATTTCTGATGAGGGCTTACGTCCACAGTGGTTGCCATAGTTGGGTTAACGAATCGTTTTACCAATGAATGGTCATGCCAGCCGTACTAGGATGTTGCTGCATGACTATCCCCTATTTCCCAAATGATTTGGGAGATGTAGCGTTCAGAGCATTGTGTGATGAGAGAACATTTAAGTCGTCGCAGTAAGCCGCTGATCAACCCATCGTTTTGCAGTTCGAACGGCCTCCTCTCGGGTGAATGCAAATGAGTCCGCGAGGGCGAATCCGGTTGAATAATCAACCCAAGCCGCATAGATGTCACGCCCTTCAAAGCGATCGCGCTCAATCTGGATTCGACATCCTCGATAAGTAAATGAAACCGTGATAGCTGGATAGTGCGGCTCTGGAACAATCATGGCGTAGCAGGATTTCTGATAAACATAGCACGATAGACAGGCTCCCCCTTTTCAAGGGTCATCTCTTCTCTTTCCGTGGAAACGCCAATCGGATTTTCTGAAAGCCAATGGTTGACGGTTCTCGTAAACGCTGAATGTGCTTGAAATTGTTCACACATTGAGAGGGCCAAGGCCTCAATATCAGATTGAAGAAAAATAGTTGCGTGAGGAGGCATTACTCGGGCGAGGTCAGTCACGAGCTGAGGCTGCACAACTCGACGCTTGTGATGTCGACGCTTAAACCACGGATCAGGGAAAAAAATGCTAACGCGCTGCAACACTTGATTTGGAAGAGAGGCTAATAGTGGACCCAATGTGGTGTTCGCATTACAGGTCATGAAATATAGATTGCTTAAGCCAAGTTCATCTCGCTTCTCAAGTGCCTGATACACCAGCGGTTCACGAATTTCGATACCAAGAAAATTCCACTCTGGATGTTGGGACGCTATTTGAAATAAAAATTGACCGTGAGCGCTGCCAATATCTAGATGAAGGGGAGCAGTGGGATTTGTGTAGATATTGGGCCAATGTGGCGGCGCAACGGTACGTTGATGTTTTCGACTCAGCGGATTAACATGCTGGCGCACACGAACAGTAGACAAGGCGATCGCTCTCTCCTAAAAAATGAACAGCCTTACTAGCGTATCAATTCTAGTGAACAGCACCAATTCTAGTTCACAAGTATTGCTATGTCTGTATCTCATACGTGTTAGCAGGTTCCAGTATCTTAAATCTCTGTCAACGTGAAGATTTCTGAATGGGGTTAAGACCTAAGCAGTTAACCGTTTTCTGTGGGTACTGCCCGCGAAAAAACGGTCTCAAAGGCCAGTACCTTCTGTGAAAGGTTTCTGGGATGCACTAGATACATCGTGTAAGTAAGGAAGCATACTTGCATCCCGCGCCCATTGTCTTTAGGATTGCGATGCAATCTAACATTGTGTTGACTCAACGGTACCGTCACTGTCAAAAGGGGAGTCTGGGAAAAATGCGTTGGAAAATGGGCCGCCGAAGTAGAAATATCGAAGACCGTCGCGGTTCAAGAGGAGGTCGAACCGTTGCCGCCGGAGGTGGCCTTGGAGTCATCGTGATTGCCTTGATTGTGATGCTATTGGGCGGTGATCCAACAGTTGTATTGAATCAGACGGGGCCTATCAGTCAGCAGCCAGTTCCCACGCAACCTAGACAATCTTCTCCTGAAGAAGACCAGCTAGTTGATTTTGTTTCCGTCGTACTGGCGGATACAGAAGATACATGGAATGAAATTTTTCAGGAGTTGGGAGGCGACTATCGGGAACCAACGTTGGTTCTATTTTCGGACGCTGTTAATTCTGCGTGTGGGTTTGCTGAAGCAGCAGTTGGTCCTTTCTATTGCCCAGCTGACGAAAAAGTCTATATCGATCTCAGTTTTTACGAAGATTTAAAGCGACGGCATCAAGCCCCAGGAGATTTCGCGCAGGCCTATGTGATTGCCCATGAAGTTGGTCATCACGTCCAAAATCTGACAGGCATCTCTGGCCAGGTGCAACAGCTTCAGCGTCAGGTCAGTCAAGTTGAAGCTAATCAACTCTCGGTGCGTCTGGAACTCCAAGCTGATTGCTTTGCTGGGTTGTGGGCTCACCGAGCGGATGAGGCTCGACAGATTCTGGAGCGCGGCGACATTCAAGAAGCTCTGAATGCGGCGAGTGCCATTGGTGATGATCGCCTCCAACGGCAGGCCAGGGGCTATGTGACTCCTGATTCCTTTACACATGGCTCCTCAGAGCAACGCGTTCGATGGTTTAGCGTTGGGCTCGAATCTGGGGCTATTCAGCAGTGCAATACGTTTGAAACTGCATCCTTGTAGAAGTAGAAAGTGCAAATTTTCTAATGTAGCCTGTAAACTGGTGCTTCGGTACTAGCAGCTAACGCTCATTCCTTTGAGACCTGGTGCGTGCGTTTACGTGATGAACGGCGTCGTTCATCATCACCCTCAAAACGATAAAAAACACCAGCCGATGCTTGATTGATTGAAGCGGACATTGGTTTGTAGCGAGCCATTAACAGGGAAAAGCAATCTCAACCCCATTGATTCGGTGACTCTTAAACGATAGGATGCTCATCGGGATGTAATCTCTCCTACATTGTTGACTTTATAGTGAGTTCAAAGCGATCGCCTGTGCGCAAGACTATCATTGCCGGAAATTGGAAAATGCATAAAACCCAAGCAGAATCATTGGAATTTCTGCAAGGATTTTTGCCTGAGCTAGCAGAAACGCCAGACAATCGAGAGGCGGTTTTGTGTGTACCCTTTACGGCATTACCCGTACTGTCAAAGAGTTTGCACGGTAGTCGCGTGAAGTTAGGTGCGCAAAACATTCATTGGGAGATTTCAGGCGCTTATACTGGCGAAGTCTCAGGTCCAATGCTTAAAGAATTTGGCGTGCGATATGTTGTGGTTGGCCACAGCGAGCGACGTCAATACTTTGGCGAAACTGATGAAACGGTCAACCTGCGTTTAAAGTCGGCTCAGGCAAATGGTTTAGTCCCTATCTTGTGCGTTGGTGAGACGAAAGATCAGCGCGATAAAGGGGATACAGAACGCCACATCATTCATCAACTCGAAAAAGACTTATTAGATGTTGATCAATCGCGTTTAGTGATTGCGTATGAGCCGATTTGGGCGATTGGAACAGGAGATACCTGCGAATCAAAAGAAGCCAATCGCGTTATTGGTTTGATTCGAAGCAAGTTGCACAATGCTGACGTCCCGATCCAATACGGGGGCTCTGTCAAGCCTGGCAATATCGATGAAATTATGGCCCAACCCGAAATTGATGGTGCATTGGTAGGTGGTGCGAGCCTGGATCCAAATGGTTTTGCTCGGATTGTTAACTATCAGTAAATCATTTTCACTATTAGCGATCATGACGGCTCAAGCAGGTCTCCTTGGATTCTGATGAGACTGCTTAGGTGTTGATATATTGATCACACGTTAGTATCGTCTACATCTTCAACACTCAATAAACCGTCGTCATCAAAGTCGCCTAAGAAACGGCTTTGTGAAAAGATTCGATACTGATGCTTGGAAGGATGAGACTTGCCGTTCGCTAGTATGCCTGTGGTTGAGGATGGTGGTGACTTGTGCATCTCGACCAACGTATATTCGGTGCTACCGACATGAATGGTCATCACAATATTGAAAATCTCGAAGAAGCTCACAACCCACTTACAGTCTTCTTCTGAGTATTTTTCATAGTATCTAATTAAATCTGCAATCCGTGCCTCTAAATGTGTTCGAACATTGCGGCACATCAGCACGATCTTTAAGAGCATTGTAACGAGCGTGAGTGGACTCCCTTGAGACAGCAACATCAAAAACAATTGGGAGGGAGACTCATGATCTTCTGTTGTCAACATATCGACAACACGATTCGCTGTTCGCAGTAAAAGTGCATCATCTATGGTTTTGTCTTCATACGAAACATAGAGATGCGCCAACTTTTCAAGGAGATGGGTTTCAAATCGTTGAACGAATTCGTTATTGCCTAACGAATAGATGAGATATTGCTTTAGGCTCGACTTGAACACCTTATAGTTAAGGTTTTGTGTTTGTTGCCGGAAGATATTCGCTAAATTTGCGTAGCTGAAGACACCCTGTTTTGCGATTACAGTTTTAATTAATCGCAGGCTCTCATCTCCAAGATATGTAGGATTCTTTACTTCGCGTTTTTGAGCATGAATACTCTCAGACAATGCCGTGTAAAACGCTAAGTCAAACTTGAATTTGTTTTTGAGCTTTTGCGACAGCGCTCGTGCTGCTTCTCGTTGCTCAACCGAGTTTTCTAAATTAATGTATTGGGGCACGAGGAGATAAGACGTATATCGATTGCTCCAGTGAGAATTAATGTCTTGGTCATATCGAGATGCAAACAATCGAAGCTCTTCAAAGTCTTTGCTGTCTACAAAACCTCTGACCCAAGAGCGTAACCTCCGAATAATCGGTGCTTGTGCGTCTTGATAAAGCGATTCTTCAGAAAAGAGCTGGATTAACTTTTGAATCGAATCATGGCTCCGGCTGAGGTCCCAATTGTTAATCAGAATGTAACAAGATCGCTTTAGGGTGTGTCTAAATTCTCGCTCGTTGTTGGCAAATACAATTTCATACACGGCTGGCAATAGTGCCGAGCTTGCTGTATTGATGTGGTGAATAAATAAGTGCTTGAATTCCTCAAGCACCTCGTCTGGAGAGCTTTCATGTACCGCTGCCAGCAAGTATTCGTAAATAATTTGCTGAGCTTGTGCGATGTCACGGTGCGAATGATTTAGCTTTGATATTGCTCGATGTTGGCGTGCATCACCTGAATACTTCTTTGGTAGATCGTTCACAACCATGACAGTGTTCATACTAACTTTTACCTTTCTGAAGGACACTGAACAATGAGCTTTTTCTTACGCTGTCAATGCACATTGGATGCTGAGCGATCGCCACACAACACTTCTATATGAAAAGAATTCAAACGCCCTAGATAACTAACACGTGTATCTAGAATTCAAACTTCTTTCCTTGCACATCTCACAACACACAAGAAATTTTAGGGTTGTTTAGTGTCCTAATGCCCAGATCTACAACAGCTCACTCGCTGATTCTGGTCACATCGAGATAAATTTATACGCTTGATTTCGATTGATTGAATAAGTAAACCCATGGGAGAACTCTGACTATCTGACATCACAAAGGACGACCTGATATCAGCTCGAGAAAGTGGAACGACAACGTCACTGATTTTCTATCAGCTCCCTCAAAAAGAAAGCAGGCATCCAAAACTTAATCAATCAATGTAAACGACACATTGATTGAGCCTGATAGCGTGAGATTTCACCCTTCACACGATTGTTTTGGCGTTAAATACAGTTAAAAACTGCAATTGACAATGTCTAATATCGGCAATCCTAAACGATAGCCGGACAGACACTTCGAGCCAGCAATTGCTCTGCTAGCCGTTTTTAACTAACAGGCAACAAAAACAGTGGAGTTCTAATGAGCTTCCACTGACCCAAATGTTCAATCGTTGCGACTCGGAAAAAGAAACAAACAATTCTTGATGCACCCGTTGCACGTTGGAAGACCACTTGCTGAAGTATCTTTCGCTCGTAGAATCAACCCAACATGCTTCAAACTCATGCAAGATAGACGTGAATTAACTGCTTAGGATAGGCCTAGATACAATTGAAACCTTCTATCCGACAGATGAGATTGACGCTTTCTCACAGGTCTTGTGACCTGTTTCTCCTCTCAGTTTAGGAATTTAATGACCATACTGCTTAAAAGCATAAGAGATTTTAATAATTCACCCGCAGATTGACGTATGCTCACACTATTCAGTGTGTTTTTATGAAGTCCGAAAGTGTTACTTTTTGTTAAAAATTAGGTTCTGCGAAAATCCACTGTTTTCGATGCATGAGTGGGGTTTCTTGTTAAAAGAACTCGGCAATCCAAGGAGGAGATCCGGCAAAGATTTGAGCGGCGATCGCCAAACTATCGTCGGGCCCGGTCAACCACCCCAGCCACTTGAGCTGTTGAGGATGATGTCGTCCTGAATAGAGAGAAGCAAGGGCTCGAATCGTGAGTTGGGTGTCGCTTCGTCCACCAGTTTGAACAGTTCCACGCCCCTTCTCAACGGTTAAGACATAGGAAGTTGTATTGGCTTCAAGTCCATCATCCTGGACCTGAAAATGGAATTCTCCTGTGACGTGTGATGGATAGCCTCGCTGTTCAAGAGCTAAGGGAACATTAATAATGCGCAACATCCAATATTCAATTCCAGTCATTTGAGCGACTTGTTCAGCTAAGAGTGGCAGCATCGGATCTGATATGCCGCTAGACCAACGAACTCGGTCGATTTGAGAACGATGCCCGTAAAGGAAGTTCCACAGAGATGTGGCAGCTTCGACGGTGGTTGCCGTCCAGTCTCGAATCGAGAGAATGCCTCCCTCTTGATCTCGTTTTTGCGTGAACACCACGTAGCCCTGAGGAGTCTCGACGCTGCCAACTCCGTAGCCATAGATTAGCTCGTCGGCTTTGGTATAAAGCTTTTGCTGCCAAATGGATGAGTGGCGATCGCTCAGGCCATTGTATTGAGACGCATATTGCTCATAGATGGGGTTCAATACATCGGGTTCAGGAGAAATCGGTGTTATCGGTAGCGATCGCTCAAACCGCCCAATCTGGTCAGTACGAATCTCCCAGGCACAGCGAGTTCCTCCCTGTTCATAGCCTGCTTTTCGGTAGAGGCGTTGGGTTGCTGGATAAAGCACTGAGATCGCAAACCCTGAATCGTAAAGTTCTTGAATCCCTGACCGCATCAGATGAATTGCACTGCCATCGCCACGATATTCAGGGAAAATGCCCACAGCAGCAATGCCTGCCATTGACACGCGCTGTCCTCCCCACCACTGCCTCATCGGCAAGATACAGAGTCCTCCGACGATCTGTTCCGACCGACACAATACCCGAAAATTTTCTGCACCGACTTGGTTGAGATAAGTTTCAGCTCCGCTGTCTGAGCCAACGAAACATTGGGCATCTAGCGATTGAAACAATTGCTTTTCTTGATCGTTGGCCAAGGGGCGATACGTGAGAGCACAGGTCATAGAAGAAGATACAGAGTGACAAGCTGCTCCGATTATCGCTGAAGGTTGCCATTGGATGAGTGGCGTCATCAATCAATCATCGAAATTCTTGGAGGTAAGCATTACTCTTTCCGCCATCAAGTGTACGGCTGAACAATACGTAGGTATCTAAGAGATTGATTCCATTAACGTCTTCATCAAACGCAAGGTTGAGTCGACGTCACCTTAGGTTTTAGGGTTGGTGCGTTGTTCCACACAGCAATCTGTCTCGCAGCGCGATCGCCACGGATTGCCAGACGGTAAAATTCGTCTCAACTCATCTGTTGCACCTGGGTGTTGTAGCGTGTGTCGTGCATCTACGACACCCAGAGCTAGAAGGTGATTCAGCAAGATACAAGATATGAGTCAATGCATTTTTAGTGGAACGCTTAGCGGCGGCGATAGATTCATAGAGATTGGGTTGCCAGATAGGCAGTTAACGACAGCCTATACGTTCAACCATTCTTAAAAACGATAAGGGAGCAATGGATGATGGATATTGAAATCGTGCATTCATTCACAATGGATTCAATGACTCACGCTGTCGCGAGTGGAATTGATGGGGTGAGAGCCATGCTCCTAACCGAATCCTCTCCAACTGGTATGCCCGAACGATTGGTGATTGTTTGGCAAACGATTCTTCCTGAAACGTTTAGGAATCAACTCCGCATTTTGCTCGGTGGTGTAACGGCGATGTGGACGGTTGAGCTTGTCGATTCGTTGATACTCAATAACTGGCTTAATCGCTATGGCATTCGTCCTCGGCGCATCACTGGATTGAGTGGCATTATTATCGCACCGCTGCTGCATGGAGATTTGGCGCACCTTGCGGCTAACACGTTGCCATTTATGGTTTTAGGCTGGTTCATCATGCTGGGGGACGTGTCAGACTTCTTTGTTGTAACGGCGCTAGTGTGGTTGTGCAGCGGTTTTGCAGTGTGGTTATTGGCTCCAGCAAAAACAAATCATATCGGTGCTAGCGGCATCGTATTTGGCTATCTTGGCTTTTTACTGTTAAAGGGCTATTTCGAACGCAGTTTTTTGGCGATCGCCTTAGCTGTGTTATCTGGCATCTTGTATAGTGGCTCGCTATGGGGAATGTTGCCACTGCGAAAAGGTCGATCCTGGCAAGGCCATCTGTTTGGATTCATCACTGGGGCGATCGCTGCTCGATACATCACTGAAATTCAAACCTGGCTGCAATCATCTAATGGCCTGTAAATCAGCATGAACGGTCATGTGACACACGATGTCTTCGGCTGAGTAGCCGACGAATAATATCGATGCTTAAGCTTGATTCAGTCCCAGGCTTGCCTGAGTCCGAATCAAGCGTAGGTTCGACGTTTTGTCATGTCATTTTTATATTTATCGGAATAGTGCTGTAGTAGGATGATTTGGAAAAAAGAATGTGTGGGGATTCGGCATGACTAATTCGTTGCCTCCTGATCCGGAGCGTCGGCGAGAGCGCGATGATGAGTGGATTGCAGCGTTCGTTGCCTTGGCTGCCATTGGAACGATTGTTTTCTTAGGGTTGGCCCGTGGTGGAAATCGGCTGAATCTTGCTAACTTAAACCCGCTTTCTGGTGTAACAGACGACGACGTGTCTGACGACTTTTCATCGGAAGATTCTGATACGGACGGGGGTCTCTTTGGTTTTCTAGAGGAGGAGCGTATCGGTGGCGCTGATCGTGAGGATGATTCATCGGACCTATTTTCTGGGGTCTCGCGGTTTAACCCGTTCAATCGAGAGGACTCAGAAACCGATCGCAGTTCTCGTGACCTTGGCGTGGGTACTGACTCGGATGACATCTCTGATTTAGAGAGTTCGATCACAGGTGATGGTGCACAAGATGCTGGTGATGATCCATCATCAGTTGTCATTCCTCCTGTGGTGCTTCCAGAAACACCAGCCGATGAAACAGATGAAGAGCCTCTTGCCACTGAACCTGACCCCGCTGCTGAAGAACCCGTTGACGAAGAGCCACTTGCTCAGCCGATTGAACCCATACAAGAGGCGATCGCCTTCTCCGACGTGTCTGATACATTTTGGGCAAAGCCGTTTATCGATAGTCTGAGCGAACGAGGAATCATCAGCGGTTTTGAAGATAATCGCTTTGATCCGGAAGGCGATATCAACCGTGCACAGTTTGCGGCAAGTATTCAAGCTGCATTTGGTGATGAATCCCTTGCCGATGCGGTTCAATACACGGATGTCACTTCAGACTACTGGGCAAATGATTCGATTCAAAAGGCATCTGACATTGGATTTATGTCAGGCTACCCCGAAGGAGACTTTCGTCCGGAAAACCAAGTGACGCGCCTTGAGGTGTTGGTTGCTCTAGTAACTGGCCTTGGTCTGGCGACTCCAGATGATCCGGAGTCATTCCTCCAGGCCTATCAAGACCGTGCGGAGATTTCAGAGTGGGCGATCGAAAAAATTGCCGCTGCTACTGAGGCAGGCTTGGTTGTGAACCACCCTACAATTGAGATTTTAAGACCCAGCGACCCAGCAACCCGTGCTGAAGCGTCTGCCATGATCTATCAAGCCCTTCGCAGCCAAAACCGTGTGCCTGCTGTAAATTCGGTTTACATCGTCTCTCCGTAAAGAGTCGTTTGCGATCGCCCTTTATGCTTCATGTCATATCAAATCTGGGTTTTCCAAGCCGGATTTGGTATTAGAACAGTGGATACTGCTGTGAATAAAAAACAATGAGCGTGCGGGCACTGCCCGCACGCTCATTGTTTTTCATGTAAAAGACTCGAGAAATGTGAAAGATTCACGTTCCTTAGTCTTGGTTAGAAATACCATCTTCTGGGAAGACCCACTGGGTTGGAGCCATCATTTTCTTACGGACCGCTTCTTCAGCGATCGCCAACATATCGTCTAAAGACGTGCTTTCAATAAAGCTAGATGCCTTATCTTTATATTCTAAATTGGGACAATCGTCGCCCAAGACGCAGCCATTGACACACATCTTGGCACAATCAATCGTTTGCTCTGACATTGTTCTCAACTCCCTTTTGCTCTCTCAGAGCCGTCACGCTATTCATCATCATTTGTAAGTACTAATGGATAGCATCTACTTAGATGGTTAACGGAGTATCACCGTAATCAGTTCCGTTAGGACTAGGGGGCAAGTCATTTGGCTGTAGGCCAGAGAACTGAATGATACTCGGTGTCCTAGCCTAAGGCTAACCCTATAATTATGGTAACGCGCTTTCTATCGCAGGATGCTAGAGTTCCAGGCTGAGCTGAATGTAGTGCTGATTATCAACGTGTTTTGTTTGGAGCCGAGGTTTTGATTGGGATATAGATGGCCGGGTGTTCGGTTCAGCCAGGTTAGAAATGGTAATGCCAAGGAGCCGAACGTTTTTGTGTGGATTGAGGTGATCCACTAACAGCTGAGATGCGATCGCATAGAGTTCATGAGCTGTTTTAAGTAGCGTGTTCCCGGTGTTGCTGCGAGTGATTTGCTGGTAGTCTGCGTATTTAACTTTGAGGGTCAGCGTGTACCCATAGCGCTTATTTTTAGCAAGGCGTTCTTCAACAGATTGGGCAATGTCGTGTAAGGCAGCTTTCATCTCTTCCAACGCGGTCAAATCAGTTGTAAATGATTGCTCAGCGCCAATGGATTTTCGAATGCGATTGGGATTTACCGGTCGATTGTCTTCGCCTCGTGCCGCACGATAGTAGTAGTGCCCAACGCGCCCAAATTTGTTGACAAGGGCGTCTTCTGCCCACGTTTTGAGATCGGTTCCGGTGTGAATCCCAACAGCTTTCATTTTGGCAGCAGTAGCTTTGCCAATGCCATGAAACTTTTCGATGGGGAGCGTTTCGACGAATGTTGCGGCATCTTGGGGCGGAATGAGGTAGAGGCCATCCGGTTTATCTAAGTCAGAGGCAATTTTGGCTAGGAATTTATTAACTGACACACCAGCTGAAGCCGTCAGCTGCGTTTCGGCCCGGATTGCTTGTTTAATTTCGCGGGCGATCGCCACTGCTGATGGAATATTTTTCTTGTTATCAGTTACGTCGAGATAGGCCTCATCTAGAGACAGTGGTTCAACCAAATCGGTGTAACGAAAGAACACGGACCGAATGTGTTGAGATACCTCGCGATAGACGTCAAATCGGGGCTTCACAAAAATGAGATGAGGACATCGCTGTTGTGCGACACGAGATGGCATTGCCGAACGAACTCCGTACGTCCGGGCTTCATAGCTAGCAGCAGCAACGGCTCCTCGTTGTTCCGGACGACCGCCGACAACGATGGGCTTACCTCGATATTCTGGATGATCGCGCTGTTCAACAGATGCGTAAAACGCATCCATATCAATATGAATGATTTTGCGAACAGGTTCAGTCGTCACGACAGTTAGATCTGAAACACGCGGTAATCATGAATTGGGCGAATCAATGGAGGCTGACGAGTCGGTTTGGCGATCGCCTCTTCTGAGAGCATTTCATCCTGGCGATCATCGTCTTGGACAGTGTCCAGCGCATCTGAGACTGCTGCTACCTCTTCATCTGGATCATTTAGCTCTGACGGCATGACATCTATGCCTTCCTCGATTGGCGAATCAACGGCTGCGTCAATGGTTATCTCGGTTGCAGAAGCAGAGTCCATTGGAATTGACTCTGTTTCTACCTGCATCGGTTTGATTGCAGTATCCGGTAAGCGGCTAGATTCATCAACAGCAGACTCAGGGGTATCAGTACTATCTAGTGTCGGAGCAACCGTCAGTTCACGCATCTCATCTGCATCACGCTCACTGGGAATCTGTTGGTCTATAGTATCTGGTTCTTCCAAGGGAGATTCTATTGAGCGCATGTCCCCTTCAAGGGGTTCCGTTGAAAGAGGTTCCGTGATTTCGTCAAATGATGCTTGTCCTTGAGCATCCTCAGTATTAACAACAGAAGATTCGTCTGAAGCAGCGTCAGAAGGCTCGGGCTCTTGCTCTTTCAGCTCTTCTGGAGAGTCAAAGACAGTGGCTTCCTCTTCTTCAATCGGTTCAGATAGGGCAGAGGCATCATCAGACAGCTCTGATTTGTCCGCAGCTTCTTCATCAAGGACCTCAGGCTCGACAGTCTCAGATTCCAGTACATTAGGCTGAGGACTTTCAGGTTCAATGACCTCAGGTTCGATAATCACCGGCATGGGTTCATAGTCTGGATCGACCATCTGCATCATGGCGTCCGTTGACAATTCCCCTCGAATCAGCCTTGAAAGGGCATCGTCACCGCCCGGTGCATAGTCAATCAATCGTGCCGTGCTGTTAAACGGTCCGTCAATGACCGTGCCATTTGAGTCGATAAGCTCTAATTTGACCCAGTTCAACCCAGGAACGAAGCCCGTTAGGTAAATCGGCTCCCACGTATCGAAGGTAAAACGTTGCCCGTTGACGGTTCCTCGAATCTGCCAATCTTCAATATCATCATCGGCTGACTCCCGAGCCAAGACGTGCAGTGGTGCGTCGGACAGATAGAAATCCAGCATGATAGGTTCAGCGCCGTATGAACTCGCAGGGCGACTGTATGTCAGCAGTGGTTGGCTTTCGATTGGGGCACTATTTGCTGTATCTGTAAACACGTCAAAGGTAACTTGTGCATAAGCCCCTGCATTTTTGAAGCTTTCATGCCAGGGCCGAGAAGCGAATGCCCGGATGGTGTGTGTGCCGGGTTCAAGATCGTTAAAGGTGATGGGCTGCGCAGTGTCATACACCGCCTGATATTTCTGATTGTCGAGCACTACATGTAAATGAGGCCCTAACCCTGACGCTTCATCCTTAAACAACGGCAAGTCGTTTACTTGGAACTTGACTGAAACCGTTGTGTCGTAAAGAACCTCTCCAAAGCGAGGACTCAAAATTTGTACTTGAGGCTCATACCCATCGATTGCTCGCCGAAGGGATTGAATCGATGCTGGAGGAGAGACTTCGACAATTTCTTTTGCGAAGCGCTTGAATGAACGACTAGATAATGATGCAGGTTGATTAGAAGATGGGCGATCGCCGCACCCCGTCACGACCAATGCTAGAACCAACACACAGATTCCGATCACATATTTGTTGAAGATCGTCGTCCAATTCATGTGCGATCGCATGCAGCTACTCCTCCTGTGGGTGACCACCCTCAAGTGTCTCACGGGTTCACCCTAACATTCCATTCCTTCATGGTTGTCACCGCAAAGCGGCTGAGCATCGACAGAAATTCTCCTCTTTGGGTGGCCGTAGTAGTTGCCATATTTTTGTTTGGGTTATCTCTCTTCTTAGGGGCTGCCGACGCAGCTGATTTTGGGAAATTTATTGCTGCCGATAGATTTATAGCTTTAGCCATTTAGGCTAGGACACCGAGTATTATCCGGGTCCTTTGCACGCATCCAAATGGCTCGCCGTCTTGTCCTAATGGAACTGGCGACGGCTATAACTGCGATCGCGGTTAGTTCTATTCCATTTGAGATCCGAGTTGAGCAAGAGTGGCCTCGAACAGCCCCTTCGTGAATCGGCCACGACTATAAGGTGTTGGCCTCAAAGAAAACGATGAAGAAGACAAGCTTGACGAAACTGAAGCGGAGTTGCTCCGTCGTTTGGAGCGAAAGGGACAGCACCTAAAGTGAAAAAAGAGTCCTCAATGAAACAACCCGAACAGGATGAAAAATTGCAAGGTTGCCCTCGTAGAAAGCCGCCCTTCAATTTTTCATATCAACACTCAGTTCGCCAGAATCAGTTTTTAGCCAGGTTCAATATAGAAATTCTCAATTGTTAATCGAGCAACACAGGTTGACATCATTTGTTAAGCATTCGCTCGTGATTAAACTTTGAAAGAAAACTGAAATCGTTAATTTTCATACGATAAGGCGAAAGCCTTTAACGATCAGCAGAAAGCCCTTAGAAGACGTTTTAGATATTCAAGTTATTTTGAGTTTTGTAACATCATTGCAAGCGCAAACTCAAAATCTGCGGGCCTACTTTGGTCGAAAACATAGCAAAGATCATGCTTTGCACAGTTTGAATTATTGTTAAACCCGTCTGAAATGACGTAGATCGCAGCACTATAATGCTCGAAAGACCGTCTTCTAGATAGGTTGAAACTCCGCTCTGGCTTGCATCTCGGGAATTAAAGCGGTCATCGACTGCTCCGAATGTATGGCTGGATTGTTTTCCAGGCAGTTTGGATCGCTTTTGAGATGCAAGCGTTGACCTGTAACAACCTTTGTAACGGACACCGACATCTGTCATGTCTGATGCAAGTTCTAGAAGAGTAGAGTCAATCCGTTCTTTGTCTAGAGAGAGGAGAGTCTCTAATGACAACTACCCCGCGCGAGCGCGGTGCAGAAGTCAAAGTCACGGTTGATACTGATCCGGTTCCTACTTCATTTGAGAAGTGGGCAAAGCCTGGTCATTTTGATCGAACTTTGGCAAAAGGACCCAAAACCACAACTTGGATTTGGAACCTGCACGCTGACGCTCACGATTTTGATAGTCATACCAGTGACTTAGAAGATATATCTCGAAAAATCTTCAGTGCTCACTTTGGTCATCTGGCCATTGTGTTTATCTGGCTAAGCGGCATGTATTTCCATGGCGCTAAATTTTCAAATTACGAAGCATGGTTAGCTGATCCGCTGAGCATCAAACCAAGTGCTCAAACGGTTTGGCCCATTGTTGGACAAGAAATTCTTAACGCTGATGTCGGCGGTGGATTCCACGGAATTCAGATCACGACTGGCTTCTTCCAACTGTGGCGTGCGTCTGGTATTACAACCGAATTTCAACTCTACTGCACAGCAATCGGTGGCCTTGTTATGGCTGGCTTGATGCTGTTTGCAGGCTGGTTCCACTATCACAAGAAGGCTCCCAAGCTGGAGTGGTTCCAAAACGTTGAATCAATGTTGAACCACCACCTCGCAGGCTTGCTGGGTCTTGGTTCGTTGGGTTGGGCAGGTCACCAGATTCATGTTTCCTTGCCGATTAATAAGCTATTGGATGCAGGTGTTGCGCCTGCGGATATTCCTTTGCCTCATGAGTTCATCCTTGATCGGAGCTTGATGGCAGAGCTTTACCCAAGTTTTGCGAAGGGAGTGACTCCATTCTTTACGTTAGATTGGGCGGCCTATTCAGATTTTCTAACCTTTAAGGGTGGTTTGAATCCTGTAACTGGTGGTTTGTGGCTCTCTGATACTGCTCATCACCACTTGGCGATCGCCGTTCTGTTCATCATTGCAGGACACATGTATCGCACAAACTGGGGCATTGGTCACAGCATGAAGGAAATTCTCGAAGGCCACAAAGGTGACCCTCTCCTCTTTGGTGGAAAAGGTCATGACGGTCTTTATGAAATCCTGACAACCTCCTGGCATGCTCAGTTGGCGCTTAACCTAGCCCTCCTAGGTTCATTGACCATCATCGTGGCTCAGCATATGTATGCGATGCCGCCTTATCCATATTTAGCAACTGACTACCCAGCTCAGCTCTCACTCTTCACTCACCATATGTGGATTGGAGGCTTCCTGGTTGTTGGTGCAGGTGCACACGGTGCCATCTTCATGGTGCGCGACTACGACCCTGCTAAGAATGTGGATAACGTTCTTGACCGAGTCATCCGCGTTCGTGATGCCATTATTTCCCACTTGAACTGGGTTTGTATTTTCCTTGGCTTCCACAGCTTCGGTCTCTACATCCATAACGACACGATGCGTGCGTTGGGTCGCCCTCAGGACATGTTCTCTGATAGTGCGATTCAGCTACAGCCTATCTTTGCTCAATGGATTCAGAGTTTGCACACTGCTGCAGCTGGAACAACGGCTCCGAATGCCCTTTCCACTGCGAGTGTTGCGTTCGGTGGTGATATGGTTGCCGTGGGTGGAAAGGTCGCAATGATGCCCATTCCATTGGGTACGGCAGACTTCATGGTTCACCACATCCACGCCTTCACCATTCATGTCACTGTACTGATTTTGTTGAAGGGCGTACTCTATGCTCGCAACTCTCGTCTCATTCCTGATAAGAGCGAATTGGGTTTCCGATTCCCTTGTGACGGTCCAGGTCGGGGTGGTACGTGCCAGGTTTCTGGTTGGGACCACGTTTTCTTGGGCCTCTTCTGGATGTACAACTCTCTGTCGATTGTGATTTTCCACTTCAGTTGGAAAATGCAGTCTGACGTATGGGGAACCGTTAATCCGGATGGATCGGTCGCTCATATTACGGCAGGTAATTTTGCGCAGAGTGCTCTGTCCATTAATGGATGGTTGAGAGACTTCCTCTGGGCTCAGGCAGCGAACGTGATTAATTCCTACGGTTCGGCGCTTTCTGCCTATGGCTTGTTGTTCTTGGGTGCTCACTTTATTTGGGCATTCAGCCTCATGTTCCTGTTTAGTGGACGTGGATATTGGCAAGAGCTTATCGAATCCATCGTTTGGGCTCACAACAAGCTGAAAGTTGCTCCTGCGATTCAGCCTCGTGCATTGAGCATTATTCAAGGCCGTGCTGTTGGAGTAGCGCATTACCTCCTTGGTGGAATTGTGACCACTTGGTCATTCTTCCTCGCCCGAATCATTGCAGTATCCGGTTGAGCATGAGGAGGACTAATTAAGACTTATGGCAACCAAATTCCCAAAATTTAGCCAAGATTTGGCGCAAGATCCAACCACACGTCGGATCTGGTACGGGATTGCCACCGCCCACGACTTTGAAAGCCACGATGGCATGACAGAAGAAAATCTTTATCAAAAGATTTTCGCGTCTCACTTTGGTCATCTTGCAATCATTTTCTTGTGGACATCGGGCAGCCTGTTTCACGTTGCTTGGCAAGGTAACTTCGAGCAGTGGATCACTGATCCGCTCAACATTCGTCCAATCGCCCATGCGATTTGGGATCCTCACTTTGGTCAACCTGCGGTTGATGCGTTCACTCAGGCTGGTGCGTCTGGTCCGGTGAACATTGCATACTCTGGGGTCTACCACTGGTGGTACACCATCGGTATGCGAACCAATGGTGACCTCTACAGCGGCGCAGTATTTCTCTTGATCATGTCCGCTGTGTTCTTGTTTGCAGGTTGGCTTCACCTCCAACCTAAGTTCCGTCCGAGCTTGTCTTGGTTCAAGAATGCTGAGTCTCGCCTCAATCACCACTTGGCTGGTTTGTTTGGCGTTAGCTCCTTAGCTTGGACTGGCCACCTTGTTCACGTTGCGATTCCTGAATCCCGTGGACAGCATGTGGGTTGGGATAACTTCTTGACGACTCCTCCACACCCAGCAGGGCTTCAGCCTTTCTTCACTGGAAACTGGGGAGTATATGCTCAGAATCCTGACACGGCTGGCCATATGTTCGGTACGGCTGATGGTGCAGGTAGCGCAATTCTGACGTTCTTGGGTGGTTTCCATCCTCAGACAGAAGCGTTGTGGCTGACTGACATTGCTCATCACCACTTGGCGATCGCCGTTCTCTTTATCATTGCGGGTCACATGTACCGGACAAACTTCGGTATTGGACACAGCATCAAGGAGATTCTAGGTACGCACCGTCCTCCTGAAGGAACTCCTTTCGGAGGCATGCTAGGTGAGGGTCACAAGGGTTTGTATGACACTATCAACAACTCCTTGCACTTCCAGCTTGGCTTAGCGTTGGCTTCCCTCGGCGTTGTCACGTCATTGGTTGCGCAGCATATGTATTCGCTGCCATCCTATGCATTCATCGCTCGGGACTACACCACTCAGGCGGCACTCTACACTCATCACCAGTACATTGCTGGATTCTTGATGGTTGGTGCGTTTGCTCACGGTGCGATTTTCTTCGTTCGTGACTATGACCCTGAGGCTAACAAAGGCAACGTTCTTTATCGAATGCTGGAGCACAAGGAAGCCCTCATCTCTCACTTGAGCTGGGTTTCGTTGTTCCTTGGTTTCCACACGCTTGGGTTGTACGTTCACAACGACACTGTTGTTGCATTCGGAACTCCTGAGAAGCAGATTCTTGTTGAGCCTGTCTTTGCTCAGTGGGTTCAAGCAGCTTCCGGTAAGGTTCTCTACGGCTTCGATGTATTGCTGTCTAACGCGGATAGCATTACAAATACGTCAAATGCCGTGTACT
Source organism: Cyanobacteria bacterium J06627_8 (assembly GCA_038520475.1). Classification (GTDB taxonomy): domain Bacteria; phylum Cyanobacteriota; class Cyanobacteriia; order CAKZMO01; family CAKZMO01; genus JBCCWF01. The sequence continues at coordinate 32,951 of JBCBLF010000003.1, forward strand.
TGCCTGGTTGGTTTGATGCGATTAACAGCAGCGGCAACTCCTTGTTCCTGACCATTGGGCCTGGCGATTTCTTGGTTCACCATGCGATCGCTTTAGGACTACACACCACCACATTGATTTTGGTCAAAGGTGCGTTGGATGCTCGTGGTTCTAAGCTCATGCCAGACAAGAAGGATTTCGGCTACAGCTTCCCTTGTGACGGTCCTGGACGGGGCGGTACATGTGACATCTCTGCATGGGATTCCTTCTACCTCGCGATGTTCTGGATGCTGAACACCATTGGTTGGGTCACCTTCTACTGGCACTGGAAACATCTCGGCATCTGGCAAGGAAATGTTGCTCAATTCAACACCTCATCCACGTATTTGATGGGTTGGTTGCGTGACTACCTCTGGCTCAACTCTGCACAGCTTATTAACGGATATAATCCGTTTGGTATGAACAACCTGTCGGTTTGGGCATGGATGTTCCTCTTTGGACACCTTGTTTGGGCGACTGGTTTCATGTTCCTCATCTCCTGGAGAGGATACTGGCAAGAGTTGATCGAGACTATCGTTTGGGCGCATGAGCGGACTCCGCTAGCGAACCTTGTTCGTTGGAAGGATAAGCCTGTTGCACTTTCGATCGTTCAGGCACGTCTCGTTGGTTTGGCTCACTTTACGATTGGGTACATTCTGACGTATGCCGCATTCCTCATTGCCTCGACGGCGAGTCGATACGGCTGATAAGAGTGCTTAATCTCGATTAGACAAAGAAGCCTTCGCTCGTGCGGAGGCTTTTTTGTTGCTTACGCGTAATTCCTTCAAGACCCGCTACAGATGAGGGAGCACTCACACAATGCGTGAGTGCTCCCTCATCTGTAGCGGATTTTTGGAGAATTGGTATGACTAGGAACGATTAGCGCTTCTTCGCGAATTCATACCAAACATGTGCAGCCCAAATCTTTGGTAGGGTACGAAGGAAACATTTTCTTAATGTGAAGAACGCAACGGCATCTTATGGTAATCGAGTGGCTACAATTCCGTGTACAGGAAGATCTTCGTGAGCAGTTTGTTCAGCTTGATGAAGAGATTTGGACAGCAGCGCTGTCGCAATATGATGGGTTTCTTGGGAAAGAAGTTTGGATTAGTGCCGAAGATTTAACAGAGGTAGTTGCGACGATTCGATGGGATAGCACCGATTCATGGTTTTCGATTCCAGACTCTGATTTGCAGCGCATTGATGCACGATTTATTGAAGCCATGGGAGACGGCACATTTGAGTTGCTTGATGCTAAGGCGTATCAGGTCCGAAAGTTTTCGTCGTCTCAATAAGGCATGGTCCTGCTAAGCCGGGTTTTAGAGAAACGAGTTGTACGGACAAACAGAATCAATACCGCCTATAGTGGAAGCATTCAGAGTCACATCGAGCTTCATGCCTGACTGTCCACGTTGCAAGAGAACGGTTGATTCACGGGCGATCGCCTGCCCATACTGCAAAAATCCGCTAAAGGCATTTGGTCACAAAGGAATACCGCTGCACCAGTCGGTGGACGGGGATTACCTGTGTGCGACCTGTCTGTATCACGAAGATGACTCCTGTAATTTTCCCAAGCGTCCCTACGCAAAAGAATGCACACTGTATCACAATGCATCCGTTCCAGTCATTGAGGATGAGCCAGCACCAATATCTGTAGGAACAAAGTTGAACAAATGGATGAAGCGCAATTCAACATTGATGTTGTTCTTGGGTCTGATTGTAATTAGCTTGGTGATTGTGCTGTTGCCGTAAATGTCTTTGTGCTCAGTCATTTTTCTGAATACAAAAAAAGGTTGATGGGATTGATTCATCAACGATTCACCTCGATATCCCACACTTAAATAGAAGCAGGACTTACGTATGTCAACAGCAACAACCATGCGTGAGTCATAAGGACGTACGCATGTGTAGGTGTAGGTGGAGTGATGGCTCCATACACGGTATGAACCTTACGGGGCGAGCACGACTTAGTAGTGAATTGAGAATGGCTATCCATGGGAACAAGTACCCTCTACCCTCGATCGATCTAAGTATCATCATCCATCTGTTAGGGTCAGGAAGGAGGCATGAATGAGCGCGTTTCAGAGGGCGATCGCCATTTGTACGGGAATCGTTCTGGCTACTGCGACTATCTTAGGAACGGCAACCATTACATGGGCGGGTACTGAAGAAGAACGAGAAGACGCGATTGAAGAACTCAATCGTTCTCAAGAGATATTCCAAGAAATCGCTGCGAACCCAGATACTCAGATTCCTACTGAGGTAATGCGAGAGAGCAAAGCCGTTATTATCATCACGAATGTTGGCCAGGGAGGCTTCATCTTTGGAGGGCGTCGGGGTGATGGGCTAATGGTGTTGCGTGAAGCCAATAGTACCTGGAGCAATCCTGCGTTTATGACATTGGGAGGAGGCAGCTTTGGCCTCCAGTTCGGTGGCCGATCCAGTGATCTAGTAATGCTCGTGATGACCCAAGAGGCGATCGACGACATTTTAGACGGTGACGTTGAACTTGGCGGCAATGTGACTGGCACGGCTGGTCCTGTTGGCGCTACTGTGGTCGATCCGGCTGCCGCAAACGGCGACATCCTAATCTACTCTCGTAGTTCGGGGCTATTCGGTGGGGCTACGGCAGGCGCTACATCTATTGAGTTTGATGATGAGCGGAATGAAGCATTCTATGGTGTTGAGAATGTGACCCCATCGCAAATATTCACGAATATCAACTTGCGACCTGCGGCTAGTGTGGCTTCACTCGAACAGACGTTACTCTTGGCTGAATAGTCGGCGGCACTAAAGCCAGTGCGCGGATTCTTCGATATTTGCCAATGGCATCATCTAAGTTAAGGAGACAGCCGCGCTTTCTTTGCACGATTGTCTTCATACCAATGGGCAACGGTCGGACACCATTCTTCGAAGCGAAGATAGAGCAGCTCACAGAATTTTTGAGCTTCGAGCTGTGCGTCCCGTTTCCAGCGCAAGTCTAGAAGGTGCATCAGGCTTCGAGTATTGCAGCTCAACACGAAATTTTGCCTCGCGTCAAAGGGAATCAGTCCTCGCGCATGTTCTTCAGCGAGTCCCTCTTCAATCCGCTGCTTGTAGCGCTTGCAGGCAGTGAGACACCAACGAATGTCATCTTCTCGTTGATCAGCCGTGTATGGGTAGTGCTTACCCTGGCGATTGTCATATTGACCAATGGGGCGGAGGTAGAATACATCCTCAACATCTTTCTTACCGTCAGCCACGTCAATGATGCGCTGTCCGGTATATCGGAAGGATTGAACATCAAAGCTGATCCCAACCCGGTGAGTCCGCAGCTGTTGCATCATCGAGTGGGGAAAGTAGCCCACATTGAGAGTAATTTGTGGATGCTCCAGGGGGCCATAGTGACCTCGGTTTCCAGCAAGGAGATGCTTGATGATGAGGTCACCCGCTTTTTCTTCATCAGGCCACGTGTTGCGATCATCGACCACATAACCTTCACTGTAGTCTTGGTGCATGGCCGCCCAAATGACCTGCTGAGGATTTGGTGTGGCGGCGATCGTATCTACGCAGAATTTGTTCATGGTATTCTCCCTAAACCTTTGCCAATGTCACGCGTTCAGGTTGGTCTTGGTACTTGCCTCTCCGCGTTTCATAGCTGACTTGGCAAGGTTCTCCTTCTAAGAACAAGAGCTGCACAATACCTTCATTGGCGTAAATACGGCAGTCTGCACTGGAGGAGTTAGAAAACTCTAGGGTGAGATGCCCGCGCCAAGCGGCTTCGGCGGGAGTTAGATTTGCAATGATGCCGCAACGGGCATAGGTGCTTTTTCCAATACAAATGACCGTAATGTTGTTGGGGAGTTCAATTCGCTCTAAGGCAACGCCAAGCCCGTAGGAATGGGCAGGCAGGATGAAAAATTCACCACTATCGTCAGAGTGGAGTGCGGTTGATTCTAAATTGTCTGAGTTGAAATTCTTTGGATCAACCACTTTGCCTGGAATGTGACGGAAAATGCGAAACTCAGCGGGTGAAAGACGAAGATCGTATCCGTAAGATGACAGTCCATAACTGATGACAGGACGCATTGAGCTAACAGTGCCAGAATCCACTTTGCGCACTAGCGCGGGTTCAAAGGGGATGATCATTCCCTGTTCTGCCATGCGGGCAATCCAAGCATCATTTTTAATCATGGTGATTTCCTATGGAGATAACGACTTGCAAGATATGAAATAAACGGAAGCATGATACTAAAAGAGCTTAGACCTACCGAAAACAAGCTCCGAATGTTCCAGAGTAGTTGGGTGTTTGAATTTTTCAGGGTAATTGGGCGTTTGAAATAGAGGCTCGGAGAGCAAAGAGTTATCTCACACCAGACGATTGCGGCGCAACTCTGTCACTTGATCGGCAATATCAACCAACGAAACAGGCATCTCTGGGCCTGTTAAGATGATGTCCACATGTTTTGGACGATGCCGAAGCAATTCGAGCACTTCTTGCTCATTGATGAGCCCAAACTTAATCGCAAGGCTGAGCTCATCGAGAACAACAAGAGAGTACTTTCCCTGGAGCACCATTTGCTGAGTGTGGCTCCACAGTTCGAGTAAGGCAGAGGTGTCGCTGTCTTCTAAATGAGGGGTATCAATACAGCGGGGTACATCGCATCGCAGCCAATCAAGATGCTGTCCGAGCTGAACTGGGTTGCCGCACCCCTGGGCAATGCCTCCTTTCAAAAATTGAATGACTAAGACAGGGTTACCCTGACCAGCAATTCGCAATGCCTGGGCCATCACAGTGGTAAAGAAGCTGCGATGGGAACATGTAAAGACTTGAACCAGACCTTCGACGAGATGAGGGAACCTGGGCCTTGAATCATTAAGGGGCTTTTCTAGCTGAGAAACCATAGGCGAACTAACAGTAGGTGTGCTCTTGGTAAAAACAGGCTGTTGTTAAAGATGCACGCAATACGCAGAACAAGCGGAATGAAAACAGTACTCTTGTATTTGCTTGGACTTATTTTACGCTGACTTTTGCTGAAACGGGCGATCGCCTTGCACACAAAACCACGAATGGTAGGCTGTGTTGCAATGCTGCACTCGATCACCGTGAGAATAAACAAAATATAGCGTACATATGGGGAAAATACCCGCCATCTAACACCAGATATATTACGAATCTGTTGCTATGCTCCCCTAAATCTAGGGTGTATTGGCTGGCTTGCCTTGCTCAGAAATCAATCCGTTGAAAAGCCCTGTGAAATCGGATGGTTCAGAGCGATCTGCTTCCTTTTTCTTGAGCGATTGCCAATTTGATACGTGGGATTGAAGCCGAGTTTGAGCATCGTAGTCATTTCTCTAAAAGCCTTTGAATGTAGGGGATTTAGCAAGACACGTGATGATTTTTTCTCGCGGATTTGGTATCGGCAAAATCATCCTTGTGAACGAATCAGACCCTAGCTTTTTAACAGTCAGCATCATTTCTCTACAGTTCTTTAAGACTGACGCCTTGTCGTATGAGGTGGGCTGAGTTCGTTATGACTTGCAACAATACATAAGAATGTATGAGATTAAGTCGGACTTGAGTCCGTTCTGTTCTTGACATTTCTTTGAGATGTCTTTTGGATGCTTGGTTGAAAGCGTTGCATAGCAATGCCTTTAAAGTCGGTCGCCTCTGCGCAGCGATGCCAAAGCTACCCAGCTAGTGCCCCAATTAGGATGCTAATTTTCAAAGTCAAGTTGGTAAATGAGTATCAATGACCAACGTTGCATCCCCCCAGAGAGGATTGCGTTTCAAAGGAATGTGCAGTTCTATGAGCCGTAGAGGTTTGACTTTAAAACTAACTCTACAGCCATGAAACATACATATTTAGCTGCTGGAAGCCTCACATTCATTGCCTTTGGTTTAATGTCGGCATGTGCAATGTCAGATACGCCTCAAGGTGAGGATTCCGCTAACAGCTCTGCAAGTTCAACGATATCTGCTGATTCAAATGAAGCCGGCACACTGGAATTGCGCGCTAACGGAGAAGATTTTGTTCGCCAAGGGTTTGTGTCTAAAGATGGTTGGGCGATTGAATTTGAACATCTTTATGTCAATTTGGTCGATGTAACAGCTTATCAAACGGACCCTCCCTTCGACCCTGATGCATCAAACGAGTTGGACGCTGAGGTCAACGTTGGACTTAACCAGAGCCTGACGGTTGATTTGGCTGAAGGTGGTGAGGATGCAATGCCCATTCTTATTGGGACAACGTCTGCGCCTGCTGGACAGTACAACGCGTTGTCTTGGAAAATGGCCCCGGCAGATGAAGGCCCTGCTCAGGGCAGCACCATCGTGCTCATCGGTAGCGCACAGCAAGGGTCTGAAGTTGTTAACTTCAATATCCAGCTTGATCCCGTCTATACCTATACATGCGGCGAATTTGTCGGAGATGCGCGTAAGGGTATTCTGACGGCTGGCGAAACGACAGACGTTGAGGCAACGTTTCATTTTGACCACATTTTCGGAGATGGTGATGCTCCGGCAGAGGATCCAATCAATACCGGTGCCCTAGGGTTTGAACCCCTCGCAGCTTTGGCATCAGATGGACAGCTCGATGTAAACACCGCGATGCTAGAGCAACAGCTATCAGCTGAAGCCTATAGTGTGTTGGAAGAAACGGTTGCTGGACTGGGCCACGTTGGGGAAGGACACTGTGCTGAAATTGGTGATCATGCTCACCAGTGATAGAGCCGTGAGGCAACGGGCACAGCATAGTTAAAGGAAAGACGCATGGCCATAGATTGGGTATGGAAAAGCTGGGTGAAGCAACCGTTAGTGGTCGTGCTGATGGGTGTTGCGGTGATCGCCACGTCTGAGCGTGCGATCGCCCATGGCACAGCGATTCGTTATCGTGGCGTTTCAGCCATTGAAGTCCAAGCCAACTACGACTCTGGCGATCCGCTTGCCAACGCTCAAGTGACGGTCTTTGCTCCCGATAACCCATCTGAACCCTGGTTGACGGGAACTACGGACGATCAAGGCCGGTTTATTTTCACCCCCGATGAGGCGATCGCTGGCGATTGGGATGTTCAGGTTAGACAGGCAGGGCATGGCGACATTGTCAGTATTCCGCTAGACTCTGTTGACTCTGAATTGTCGACTTTTTCAAGTGAATGGCTTGGGACATCATCCGGAGTGTCTCCAGCTCAAAAAATCGTGATGATTGCATCCATTATGTGGGGCCTACTCGGCACGGCGTTATTCTTCTCGGCGAGGATAAAGAAACATGCACATTCCTGACGGTATTTTGCCGGCTCAAATTTGTGCTGCCGGGTATGCGCTCGCCGCTCCCATCACTTGGTATTCTCTTAAACGAATTAATCGACATCCTGACCCAACCGCTGCAATTCCTAAAACGGCTCTATTAACAGCAACCTTTTTTGTAGCGTCCTCGATTCATATTCCAGTCCCGCCAGTTAGCGTTCATCTGGTGCTCAATGGTTTGCTTGGCGCAATATTAGGTTACTATGCATTCCCTGCCATCTTAATTGGTCTCTTTTTTCAAGCCGTCATTGTAGGCCACGGGGGACTCACTACGCTTGGGGTGAATGCGGTCATGATAGGCGTCCCTGCAATCGTGGCTTACTATGTTTTTCAGCTCCGATTTATCTTAGAACGTCGACTGGGGGCGCGTTGGGTTGTTGGACTGTGTGCCTTTTGCGCCGGTGTTATAGGGATTGCGATCGCCGCTCTCGTTTTTTTTACGCTGATTTTGACCACGCTTCCATCCGGTTTTGATATCAGCACTGAACGGTCAGCAATTTATGGTCTCACTCTCGCTCACATTCCGCTGGCTCTTTTGGAAGGTGCATTTACCACGATGCTGATTCTATTTCTTAAGCGCGTTAAGCCAGAATTGCTTGACAACCCTTACCGTTCTTCGACCTCACTCTATCAAACTCCAAAAGAACCGGCTCCCCGTCCGTAGTTAGTTCCGCAGTTCTGTCTGTTGTCTCACTGATTCTTTGCTGTCCCAATTTTTCGATCGCGTTACTCCATTCTCACTGCTCGCTTCGCGTTATCAATTCGCTATCTACGTTCTCCGTTACTGTGTGATTTTTCTCAGTGAATTTACAAATCGATGCCTACGCCTATCGTGATTCGGTTATCCATCGTTGGAACCCTCGGCAAAAACTGATCGGACTCGTAGCTCTCATTTTTGCCTTTGCGACTGTCGACGCTCTAACGCTCGTTCCTGTCATGGTGGGAATCACCATGGGGCTCTATTTATTGTCAAGGCTGCCCCTTTCATTTCTTCGCGATCGCTTAAGATATCCTGGCTTTTTTCTGATAGGTATCGTGTTGCTGTTACCTTGGTTATCGGGCGAAACGGTGATTTGGCAATGGAATTGGCTGAGTCTTCGAGAGGAGGGCCTGCTTGCGGTAGCACTCATCGCATCGCGGTTTTTTTGTATCTTTACCGTGGGGCTTGTGTTGCTGGGTACGATGCCGTTTTTGACGACGATTCAGTCCATGCGATCGCTCGGACTCCCTCATCTACTCGCTGACATGACGTTATTGACCTATCGATATCTTTATGACGTCATGTCTAATCTCGCAACCATGAAACGGGCCATGCGGCTACGTGGATTTGGATATCGCCCGGTGTCGAATTCAACGACTCGAACGCTCTTGTTTATACCCAGACGTCGGACCTTACAATTGCTCGCATCGCTGGCAGGTAGCTTATTTATCCGCAGCTACGAGCAGTCTGAACATATCTACAAGTCAATGCGCTTGCGTGGCTATGGACAAGCCAACCTACGATCGCCGTCTGATCACCATTCCCAAGGGCGCAGTTATGGTCGGGCGATCGCTTCTGCACATCCATTACCATTCTGGGCTGACACATTTCTGCTTGGAATGATTTCAGCGATCGCTCTCACATTCATGGCACTTAGCATTTTCCGATAACGACCTCAACGACTGCTGACCTAAACAGCCGAGTCCTTATCCCTATTCTGATGGTTTGACCCCACCCGTTATGACTCAAACACGGTTTCCTCGATCTTTCGATTCTGATAATTCCAGCATTCACGCATCGTTATATGACTACTCGTCTGTTGCGATCGCTCTTGATGACCTGACGTTTGCGTATCCTCACCATCCAAAAATTTTGGATGGTATTGACCTCCACATTGGGACCAGTGAGCGAGTTGGTGTTATCGGTCCCAACGGTGCAGGGAAGACGACGCTATTCATGCTCCTTAGTGGTATTTTCAAACCCACTCAAGGAATGGTTAAGGTCTTTAATGCCCCTGTCATTCCCGGACAGTTTCGTTCCGACATCGGGTTGGTATTTCAAAACCCTGATGATCAGCTTTTTGCTGCCTCTGTTCGAGATGATGTCGCTTTTGGGCCCGAAAACATGGGTTTACCTCAAGATGAAGTGGATGTTCGGGTCCGCGAAGCACTGAAGCTAACAGGGATGAGTGATCATGCTGAACGACCGCCTCATCATCTGTCCGGCGGAGAAAAGCGGATGGTGGCAATCGCAGGAGTGATGGCCATGTTGCCTCGGCTCATCATTTATGATGAGCCATCTGCCAACCTTGACATGCGTGCGCGACGTCGCCTGATTCAGTTCTTACAACACTCCCATGAGACGATGCTTATTTCGTCGCATGATTTAGAATTCATTCTCGAAGTCTGCGATCGCGTCATCTTGTTAGATGCTGGGGCGATCGTTGCAGATGGTAAGCCATCTTACATCATGGGCGATGAGAATCTGATGCTTGCCCACGGGCTCGAAAAGCCTCACTCACTGATTCCCCACGCTGAGCCTCATCACGGTTAGAGATATGGCTCATACCAAATCCGGAGGTGAAAACCAGGTTGAACATTGGGTGCAACTCCCGCATTCCGGGAGTTGCACCCAATGTTCAACCTGGTTTTCTAATTCGTGTAGATACTGTCGCGATTACTCGCTGGCATAAACGCCCTGCTGACGAAGCTGCTGTACGAAGAACTCTTCGAGCGTGGGTTGTGCCAGTTGAATGGAAATCAGTTGCGCATCCATAAGGCTTAGGCTTGCCATAAAGTCAGCCGGTTCACCCTTTAGGTGCCCACACCATGTGCCATCTTGAAGCTCCAAATCGGGTATCCATTGGTCAAGAACCGATTTACGCCCTCCCTTTACTGCAACGCGATAGACATCGGTGCTGCCCAGTAACTCCTGAATCGCACCTAAACAAATGAGTTCTCCCTTGACCAATATTCCAATGCGATCGCAAATTTGTTCAACGTCGGACAGAACGTGGCTGTTGAAAAAGATTGTTTTACCCTGAGCTTTGAGTGACAGAATGATTTCCCGAATTTGATAACGTCCCATGGGGTCCAGGCCAGACATGGGTTCATCGAGAAACACAAGCTCTGGATTATTAATGAGTGCCTGGGCCATGCCGACTCGCTGCAACATGCCTTTGGAATATTGCCGAAGCTGCTTTTTCTGTGCTGCTGACCGAGCCAATCCGACGAGGTCAAGCAACTCTGGAATCCGCTTTTTGGTGATACTTTTTGGAAGCTGAAATAGTCCAGCGGTGTATTCTAAAAATTCCCATCCGGTCAAAAAGTCATAGAAATATGGGTTTTCAGGCAAATATCCAACATGGTGTTTCACTGAGCGATCGCCGAGCGGTTTTCCCAGGAGCGTGCCTTTACCCGATGTCAGACGAATGAGGCCCAGTAGCGACTTGAGCAACGTTGTTTTTCCTGCTCCATTGGGTCCGAGTAATCCAAACGTTTCGCCTGCAAATACCTTGAGAGATAGATTTTTCAACGTCACAAGTTTCTGGTTCATCCAGAACCCCGTGCGATACACCTTTCGCAGGTCTTGAACATCGATGACAGTCTGAGCTGGAGCAGTCGGTTTGGAATCAGCTGTGTGGTTAGCAACTGACACCTCAGGCATCGAGTTAGGAGTCTGTGAAGGAGAATTCATAAAACCGGTATGAGGACTGACGCAGTGCTGTGAGGTGTCGGCATCGCCTATTACCTACAATATTGAGCTAGATACAATGACTGGCCTGAGTCCTAGGTATCAACGGCACTATAGAAGGAAGAGGCCAACTCCAGACCATAACGCCAATACGTAAGGCAATACCACTTTTAATCATGCCCACTTTTGTGTCAGTCTAAAGCAATAACAACTGAAATCATGCTGAAGAATTGGACGGTGATTGAATGGATCGATCAAAAATCGTTGCGATTATTACGGGGGCGATCGCGCTACTGTTAGGCGTTGCTTATTTAGCAGTGGTTCAGTTTCTAGATTTTCGTGGAGAGATGCTGCCAGCCCCAATCGACTTGCCAGCGCTCATCCAACCTGTCGCGCACCATCTAGAATACAATGTCAAGCCCGACGGTTTTGAGATCCAACCGATACAAGGTTCCGTGAGTATCGTTCCAGGTTGAAACAAATAGTGTCGATGGCTCAATTAGGGTCATCGCAGTTGGATTTGGCGGCCCTTCAATTCGATTGATTTCATGACTGATTGCATCTAAAACGATGATCTGTCCGGCTGAGTTCATCACGAGATATCCCCAGGGCGCTGCTGCAATGAATGTTGGGCGGATGGGTACTGCAAATCGACGAATCCGAAAGGGTTTTAAGTCGATTTGAACAATTGAATAGGTGTCATACCGATCGGTTGCAATGACTCGGTAGGGCGTTGTTGTCGGCACAACCTGACCAACCCAAATAGGAAGGGCGAGCGAACCGATAGGATTGCCCCGCCGCGTGACGACTTCAATGTACGTTCCCATACTGTAGGGAACAGAAGATTCTTCTTCCGGCTCACGCTGTTTCTGAATCACATCTAGGGTCTTGATGTGCTGCTTTGGGCCATCAGAGAAGATCGCAACACGGCGCTGATCAAGGGCGATCGCTTGCAATAGCGACGATGATAATCCTGAATTCTTGAGACGAATTGGCTGAGAGCGAAGGAATGCAGATTTAGGAGTCCCTGGCAGCGAATGGAAGGTCAGTGCACTGAAGCCACTCTTTGGAAACACGTGACGCATATCTGAGATGACTGCTGTCCACATGCCTTGGGGGTCTAGTGCAAAAATGCAGTCATGAGAAAATTGGTGAACTAGAGTGACATCTGTTTCAGTAAGCTCCATCCGGTTTCCTATCTCGGCAATCGGCGGTAACTGATAAAGACGATGAGGGGTGGTGACAAAGCAAGCGTGAGGTGTTCCAACAATGCTGTGAATCGGTGATGTTGGAACATGTATCGTATGCCATTGGCGATCGCGATGGCAAAAGTATCCAACGGTCTCGTTCGTCGCATAGCAGACGGGTGGAGATTCCAACCGATTAGGAGAGGACAATTGCTCATGCTGCTCAGACTTAGTTGTCTGCACAGCATCGTGTCGCGGCATTCCATGGTCGTTGACATCGTTCTGTCTAATGGCATTGCCGTTAACAGGAGTGTAGCCGAAGTGCTGGAGTGCCATCTTGATGGGGTATCGCGCTTCGGTTTGAAATGGATGAGCTATCGGCGCATGACTCCGATCAATCAGCGGTTCATCCGCTGTCGCTGTCGGTGCCGACAAATCAATCGCCATCTGTTTCGCTGCTTGATGGATGGCAGACAGCATATCCTGGGCTGTTTGATATCGGCGTGCTGATAATTTCTCCAACGCCTTCTTAATGATCGGGTGTATCGCTTCTGGAATGCTATCTGGGAGAACAACCGTTTGGTTGAGGTGTGCATTCATCAGCGCGCTTGGAACCCCTGAAAACGGACGATATCCAGTCAGTAGTTCAAACAGCACAATGCCGACAGAGTACAAATCTGTTGTCGCCGAATATTGACCATAGAATCGCTCAGGTGCCATGTAGGCAGGCGATCCAGTGTTGCTGCTTTGATAGTGCGAGAGTTCTTGAGATAAGCGGGCAACACCAAAATCAGATATTTTTGCCGTCCACCCTTTTGAGGTCAGTTTTAGCAAAATATTCTCAGGTTTGATGTCGCAATGAACGACCCCTTTGGCGTGAGCATGGGTTAAGCCCGCTAGGATATCTGCAATGATTCTTAAACCACAGAAAAGCCGTAGATGTGTTTCATCGGTCATGAGTTGACGGAGGGTTCCGCCTTCGCAATAATCCATCACAAGATATCGACCTGTTTGGGTGTGCTCAATGGCAAAACAGGTCACAATGTTGGGGTGCCGAAGGCTGAGTAAAAACCGTAATTCTCGTAAAAATTGGCGCGTCGGAAACCGTTGCTGCTCTAGATTCTTGAGCGCAACAAGTTTCCCAGTTGCCCGATGTACGGCACAAAAGACTTGCCCAAATTGGCCTTGTCCGACTAGGCCAAGTAATCGGTAGTTGGATGCATTGGTTGTGACGTGATGGAGTGAGCTAGTCTGACCAGTGAACACTGGCGTTTTCCCAAGAGCGATACGATTTGTTGTCTCGTGCAAATCATTCAAACCTAATCATTCGAACCTTGAGTGTTCTTGAGCTACAGCCGAGCCATGATGTCATCATGGGACAGACCCTGTTGAACCATCTCTTGAATGGGTTCGACTCGTTTAGAAAGACCAATGACAAACTGATTGTGATCCATTCCCATGGATTCACACGCGGTTTGTACGCATCCCAGTTCTCGACCCGTCAGGTTAGAGAAAAATGACGTTAGGACTCCGCTCTCTAGGTAACAAGATGGCGTCGTAGCACCTTCTGCAAACTGGATAAACGGCGAATTCCAGGTTTTCACGACAACAAATCCGCGATCGCAAAGGCCTTGATCGAGCTCAATTCGCCCCCATCCATGGGTGATCCAACATTGTTTGAGATTTTGCAAGAACTCAATCATTGGCATATCAGCGACCGCAACTTTGTAATACTCGGTCAGTTCTTCGCAGAATCGGGCATAGAAGTTTTTTCCCCACCAGCATCCACAGTTGAACAACACCATCCCTGCGGCTTGTCCAGTTTCTTGTTTGAGCCCAGCATACATTCCCTCAATTAAGGTTGAAGGCAGTGCAAGGAGGCGATCGCCTCGGCGATTTTCCAGCAATCCAAGTTCAAGATCGCCTTGGACGTAGGACTTACTGGAAAAGTAATTACTAGGAATTTGATTGTCGACAAGTAAATCAGAAATAGAAATCATAGGAGGGTTGCTGTGAATAGGTTATGGAATGGTGATGATGAACTCAGCGTTTGACGAAATGAAAAGGAATGAACCCATCCGGTAGGCTTAAGCGGTGACTGTGATAGGCTCTGACTGGGCATTCATGGCTTGCTCTGCCGCTGAAATATAGGGATGAATTAACTTCAATTGAGTAGGAGTTAACGTCGCTTCTAATTGTTGATTCAGCAACGAATAGAGAGCTGTATCAATCGCACGAGTGTTGTAAACGGCATTTGTTTCCGTTAGCCAAACCGTGAGCTGCTGATCAAGCAGTTCTGAGTCATTCTGTAGCATTGACATTGCTGCATGGCGCATCATCAATAGCGCATTCCTCAAACAACGCTCTAACGTTTCTTGAGATTCGGTCGAAAACTGTATCTCCAATTGATCGGCAACCGACTGCATGATGGCAACTTCTCGATCTCGGAGACAGCGATAGGCATCAACCCGGTCTGGCAACGACTCAACGTACTCGGTCAAGACATCGAGTTCATTTTGTTCAAGATAACGACGCTCAGCCGCGTCAAATAGGGATTCGATCGTAGGGTGCATCTTCTAAGTCCTCTCTATCAATAGATCTAGCAACTGATTCAACAGGGATAAGACGACTGCGGTTCAAAACGTAGGACTGGCAGATAGCCATCGGGGGCACTTAGATTTGTTGGATGGGAACAGTGATGAACCCACAGATACGATGTGGACTCGCATCAAGAACTGTTAATGACAGATACACCCTGCGGGACATTGATGTCCGTGATGTTTGGTTGGTTGTCTTCAGAGTCCGCCAAAGAAGTCGTCAAGTGTTATCTCTTCCTCGCGGTCTGCTTCTTCAAGGGATAGATCGCTGAGAACAATCGGTTCTGCGATCGCCGGTTTGCCGTCCCAGGGAAACGTATCAAAGAAGGTACGAACGCTCATCTTCATATCTAGCCCAATAAGCCCGATGTCATCGCTGCCGTTGGGGGCGATCGCCTCCTGTGAATCGCTGAGCTGCTCTTGGGGCTCGACGACCTGAAGCGGGCGATTTTCCCAGTTGACCGCAGAGAAAAAATCTTGAACGCTTGACCGTAGCCAGAGTGAGTGCATTCCTGATGCAGAGCCATTCTGATGAAGTGTTGTCATCATGTTCATGACAATCTTTCTCCTGAGCGTAGGCGTTTTTCAATATCCCGTGCTGTTGCACCTTCGTTCATCCAAAAGCCAGCCGCGTCAATGCGATCCTGCCCGCCAAGGAGAAACTTGCAGTAGGTTTCTCCCATGGAGTAGCACTGAATCTCAATACAGCTCAGCTTCTTTTTCACCATTTCTGTGAAGAAGCCCGCAAATAGTCCTGCATAGAGGAAGCAAACAGGTTTGCCAACGTCGCCTAGCGTCCGAGCTACCGCTGAATCAAACAGGTTGATGAACATAAACCCTTGCTTGCGATCGCCCATGTCGATTTCCCATCGACCCCAGCCTTGAGACGTAAATGGCCACCACCACGTCTCTAACAGGAACATCAAATTCGTTTGGCGAACGCCTTGACCAAACTCCTCAGAAAACCAATCCTCGAAGAAAAAAGCATCTTTTTCACCCCACTGATACCCAATGGTGTACATCGTGGCGGCTGATGCAGTCCCGACTTCTTCTTCGAGTCCTTCGATAAGGCCGATGATAAAATCCTCACTGGTTAGCACGTTAGGGCGGCTATTCCAATCAAGAACACTACCGGAATTTGCATCGAACTGGAAAAAATCCCTGAAACTATAATGATTATGTTTCGTAGGATGCTTGTCATGCAGTGCATGGGATTGTGTGATGAGAGTAGACATAGTGATGTATAAAGCTAATGGTCTGATGAACGTAGTAGATGCCTGTCGAGCAAATGCAGCTTAGAAACGGGGCGATGGCAAGATGCATTTAATACAGGACCCTTTTGTGTAAGCTCAATCTCGGATTCTCCGAGGCTCATGATGATAAACGGACAGCTGAGATGCTCGCGATGAGTATTCGCAATCCCGAGCTGCCTACGATTTTTAAAGACCCTTAGATTCGTCGTATCTAAAGTTGACAAGTTGCTACGTTTAATATTCCCAGGCCAAATCGGTTGTAACAGGTAAAAAACGAAAATTTGTTAAATCCTCTTAGAGGCATCCATTGTCTATGCGAAGTCCAAGCGCATTCCTACAGAGACATAACATTCGCGTCTCGTTGCTGGCATTTGAACCCAGTTTGACCGCACCGTCCCATCGTCCAAATTACGCTTATGGAGGCTCATAGACTCGATGACCATTCTCCGTATATTTACTCGACCGTTCGCTGGTCAGAAAAAGAATCCATTTTTAACCCTTGCTTCAGGAATTCAAACCTGCGGGAAATCGGTTGGTCTCATCCTCATAACGGGAGCGCATGTGGTTCTGTCGACTCCCTTCGTTTCCGCACAACAGGCAGGTTCTGCACAACAGACGGATCAGTCATCGGAGACGACACCGAGAGTTCCTTCGATTGATCGCACGGTTGCCTGTGAATTATTGATTGTAGGAGGTGGATTATCTGGTGTTGCCACTGCCTATGAGTCTCTCAAAGCTGGTCGTACCGTTTGCATGACCGAGTTAACAGATTGGATGGGTGGACAAATTTCATCCCAGGGGACGGCAGCTTTAGACGAAGCAAGAGAGCAGCGATCGCAACTGTTTTATGCTGAAGGGTATAACGAGCTGCGTCAGCGCATCGATGATCACTATGGGCAACTGAATCCTGGAGATTGCTGGGTCAGTGCTGCTTGCTTTTTGCCAAACGATGCTCATGAGCTTCTCTCGGAGCAGCTTGAAGATGCCGCAGATGACGGTGATGGCGAATTGTTATGGTTCCCTTCGACTGTCGTGAAAGATTTAGAAATTAGTTCAGATGGGCGTCTCATTGAAGGGGCGATCGCAATTCAGCATCAACCGGCTCCAGGAACGACCCCACTGAATACTGAACCGCTTTCTAGCATTATTGAAGATGCCTACCGTTACGACGATTCTGACCGATTGACCAAAACCGTTATTCGCTTTGTTCCTATCGAACCAGAGGCAGATGACTCGATAGAGTCTCCTATCCCAACGCCCTGGTATGTGATTGAAGCCACTGAAACTGGCGAACTGATTGCCCTTGCTGACGTTCCCTATCGAGTAGGGATTGACCCCCGCTCATACCTCAATCCTTCATCAGCGAGTGACTCAGGAGATCCATATTGCACGCAAGGCTTTACCTACACCTTTGCGATGAAGCAAACCGAAGATCCCCAGGAGCAAATTAAACCGAGTTTCTATGAAACCTACCAGCCTTATTACGGATACGATCCGAATCCGAATCTGGCGGATTTTAATGCCGTTTTTACGTACCGACGCATTTGGGCCCCAGATGCAGACGAGCGTACTGAGAATGTTGCCCGTTTCGGGGTTAGTATTCCTCAGCCCGGCGATATTTCCATGCAGAACTGGGTGTGGGGGAACGATTATCGCCCTGGCACTGACCAAGACAACTTAGTCTATAGCCGTGACCAACTTATTGCGACTGGACAGCTCGAACCCGGCAACTGGCTTGGGGGACTGCGAACTGCAACGCTTAAAGGTGGAGAAGAGCTGGCCCTAGGCTTCTACTATTGGCTAGTGGAAGGCACAACGGATTCTCAGCTTGGTGAGGGCGTGAAAGAGCCGTATCCCAACCATGTTCTCTTGAGGGGGCTCGATTCTCCCATGGGCACCGAGCATGGGCTATCCAAATATCCTTACATCCGAGAAGGCCGACGCATCATCGGACGCCCGTCCTTTGCTCACGAAGCAGGGTTTGCGATAAACGAAATTGATATTTCCTGGCAAGACTATCGCACAGAGTTTTACCAGAAAAATCTGTCGGAACGAATGTATCGACTGCTGTGGCAATCCCTGGCTGGCCTCGAAGCGACTGAAGCCATTCGAACTGGGGCCACTCCGGATGATATCGTCCGCCGCACACGATCGACGATCTTTCCTGACTCGGTGGGTATTGCGCAATACGCCATTGACTTTCATCCCTGTCTGGCAGAGACTCCCCCTGAGAAGCCAGGCAATATCGAACGACCAGGTGCACGGCAAGGTCATGGTCAGGCTTATCCGGGGCAAATTCCACTCCGGGCAATGATTCCCCAAAACATTGATAATCTCATTATTGCGAGTAAGAGCATTGCCACCAGCCATATTGCTGCAGCTGCCTATCGCGTTCATTCGTTTGAATGGTCTGTCGGTGCTGCTGCGGGAACCACTGTCGATTTTGCTCTTGAGACTGGGGTGATGCCCCACGAATTGGTAGATGATCTCCCCCTACCTGAGCCTGAGCTTGATGCACTTAGACAGCGCTTGTTAGACAATGGCAATCCTGTTGCCTTTCCTGACACATCTATCTTCAATCTAGATTGGGATGACTGGCGAGTGTGGGGCGGCTAATTGCGCTAATGCGCGCCGGCCCATACATATGGAACCCTTGCAGTGTGAGGGTTCCATATGTATGGGCCGGTTTTATGTCTGGGTCAAGGTTCTAGCTCGAAAGAGCAGAACCCCATCGTAAATTGGTGTGATAAGTGAACTTAGCGCTACATCCTTCTCAATGTTTTGAGCGTCTGCTGACACAGTCAAGGCGATCTCAATGATGTCTGTCATAATTAGCTTTGATCACATGTCTTAAGTGACAACCGCTGACCTATGACGATCTTTCAGTTTGAAGCTGATTTTGTAGACTCGTTACGCTGCATTCCGATGGTGGTTCGCTACAAACTTGATACCTGCGGAGTAAAGCTCAAGCTCGATCATTGGAATCAGTTCAGTACAGAAGAAAAACAGTCGCTTGTCGATAAACTATGTGAACCTGGAGAACCAGCGATCGCCTATCGGGACTATGTCCAAACTCTAGTTCAGGCGCACACTGGGAGTCCTGCCAAGGAACTACAAATTGATCCGAGCCCCATGTGGTTAGACGCGGGTCACATCCCAGAACAGGTCAAAGAAAAAGCCGACGATTGTAATCTCGTCATTGATCGTGCTCAATGGGCTGAATTACAACCACTTCAACGATTTGCACTGATTAAGTTAAGCCGTCCGAGTCATGAGAATCGAAACTTTTTGCCGGCAGCTCAAGAATTCGAATTGATATAGCAATCCTAGATGAGTTGTGGGAGGTGGGACGGACAAAACTTACCCTCTTTACAAAATGCGTAAGCTTTAGGAAAGCGCTATGAGGTCGTCAGTCAATTGCTGTTTAGCTTGGTCCGGTTTTTGCAGCATAGGAACGCCGGGATTGCCAAGTCGTCTAGGATGCGATCGCCGAATGGATGACGCATGGGCATGTCTCTGGCCATTGATTGAATTGATGGTTTTCATAACTGAAGAAAACATGTGGATTAACAGAGATCGTGATGAACAATCGATACATTAGAGAAAGAGACTATGCACATCACCCCCCTAGAGAGAAGTTTCATCATACTTTTTGATTAGCTGTTGAAGCTTTGATCGCTTGACTGTTGTCTTCTTTCACCGTTAATGGATGTATCCAAGCATGTCTTCTCTCAGTGAAGACGATGTGTGCTGCACCACGAGCGCTTTACGAATCGAAATCAATGGTTGCTGTTGACACTCGAATAGGCGCAAATTCCTATGGCCCACGAACAAGCTGTCCGACGATATTTGGCATACTGGTTTCAGGCAGGTAAACGCCTCAAACTTAAGAATAAGGAGGATTCGTATGCTCCACATTCTGTTATCCAGGGTGATCACTACAGCCCTGAATTTGAAGAGTGTTGGGCCTACTTAACTAGTGATAGTCCGGGCGAGTGCTATCTGGAGGGAACTGAGCAAACCATTCAAGCGTTACTCTCTCCACAGTGGGATATTGTTTCATGTGCCCGATGCGATATGCCGATTCCCATGCGAGTTATTGGTCTTACGTCACCGGAATGTCCATGTTTTGATTTGCCGACGTGGCCGAATGACGAACTCCCGCAGCCGCGATCGCCTGTTAGCACGTCCTCGCATTTAACGGCCCTGCGCGATCGCTTGATGCTCAACGAATGCGATCGCTTGACATCTGAAAGTGATTCATAGTAATCATTGACCTGCTCTAAATATTTAGTGCATCTCAAGAAATGCAAACGTCTTGTCGTGAGCTGAATGACTCCAGCCCTATCATTCAGTTAGAGGTTGAATGCGATCTGGGGGCCAGTAGATTTTGTAGGCCTTTCCAATAATGTCGGTTTTGGGTAAGACGCCCCAAATATGTGAATCAGCACTTTCATTGCGGTTATCCCCTAACACGACGTAGGAATCTGGGGGAACGGTGATTGGGCCCCATGTGTAGGTCATGGGTTCAGTTGGGTATGGGTCTGACCGCGGCACATTGTTAACTAATAGCTGTCCGTTCGATACGGCGATTTGTTGATTGGGGACGCCGACGACACGTTTGACAAAAATCGTATTGGGATTGACTCCGAGGGTGTCGATCGCCGCTTCTGGTGCATGAAATACAATCACATCTCCAACTTGGGGACGGTAATTTGAACGATGGCGGACAAACATGCGGTCATCGACTTGCAGTGCTGGTGCCATCGATGCACTGGGCACGATGAACTGCATAAACGTTCCATTGACGAGGGTTGGGATGTAACCCAATATCAGTCGAATCACAAGCAAGCTAACAATAATCGCTGCAATAATTCCCCGATGTGTGCGATCGCGACTTGGTGTGATTCGATAAATGTGGTAACAAGCGATCGCCCAGAGAAATGGGGGAATGGGCAACAGAGCGGGATGCTCATTGGCCAACAGTGAGGCGAGTGTACTCGTGGCGAGTAGAACGCCTCCAACAATGGCATGCTGCAAATAAAGATGACCAAAGCCAGGCAGAATTTGCGATAAAAAGACGGCATACCATCGGTTGCGTTTTGGCTGATAAATAGACATGGATGGCTTTGGCAGCGGCTTCAGCGTATTGTACGCATCGAAGACGTTTGTAATGTAGAGGATGCCAACCACTCCAAACAGTAATAACCCAGTCAGCGTATTGCCAGAGGCACCAAAAATTGACCATGTGCTGTATCCCAGGAGTCCCAATGTCAGGACAGCCATGACGACTCCTTTGCCCCAAGCGTTGCCATAACATTGGCCAACTCCAGGCCATAGCGTAGAAAAATTGACGGCAATCCAAGGATTGGCCCGTTTGTGAACAGAAGGACTCATGCGTCAGCTAGCCAATAGCAACACTTCTAACCATTCTTTGAATGGGCAAATGACCAACGAATGATTGCGGAACCCTCCGAGTGGATCGGCCATCATTGGTCAAGCAGTTTAGGTCGGGCATCTAGTTCGAGAAATGGTAACGATGCAAGGACTCCCGTCAGCTCGATAGATCTCGTGCATGTTTGTAGCAGGTCAGCAGGTTCGGCCGCGGCTTACCATGACAATGCTCGAAATATAGTTCGGTGACAGTCCTGTGGGTATGTGAGGCGTTGTTTATGGTTCGTTCAGGTTACACCGATTTTAAACGATACTCTGAACCAGGTGTATGAAGTGGGGATGGACCGCAGTGAGTGTTCGATGAAGCAAGATAGAGACGGAACCATAGCGCCGCGATCGCAAGGGGCTATCTAATTCAAACGAAGTCAACGAACAACAGCGATATAATTTATAGATACGATTATAAATTGCGGAAGTCGGGAAATTTAATGCCTTCTGCGTGCGGGTACGCTGCAGTCACTTCAACTCAATGCTCGCTCCAACAAGACGATGACTGTAGAAACGTCCGAGATTACCGTCACGTTGGTCAATTAGCCATCGAACTGGTTTTACATGCATATTCTGCTTGTTGATGATGAGGTAGAACTCACTGATGCCTTACATCACCTGTTTACCCGAGAGGGATACGGTGTTGATATTGCTCACGATGGAGCGCGTGGGCGATCGCTTGCGACAGCGAATACTTACGATCTGCTGATTCTAGATTGGATGTTGCCAGAAATGAGTGGTCTAGAACTCTGTCGGTTTCTGCGTTCACGAGGACAGGCAACACCCGTACTGTTTCTAACTGCTAAAGATACGGTCGATGATCGGGTGGATGGACTCGACGCTGGCGCGGATGACTATCTGATCAAGCCCTTCGAATTAAAGGAACTCTTGGCTCGCGTGCGCGCACTGTTACGGCGATCGCCCAATTTCCAGACGATCGATGAACAATCACGCTCCGCAGCCGAAGGCATTGAATTAGACGAAGCAAATCAGCTTGCTTATCGAGGCGATCGCTCCATTGAGCTATCGGAGAAGGAGACGGTACTATTGGCTTTTTTGATGCAGCATCCCCACCAACTGCTAACCCATGAGGAGCTGACTGAAGCCCTATGGCCTGCTGAATCAAAGCCCAATAGCAATGCTCTGGTCGCTCAGATTCGGTTGCTCAGACGCAAAGTCGAAGGGACCGGTGAGCAATCATTGATTCATACGGTCTATGGGAAAGGCTATCGATTTGGCATCATTTCGTCTGAATAGAGAGCGATGCTGATAACCAATGATAGAGAGAACCATCATCTCAAGAGGCGAACTCATTAGGAGGCGAAGTGCTCGGCAGGAGTTGCTAAATTTCGGAACTGTGTAAATTGTGGATCAAAGAGGAGCTTAACCGTGCCCACTGGCCCATTTCTGTGTTTGGTGATGATGACTTCGGAAATCCCTCGATCCGGGGTGTCAGGATTATAGTATTCGTCTCGATAGAGCATGATGATGAGGTCAGCGTCTTGCTCGATGGACCCAGACTCACGTAGGTCAGACATCATGGGGCGCTTGTTCGTGCGCGATTCAACGCCGCGGCTGAGCTGAGAGAGCGCCATAATCGGTACATTGAGTTCACGGGCCAATCCCTTGAGCGATCGCGTGACTTTTGACAGTTCTTGCACTCGATTGTCGCTGCCGCTGCCTTCCATCAACTGAAGATAGTCGATGAGAATAAGGCCGATGGCCCCACCTTGCTCGGCCTGAAGCCGTCTGCACTTTGAGCGAATTTCATTCACCGAAATGTTGGGCGTGTCATCGATAAAGATTGGAAGCTGAGACAAATTGCTGATGGCGTGGCCCAGTGGTCCCCATTCATGCTGACTAATCCGGCCACTTCGCAATCGCCCACTCTCGATTTTTGCCTCTGCGGATAACAGACGATACACCAGCTGCTCTTTTGACATCTCTAGACTGAACACTGCCACGGGCTGCTTGTTCGGGCCCCCTGAAATATGTCGAGCAATGTTGAGCACAAAGCTGGTTTTACCCATTGCAGGTCGCCCCGCAGTGATAATCAAATCTGAGCGCTGGAATCCCTGGGTCATCGCATCCAGATCATAAAATCCACAGGGAATACCCGGTAGTGCAACCCCTTCAGCTCGGTTCTCAATGTCTGCAAAGGTTGAAATCAAGATATCAGAGGTGGCAACCAATCCTTGCTTGGGGCGATCTTGAGTGATGGCAAAGATGGTTTGCTCGGATTCATCCAAAATATGTTCGAGGGGTGAGCTGGTCTCATATCCAAGTTGAGCGATATGAGTTCCTGATTGAATCAGCTTACGCCGAAAATATTTATCCATGACCAGCTGAGCGTACTGGTCAATATTGACTGCTGTAATCGTGCGGTCGACGAGCTGAACGAGACGACTTTGCCCACCCACTTTGTCTAAGAGTTTACGATCACTCAACCAGGCGGTGATGCTCATGAGATCGGTCGGTTGCCCTTGGCTATGAAGGGCGATCGCCGCCTGATAAATCTCTCGGTGAGCATTGATATAGAATGCCTCCGCTTGGAGAACCTCTAGGACTCGCCCAATGGCTTCTGGGTCAAGTAGGATACCGCCCAAGATGGCTTCCTCGGCCTCAATATTTTGCGGAGGGAGCCGATCAGTATAGGTTTGAAAAACGGGCTCGTAGACCATGTTGGGAACACCTAGATCACGCGTAGACGTATATTGTTGGTCGAACCAATCGACGATTGAGAAGCTTTCGCTTTCGCTTCATCGTTGGAGTCAAAAACTCCTTCTCATCGTAGCGGTTCATCGACCTTAATTTTGCCATCAATCGTTAAATAAACGCTATGAAAAGGGGGTTATTTTAAAATAACCCCCATATATGATGTATTCAAATGTACTATCGCTCAAATGTACTATGCTGTTGATTTGCAACGCTCATTCGAGCAAGGAAAGGTACTTACAGAGCAGCAACGTGAATCTCGATTTCTCCGGTCACTTCAGGGTGGAGTTTAATCTGAACGTTGTAGAACCCTAGCTTGTTAATGTCAGGGACTGTAATGCTGTGACGATCGATTTCTTGGTTCGTTGAAGCTAGAATCGCTTCCGCAACTTCGCGATCCGTAACGGTTCCAAAAATTGCATCCTCTTCACCCACCTGCTTACGAATTGTTAAGCGACCGATGGTTTCTAACGCGGTCTTCTGAGATTCAGCTTGGCGCTTGATGTCAATAATCCGCTGGCGTTCTTCTTCACGCTGCCGCTCGACTTGCTTCAAAATTCCGGGAGTTGTGCGAACAGCTTTGCCATTAGGAATGAGATAGTTGCGTGCATATCCAGGTGCAACCTCAACTAGGTCGCCGTTTTGACCCAACTTTCGAATATCTTCTCTAAGAACAACCTGTATCCGCTTTGCCATGAGTTTTATTCCAGCCCTTTTACAATTCCAATCTAATTCATCCAATATTAGAGACATCTCTGCCTTCAGTCAGGAGAAAGAATCAACAACCCCAGAAGGACTATGTTATCTGATAAAGACAAGTCACTGCAACTGTTATCCATATCTATCCCCAGTATGGGGAGTGCGACACATCTTGAAAGCATCTCAAACCTAGAAGAATCAAGACTTACGCATTTTATGAAAGATCCTGAGTTTTGAGAACGCTTTTTGGCGGGCGCAGCACGCCAAAAAGCGTTCAACTGTGTAAGTAGTCCTAAGAATAAAGGGGGTGAGCAGATGAGTTAGCGATATTTGAGAAGCGCTATGTGAGGCAATAAGCGCTGCTAGGGTTTGAAAATTCTTGAGTCTTTTAGTCAAGATAAGGAAACGAGCGACTAAAACAAATCCTTCATTCCCCGAATTTTTGCGAAGCATCGAACTGGGTCTTGGGTTTGGGCGATCGCCATGACGGCAGGCTGATCCCACCGAAGGAATGGATTCGTACTCTTTTCAACCCCCAATGTAGACGGTACGGTTGCTTCTTGGTGTTGCCGCATCACCTGAACATTCTGATACCGCTGAGTCAGCGTTTCATTTCCCGGTTCAACAGTGACCGCAAACTGGAGATTTTTCAGCGTATATTCGTGAGCGCACCAAATCCTGGTCTGCTCAGGAAGCTGACGAATTTTTGTCAGGGATTCAACCATTTGCTGGGGTGTCCCTTCGAATAACCGACCACACCCTCCCGCAAACAACGTATCGCCACAAAACAGATCCCCGGAGGCGCATGGGTCGTTTGATGGCGGCTCGAAGTAATAAGCAATATGGGCTCGGGTGTGTCCAGGAACAAACAGAACATGACCCGTTCGATCAGCAAATGAAACCGTATCTCCGTCTGATAAAAAGACAGTTTGGTAGGGGATTCGACCTCGATCGTGTACTCCTCCATATACGGTGGCTGCTGGAAAACGGTTGAGGAGTCGGGCATTTCCTCCCACATGATCACCGTGGTGATGGGTATTGAAAATGGTGACTAGTGAGGCACGATGTCGATCTAAAAACCGGAGCACAGGTTCGGCTTCAGCCGGATCAACCACTGCTGCAACATGCCGTACCTCATCATGGATGACAAAAATATAATTGTCTGACAGCGCTGGAAGCCGGTGGATAGTCATAAGTAAGGATAAGCCGTGAGTTGAATGATAAGAGCACTGTTTAGATAAGAACTGGGGTTAGTCTGTGGTGCAGGTCTGCAAAGGATAGACAGCGATCGCCATTCTAACTGTGCACTAGACCGATCGATGTAAGCAGCTAAGCAGCACCAGGCGATTGGTCGTTAAGCCTAACTCTTTCGTTTCAATGAATTTGATTGGTTGAGCCGGTCAAACATGCGGATCATCAAGATTCGCTATTGGAAAAAGAGAGGAGAAAATACGGTGTCCATTGCCTCTTAATTTTATTGACAATTTGGTTATGACAATTGGAGCAGTGGGGAGCAAGGACCTTGTAACTTTTTACGCTCCACTTCCAAGGATTGTCAGACCAAGGGGCAACGGCGACCCCGTATGGTCTCAACCATCGGAAAAGTCTTGCACATAAGAGATGAGAGACGTCGATGCAAAAAAAGAACAGATTAAATAACCAGTCTGCCAGAACGGTAAGCCTGCAGGCTCTGTCTCAAACTACTGGCATTGAACACGTGATCAATCAGATTTATTCATCTAAAAAAATCAACCGTGAGCAGCACGCATACTTAATGAGTTCGCTCCTCTCTAATGAAGCTCAAGTCAAAACTCATCGAGCCTCAATTAATCGAATTTTTGAAGCGTTACACGCTGGACATCTTGTTCGGGCAGACTAGCAAAGCGGTGGGTATCAATGAGTCACGTCTAATAATTCCAAATGCGTCGATGGCGAAGATCAAGGTGAATAAAGCCTCGATTTGCACCCCGGCCAAACCCGCCTTGCCATTTGCCGGTGTCGTACCATTCGGATTCAAACCGTTTTTGCAGTTCCCAGACTGATCCACCGCTGAGTGGCCGAAAATCAATGGCATAGCCGCCCGGATGATTCGGTGCCTTAGAGCCAATACGAGTGTTGACATGCCAAGGACGATACCAGGAGTTGACGCCCAACGGAGCACCCCACCATTCTCTGATATCGTCCATTTTTCGAGCGATATTAACAATATTGCGTTTAGTTCCCGGTCGGGTCGGAATTCGCTCACGAGAATGTTGGGTTACTTCTCCGACCGTGAAGTATTTTGACACCGGTGCCTTCCAGTCAGACCAATTGACCTCGTTCCACTCAGGAAGGGACATGCTGGGTTCATCAACCTCACTCTGCCACGGCAATTTCCAGTGTTCAGCGAAAATATACCAAGTTCCTCCATTGTGAGCCAAATCAACTTTGAAATGACCGCCCATGTCTGTTCCAGGTCCGCGCTCATCATAACTAAGCACCTTATAGTTCTTGCCAGACTCGACTTGCAATTTTCGATTGTTCTCAAGCTGATCCGCGCTGAAGCGATAGTCTTTTTTTAGCCAGGTATTCGCTAGGGCGGTAATTGTCTCTGTCATGTTAGCTCCCTGAAATCTAGGATAGTGAA
>JBCBLF010000003.1:60543-62915 GCA_038520475.1 Cyanobacteria bacterium J06627_8
AGTGTTCGTTTCAGACTCAGGCCGTGTTTTGGGGCTGCACGTTGTCTCAGTTGAGCCAAAGGGTTGTATGAACGCATCCGGTACATTCACACTGCTGCTCTAGGATCGCTGATCACAGCTATAAACGCTTAAGGTTTGGCATTGTCGAATCCCTAAAGCTCAGAGTTCGACAATATTAATTCCTACAACACTATGAGTTGAGTTTCCCAAAGACTTGATGAAGTATTAATTTTCAACAAAAATATAATAGCAATCTGACTCGCGTATCAATGTTGAAGAGGGAATAAGGGTTTAAAGGCATGTTGCACCTCCAGGACCTTATTCCTTCTCAAGTAACGAATGTCGCTCATTGTTTGTGGAATGCTCAGGCCTTTCTTACGTCATGCCGACTCTCATTGGAGATACGTTAGGTTCTTCTGTTTCAGTGGCCCATTCCATTTCTCGATGAACCGGCGTTACCATCACCGCACAGGCTTTGAGTTCGGGTTGTAATGAGACTGGACAACATTCAGGATGGGTGAGGGCATTGGCCTCAGCCTGATCAGCCCACAGAAATCCCCAATGCATTGGCGCAAATACGGTTCCTGGTGCGATCGCCTTAGTGACAATCGCTTTGAAACGTGCCAATCCTCGTCGCGATCGCACACTCACCATCGCACCATTGCTGACGCCTAACGTACTGGCATCTTTTGGATGAATCTCAAGGGAGGGTTCGGGGTGCATGGCCATGGTCTTTTCGATCCGCCCGGTGCGCGTCATCGTATGCCATTGACCATACAGTCGGCCAACTGTGAGAACGAGAGGATAGTCAGCGTCTGGAGGTTCCGCTAATCCACGGGAATGATAGGCGCCGAACCGAGCGCGCCCATCCGGCGTATTGAATCGAAAGTCCGTGTACAGTCGCTTCGGTGCATGATGCGTTTCACGACACACGTCTGCCCATTCAGAATCGCGACAGGGCCACTGAAGCGGTCCGTGTTCGTCAAGGCGATCATGACTCAGCGCGGTCATATCACAGGGTCGTCCACGGGTCAGCTGCACGAATTCATCATAGACCTCAGCTGAATTCCTAAAGGCAAATTGCTGCTCAAAGCCGAGGCGACGTCCCACTTCTGCAAAGATTTCCCAATCGGCTTTTGACTGCCCGATGGGTTCTCGAAAGGCGGGGCAAAACGTTACCACGCGCTCAGAATTCGTCATGATGCCTGTTTTCTCACCCCATTGGGATGCTGGGAGAACAATATGTGAGAACTCCGTCGTTTCAGTCGGGAAATAGGCATCTTGGCAAATAGTGAGGGGTGACCGTCGGAGTGCTTTTTTCGTTCGCTCCAAGTCAGGCATACTAACGGCTGGGTTGGTTGCTGCGACCCATAACATCGACACCGACCCATCTTCCAGTCCACGAATCATGTCCCATGCAGCCAGTCCCGGCTTCTCTGAAATGCTGCCTGGCAGTAAATCCCATGCTTGCTCGACCGCTGCGCGATGGTCTGGATTTTTGACGACGCGATAACCAGGCAAGATATGAGACAGCCCTCCGGCTTCGCGACCACCCATGGCATTCGGCTGTCCTGTCAAGGAGAATGGTCCTGCTCCGGGTCGGCCAATCTGTCGAGTCATCAAATGTAGGTTGATGATGGTGCGGACCTTTGCTGTTCCTTCAGATGACTGGTTGACTCCCATGGACCAGAGGGAAAGGACACGCTTCGAATCTGCCCAATAGCGTGCGGCTTTTTCGAGTTCATCGAGCCGAATACCGCAGTGGCGAGCCACTAACTCAGGGGGATAATGGCGAATCACCTCGGCAAACTCTGGAAAACCTTGCGTACATTCATCGATAAACAGTGAATCGAACTTGCCCCATCGCAATAGGAGGTGCGCAATTCCATTCAGTAAATCAATGTCGGTTCCAGGCTTAATGGCAAGATGTAGATCGGCTGCTTCTGCGGTCTTGGTTCGCCGAGGATCAACCACAATCATCTTCACATTGCGATCGCGCTTGTGATGCTTCCGCAACCGGTTAAACACAATTGGGTGACAGTCTGCAGTATTCGTCCCAATGAGAAATGCGCAGTCCGTTTGTTCTAAATCGTCGTAGCAGCATGGGGGGCCATCAGAGCCGAAACTTTGGATATAGCCGGCAACGGCAGAGGACATGCACAGCCGTGAATTGGCATCGAAGTTATTGGTTCCTAAGCAGCCTTTCATCAGCTTCTGGGCTACATAATAATCTTCAGTTTGGAGTTGGCCAGACCCGTACATGCAAATGGCATCTGATCCTTGAGTGGCCTGAACGTGCTGAATATGTTGAACAATCCGGTCGAATGCTTCATCCCAACTGACGCGACGCAGCGGTTCATCTAGCGAATCTC
>JBCBLF010000400.1:0-2705 GCA_038520475.1 Cyanobacteria bacterium J06627_8
ACAGCTGCAACGCCGACTCATAATTCGCTAACGCCTCCTGACTTTGTTTGAGGAATTGCTGGACATCGCCCACCGCTCTCAGCGTGTTCGCTTCCCCCAGACGATCGCCCACCTCTCGGTACAGCTGCAACGCCGACTCATAATTCGCTAACGCCTCCTGACTTTGTTTGAGGAATTGCTGGACATCGCCCACCGCTTTCAGCGTGTTCGCTTCCCCCAGACGATCGCCCACCTCTCGGTACAGCTGCAACGCCGACTCAAATAACGTCAGAGCTGTTGCGTTGGTGTCAGCAATTCGTAACGTTTTCCCAAGTCCCAACAAAAGATTGGCTCTCTGCCAGGGGTAGGCGTCATCTTGGGCCAGTTCTAAACCTTTCTTAAAAAATCGTTCAGCCCGACGGATATCGGTCAAGCTGAAGTAAGCATCTCCCAACTCTTGTAAAATATCGAGTCGAATGGCGATGTTCGCAGAGTCCTCCTCTTGCTCTGCTGGGGCATACTCTTCTAGTAGCCTTAATAATTGATCAATGCGGCTTTGCTTAGCAGGCTTTAGGTCACTGCTAAAGAGACGATCGGACGTTAAGGCTACCGTTTGAACCGTATCTATCTGCTGTCGAGTAGAGCGAAATTCAATGACCAGAGAAGCCCAAGCCCAAAAATCTCTCGCATAACGAGCAAGTCGCTTAACTGCATACTTCGGTAAAACAAAAATAAAAGGGTAGGGGGCTCGTCGCGCTAGGGCATCTCGTATGAAGTTGAGATCTTGTAAAAACGGAGGATAGTCCATCACAGTTCCGATCGATGTTTCTAATCCCCGCACAATGATCACCCGATCTGGCTGACGATGAGGGGGCATCTTCGAAAGATGAAGCAACATCTCCGTAAGCAACGATTTAAGCTCGCGACCTGAAAAGTTTAAGACATCAAATTGCACAGTGCTGCACTCGGGTCGATGCGCCAAGGCTCGGATCACGGTATCCGCATCAAGGGAAAAATTAATTTCTGCGATGGCGATCGCAAATCCTTCAGAAATATTGGCAAACGCTGCCAGTCCTCTCAGTGCATCAAGATTCAGCCCCAAAAATTCTGAGACCTCCATTGCTTCGCCAGAGGCTTGCCTATCAGCGGAATCAGGACGAGGCGGCTGGTCAGGATTGAAGATCGGCGAGTGCTCGCTTGAAGAGTTCACTTTGTCTGACTACTGGATGAGGATAGACCCAACGGCTATCCCCGTTATACTCCAGAACCGCCGTGCTGAATAGCAACTCTCGCCCAATCTCGTCGTCAGTAATCTCCTTTTGCATTGCAATTCGCGCAAGTTCTGGATAATGAGTTCGAGGGGTTGCCCGTTCAAATTGAAATTGGAGCTGTTTTGCCGCATACGCGACATGCTCGGCCTGAAGCTTGAAGTGCCCCATACCAATCGCTTGAATGCATGCGGTTCGAACCATCTGCATCATATGCCGCACATGTCCACCACTTGCTTTTGCAATGTTAAGCAGTTGGTCTTGGGTTTCGAAAATTGCACGACTATCCACTCGTTTCTCTACCATGCTGGCGATCGCATGTAGACCTTCTTGGTCATAGTCCAACTCAATTTTGTCTGGAACTTTTCGATACACATCAATCATAGGAATCGTGTGCTGAATTTCAAATGCTGGGCTAATTCCTCTCTGGGTATAAAGGGCTGCGATAGGGACGGTGTAAATAATCGTTGCTGGGTGCAACACTAAAAGCTGAGCTGCATAGTCAAAAAAGAGGCGCTGGGCTACGTTGGGCGGGCACTTATCTAGTCCATCCAAGATGATGAGCAATCCCTTTTTCTCAGGAAACGCCTGACGTATTTTTCGATGTCCATCGGTTAATAATGCATTGATGTCGGTTATCAGTCGCGATACCTGAGGAATGAGAAGCTGACGTATTTTTTGTTTCTCTGTAGTAGAACCCTTAATTTGAGCCATCACCTTGACGAGTAGCTTGGCAAGAAAAGGCGCTTCTGCACCCAAACTAGCTTCTGCATCTACGTTGACGGAGCGAACAATAGTTTGCTCGGTCTCGTTTGTAATTTCAGCAAACCACTCTTCGAAACTGGTTAACAGTTGATGGTCAAACCGAAGCTGATGTTTCCGGAGTTCATATTCAACGCGCTTAATGATCAGGAGATAAAGGTCAGTGTATTCAACATCAAGAGCATCAATTTCTTGTTCAGCTTGAACATCAACAACTAAAAACTCACGCTTTTGAATCTGAGCAAGATGAGCGAGTTCTGAACTTTTACCGCAGCCAATATGTCCAGTAAACAACAATGGCATACTTCTTCCAGCCAGGCTTTCCTCTGGGTCACTAATCATCAACCTCCCATTAATGTCGCTGATAGCGTATTGACGCGACTTAAAGGGAATATAGTATTGGGCAAGTGTTTTCTCAGAGAGCGGCAGCACATCGCAGGCCCGATAGGCCTCTTTAAGCGTTGTAGCGAGTGAGTGCTCAGAAGTTGTCATAACGAATATTTGAGAGTTGCAAAGCACCCCAAAATCATACCTAAAACTTAGAAGGTCGTCCTTTAACGAAGACAGCATCATCAGGGGTATTACAGTTTATCAACATAGTTTGGGCACAAGCATCACTCATTTCCAGCGCTACAACAGACTCATTCGCTAACCATTGCTGAAACGATCGCCCCCCTCTGTCAATAAAGTGTTGCA
>JBCBLF010000401.1:0-2700 GCA_038520475.1 Cyanobacteria bacterium J06627_8
CAAGCGAGATTGCATCCAATAGGGGAGCTCCCCTATTGGATGCAATCTCGCTTGGTCAAACCAGGATGTACATCTCTAAAGGCAAAAACATGTAGAACATTAGGCTCAATCAAATAGGGCTCATTCAAGTGGCGATACTTGAGCGAATTTTATGGGCGATCGCATGCAATACGTCTGAGTCGTTATCAGTGATCAGTAGATTAAGAAGAATCAGTCAAAGGGGCCTGAATGGCAGGATTGGATAGTGGTAAGAGCGGCAACCGGACATAAAATCGAGTGCTTCCAGGAACGGAATTAAAATAGATATCCCCGCCATGCTTGCGCACAATGCGATAGGTCATATCCAAGCCTAAACCGGTGCCTTTACCAACGGCTTTGGTCGTGAAAAACGCTTCAAAAATGCGGGGCTGAATCTCAATGGGAATGCCGGGACCACTGTCCGTAATTTCTACCAGTAGGTGATTGCCCTCGCGATAGGTCCGCAACTGAATCATTGGATTCGGTTGCTCAATCAGTGCATCAATCGCATTGTCAATCAGATACGTCCACAGTTGGTTAAGTTCACTGCCGTAGGCTTGAATACGAGGCAAGCTGCGATCATAGTTGCGCTGAATGGTGATGTCGCCTCGTTTAAGACGATGACTAAGAATCGTTAGAGTACTTTCTAGGCCCTGATGGATATCGAGGGTTTGAATCGGGGCCTGATCCATAAAGGAGTAATCTTTAATGGCAGTAACAAGTTCAGAAATGCGGCTAGCCCCCATCTGCATGCTTTGCACAATGTCTCTCCCTGCCAAGGCAGTAGTAAACCAGTGCAGCACAGCCGATAAGTTAGTCGGAGAAACCTGAGCCACTAGATGATTGAGCCA
Source organism: Cyanobacteria bacterium J06627_8 (assembly GCA_038520475.1). Taxonomy (GTDB): domain Bacteria; phylum Cyanobacteriota; class Cyanobacteriia; order CAKZMO01; family CAKZMO01; genus JBCCWF01. The sequence goes on from JBCBLF010000401.1 coordinate 870, forward strand.
ATCGACATCCAGTCCAGAAGATACCAACACAGGAACAAGTTTCCAGGCATCCGGAACAGCGTTGTCTTCAAGCCACTGGGCGAGTTCCTCTTCGCGATCGCTTTGCATCAGGGGATCAAGGGTCGGAACAGCCCGTTGGGTGGCGTCTTGGTAAAGAGCTGAGAGCGCCTGCATCTGGTTTTGCGTTAATTCTGGTGGATTCAAGCCAAAGGCTGTCAGGGTTGGTAATATCTGCTTCAAGTCCTGGACACAACGCAACACTGCCGCAGCGGGATTGTTCATCTCATGGGCCAGTCCTGCTGCCAGGGTGCCCAGAGCCGCTAGTTTTTCGTTGTGTTTGTATAAAGATTGGACATCATGCATCCGCTGGGCCATGGTGCTGAGCACCCGCCGCGTCACTGAGGGCGATCGAGAGAGCAATTCCCAAAATGCAGCGTTAGGTAGTTCAAAAATGTGGCAAGGGGAAATCGCGCGCCCGCTTGCCCAAAAATTTTCTTTCCCCGTCAGAGTGGGTAGTTCTCCAAAGAAATCCAGCGTTTTGTAGGTGGCCAACACCAACTCATGGTCTGCCATATCTTGGTAAACTCTCAGTTCACCGTTCAGCATCACAAAAACGCAATCCGCCGGATCCCCCTCGTGACGAAGGATATCACCAGGGTCTATCCGGATTTCTCGCCCTTGTTCCACCAGCCATTGCAAGGTTTCAGACGGCAGTTCTGCAAAGACTGCAACCTGTTGAAGCGTTTCAGTGAGATCAGGCACAGGATTTAACTGGACTTCCACGACAAAAAGGTAGAGTTATGGCTTGTCAGGCGACTGTGTTCCTAACTTTCTCCATACTGCCACTGCTCAACTGGCGCTGCGAAAGAATAATGATCCTACGCAGAAGGAGTCGCGGATGGAGAAGAAGTCGATTTTGGCAGGCGGCCATACGCCTGCTTATGTTCTGGCAAAAGGTTTTGCAACATCAGGCCATACTCAATGCCTTCAACAACCGCTAGATAGGATGCATCCAAGATATTAGTTGATACCCCAACCGTAGTCCATCGTTGATGCCCATCACTCGACGCAACCAGCACCCGAGTTTTGGCTTGCGTTCCAGCATTGCCATCTAGAATTCGGACCTTGTAGTCTGCCAGCTGAAATTCAGCGATGCTGGGATAGAAGGCGACCAAGGCTTTTCGAAGCGCTGCATCAAGCGCTGCAACGGGACCATTGCCTTCCGCAACCTCCAATAAGTTCTCATCATTCACGTTGACCTTGATGGTAGCAAGAGAATTCGAGTGCCATAGATCAGCACTCTTCTGAGCCACATCGCAGTGTACTTGGAATCCCTGTAAGGTAAACCAGGAGGGGCGATCGCCAATAATTTGACGCATGAGTAACTCAAAGCTCGCCTCAGCAGCTTCGAACTGATATCCCTCATGCTCTAGAACCTTCAGTCTCTGAAGAATTTGACGACAGGTCGGATCGTCCTTTTGCAAATGAATGCCATAGGTTGTTGCTTTCGCCAAAACATTGCTTAGGCCAGCCTGTTCTGATATCACGATGCGACGGGCATTGCCGATCTGTTCAGGTTCGATATGCTCATAGGTAATCGGATTCCGCTGTACCGCGCTGACATGAATTCCCCCTTTATGGGCAAACGCAGACAATCCCACATATGGCGCGTGATCGTCTGGAGCCAAATTCACGACTTCACTAATTTTGCGACTACACGTCGTTAGCGTTTTCAACGCATTTGGCAACACGCAGTCATATCCCAATTTGAGCTGAAGATTAGGCACCAGCGTACACAAATCAGCGTTTCCACAGCGTTCACCATAGCCGT
>JBCBLF010000402.1:0-2667 GCA_038520475.1 Cyanobacteria bacterium J06627_8
TACGGCATCACTTGCCGAACGAGATCGATATCACCGCTTGCTAATGAGCCAGCCAACCAAATCCAATCGGGCCTGCAATCGACACGCTGCCACCGACCAGCAGCACGACGCTAAGTGCGCCCAAAGCTTTAATCCATGCTGTATTTTGACCCAATCCTTTTGCAACGGTTTCTCCCAAGCTCAGGGTTGTGACGTGGCGCCCTAGAGCGAGTGAAATGAAAAACCCCGCAACTAAATACGGCATCACTTGCCGAACGAGATCGATATCACCGCTTGCTAATGAGCCAGCCAACCAAAACCGAACCTGTTCTAGGGTTTGCTGATTCAGAATTAAAATTCCACTGGTGAGGGTTCCAAGCAATGTCGAGAAGACTGTTCCAGCTAAGGTCAGGTTTAACGGTGTAACGCCTCCAGGCCCCAACGCCGCGAATAGATAAACCAGTCCAGCTGTGATCGCTCCTCCGGCCAATGCAAACCAGGCGTAGACATCGAGTGAACTCACGCCAAAGGTAAAGGTGGAGAGTACGACGGCAAATGCAGCCCCTGTACTGACCCCAAGGATGCTGGGTGATGCAAGTGGATTGCTTGTGAGTCCTTGCATAATCGCCCCAGCGATCGCCATCGCTGCGCCTACGAAGAGAGCAATAATCGATCGTGGCAGCCGGACCGTGCGAATGATGAGATGATTCGTCGATGATTCATCAAAGGCAAACAGAGCATCCCAGACTTCTCTCGGTGTGATGTCAGCTGCGCCTAATCCAATGCTGGCAAATAAACACAGCACGAGAATGCCTGCTCCAATTCCTAAGCCTGCAAACAGAAAAGAGGGCGATCGCCCAAATCGAAAATTACGCTGAGACGCTGATGCAATCATCTGCTCATAGTGGGTAACAGTAATTAGCAATCATTCCAAACATGTTGCTCCAATCTAATCAGTGTGTCACACCGTTCAAGGAAGAAAAAGACAATGATGTATCTGGGAACAGGTGTTTATATTTAATGCATTAGACATCACATTATTGCAAAGTGTTCTCAACGGTCAACCAGTCCGACGTGTGCCTACAGTTCCAACTAATAGCCATGGGAGGAAAAGAAATCAGCTTGAACAGTTGAGCCGTTACCAAGGTCGCAATGTGAAGGAAGAATCAGATTTGATTGGATGTTACCCATGCGATCGCAACGTCAAACTATCGTTAGGGTGATTGATGCGCATCTTTATCAGAATTTGGATAGGTCAGCTCGTTTCCACGATTGGTAGCTACATGACCTTCTTTGCTCTTATGTTATGGGTTTGGGATGTAACCGGATCAGCAACTGCCTTGGCTTTGGTGGGATTTTTTTCTCGGCTTCCCGGAATCCCAATCACGCTGATTTCAGGCCTGATTGTCGATCGCTTTAATCGTAAGCATTTGATGTTCATGGGAGATGCGATCGCCGCTCTCTCCACTCTTATAGCGCTACGCGCTTAATCCAAACCAGTATTGTTGAGGAAAGCCCCGCTCAGCGGGGCTTTCCTCAACAATACATGTCCAGACCTATATGCGTACTGCTATATCATTGGCATCCTCTATCTCACCGAAACCCTTCAGATCTGGCATCTCTATGGGGTTGCCGCCCTAAATAGCAGCTTCAACCAAATTCAGCTTTTGGCCTACAAAGCATCGATTTCAAGTATTGTGCCAGATGCTCAGCTTATGCGAGCGAACAGCATGAATAGTGCCGTACATTACGGTTCTTCTATCTTAGGGCCAGCGCTGGCTGGAGTCCTTTATCCCACAATTGACTTAGAGTGAATTTTATTCATCGACCTACTGAGTTTTGGGGTGGCGATCGCCACTCTCATAACCTGCTCCCTTCCTCAATCGTTGGTAACCGTGAACACGTCCAAGCCGACCCATCAGGAATCTCTACAGAAAAAGCTGACCTTTGGATTTCAGATTATTTGGCAACAGGCGAGTTTGCGATCGCTTCTACTCATCACTACCCTATTTTGGTTCTTCCATGATTTAGGAGGGCAATGTATAGCCCCATGATTCTGGCTCGCACTGATGGCAGTGCAACCATTTTAGCCAGCACCTCAGCTGCTGCAGGTCTTGGGGGTGTCGCTGGGGCGATTTTGCTCAGCGTCTGGGGTGGACCAAAACGCTACGTATCAGGCATGTTAATAGGATTTATTGGTGCAGGATTCAGCAAAATCGTGTTTGGATTGGGGCGATCGCCTCTTGTCTGGTTGCCCGCCCAGTTTTGTTCTTCACTAAACTTTCCATTGCTGAGCAGTTCTGAGAATGCGATATGGATGACCCGCATTGCGCCAGACATGCCGGGACGGGTGTTTGCTGCCAATTCGCTCGCTGTGCAAGGAGTGAGTGCGATCGCCACGCTAATTTCAGGTCCCCTAGCCGATCAAGTGTTTGAGCCAATGATGCAAGCGAATCATCCAATATCAACACTTGCTGGTTCAATTGTCGGGACTGAAACAGGCACAGGAATAGCGAAGTCATGTCAGAGTGTCGCACAAACGACACTGTTTCAGAATATCGAGAGGGTTCTGAAGATTTTGTCCGAGCACCTCGACGTTGTTGCATGAATAAGAAAGGGTCAAGCATCTCTACCCTTTCTTCAATGTTTAATCATCAACCCAGACTGTTTGGGGCTTCGCAATCTGAA
>JBCBLF010000403.1:0-2659 GCA_038520475.1 Cyanobacteria bacterium J06627_8
GCCCCCCGCTTCTATTACAACCTCACTGGTGGGCGCGACAATGAAGCGAATTATGCTCAGGCAATGGTGCAGCTCGATTCACGGTCAACGCCAGACATCGCTCACCAGCTTCAAACCATCGTGAATCAAGACTTTCCTGGTGTACAGGCTGTTGTTCGCCAATTCGAACAAGGCCCCCCATTTGATGCTCCAATTGAACTTCGGCTGTATGGAAATGATGTTCAAACCCTGAGAGCGTTGGGTGACACGGCTCGGTCCTATCTAGTTCAAGATGCCGCCATCACCCATACACGTGCGAGCCTCAATGATGTCTTGCCTCAACTGAGCTTCGAGCTCAATGAAGAGGCTGTCAGGCAGGCTGGACTCGATGAACGTCAGGTCGCACAGCAAATGAATGTCTTACTGGAAGGCGCTCAAGGTGGCTCCATCCTTGAAGACACGGAAGAACTGCCCGTGCGGGTGCGGATGTTTAACGGCGATCGCGCTGACCTGAGCACAATTGCTGCCCTGCCCCTGGTTGCAGCTCCATCGGCATCCGGTGAATGGATTCCAGTATCGGCCCTTGGGGATGTTTCCCTAATTCCAGAACCCGCTACAATCACCCATCGAAATGGTCAACGGGTGAATACGATTCAGGGCTTTATCGAGGCGGGTACGCTTCCGAGCCAAGTGCTTATTCCGTTTCAGCAGCAGATTGAAGCGGCTCTGCTCCCCTTACCGACAGGATACAGCCTCGAATATGGTGGCGAGGCCGCAGAGCGAGACAGTGCAGTTGGCAATTTAGCCTCGTTTGTCGGAGTGCTCGTGGTCTTGACCGTTGCCACTCTCGTACTCTCGCTGCGATCGTTTCGGTTAGCCGGGCTTATCGGAGGTGTGGCGATCGCCTCCTTTGGATTAGGGCTGTTTTCCGTTTGGCTGTTTGACTACCCGTTCGGCTTTAACCCAATCATCGGCACAGTCGGCTTAATTGGTGTAGCGATCAATGATTCAATCGTGGTGCTTGCTGCGCTTGATGAGCATCCACGGGCACGCATGGGCGATCGCACCGCAGCCCGAGAGGTCGTGATCCACTCGACTCGCCACGTGCTGGCCACCACCTTCACCACCATGGTTGGATTTGTTCCCCTCCTATTGGATGGAGGTGGATTTTGGCCACCTCTCGCTGTCACGATCGCCGGAGGAGTGGGTGGGGCAACTCTATTAGCGCTGTTTTTCATCCCATCGGCATATATCTTACTCAAGCGCCGTCAATGGGAGCGATTCAACGCCGAACAGCAATCTTCAGGACAACCGCCCCTCAAACAAACGGCTCTCCAAGGATAATCTCAATTCTTCCGGCCAAGCTAGCTGCCCGCCGCTATACTTGAGTGTGTTTACGTAACCTTACACGCGAGGCGGTTAGCTGTTTTAGTCAATTGCCCTGAGGCGAATTTGGACGCTTCAATCAAAAGGTGTTGCCCCAATGCCTGCTGATTGAGACAGCTGTTATTGCAGGTGAGGCGTTGTGGCAATGGTCGGGACGACGCATCGTTGGCTGATCGTTCAATGCCTGATCGTCCAATTAAGGCCGGCGTGGAGGTTGACAGTTGCAGGGTTGGGGGAGCCATGACGAATCAAATTCTTCTCAAGCAGCATCCGAATACGCCTCAAGCTGAGAAGGCGATCGCCCGTCACCCTCGACATCGACTGCTCAATCTCGTGTCGATGATAATGATTGGCATTGGCATTTTTCTACGCGTGGTGCAGTTTGTCGCCAATCGGTCGCTTTGGGCAGACGAAGCAAAATTATCCCTAAACATCGTCGATCGCTCCTATTTAGAGCTGACTCACGTTCTGGACTATAACCAGATTGCTCCCGTTGGATTCTTGTGGATTGAAAAGCTCGCCACGCAAGTGTTTGGCAACACCGACCTGGCTCTCCGTGTCTTTCCATTTTTAGCTAGCCTGGCATCCCTGGTGCTGGTATATCAGATTGCTCGACGATACCTCAATCCAGTTGCCGTTCCCATTGCGATCGCCCTATTGGCCCTACACGCGCGCGAAATTTACTATTCTTCTGAGGTTAAGCAATATTCAAGTGACGTGATGGTAGGGCTGTTGCTAGTTAGCGTTGTTTACAGCACCTCGCCACAGCTCACCAAACGGCAAATGCTTCTGTTCTCAGGGATAGGGGCGATCGCCGTGTGGCTGTCTCATCCATCAATTTTTATCTTGGCAAGTCTGGCGACGGCTTACGTGGTCGCTCAACTGGTTCAAGCGTTTCGATTCAAAAAGCCGCTACAGCTCACCACTTGGATTCCCGTTTATGGCGTGTGGGCACTCAGTTTTTTGGCCTTCTATATTCTCTCTGTGGGGGAAAACAGCGGTAACGACACTCTCTTGACCTCCTGGGCTAGTCGTCGCGCATTCCCAACCAGCTTTCCCGATTTAGATTGGCTGTTTTATTCGCTCAAGCGGTTGTTTGTGAAGCCGCTGGATTTTCCGAGACCTTTTTTTGATCAGGTTGCGATGGTCGCTTGCCTGGTCGGAATCATATCGCTATGCCGACGAACGATCAAAGCAGCGCTGGTCTTACTACTTCCCCTTGGAATGACCCTGGCAGCCGCCTATCTCTATAAATATCCGTTCTACAGTCGGGTCATTCTGTTCTTAGTCCCAT
>JBCBLF010000404.1:0-2644 GCA_038520475.1 Cyanobacteria bacterium J06627_8
CCAAATTTGCACTTTGTGTACGAATCAAGTGCAGTGTCTCAGGGCAAAACGTATCCTGCCGCATCTCTCCTGCACTTAATCTGACTGCACACTTAAATTCTAGAACGCTGAGGAATGACTTGGAGGCATTCATTTAATATCCATTCCGCTAATGAGCGACAGAGCTCTGACGGAATGGATATTAAACGAATCCTCTGCTTCACAGCTTTAGCCTGCCAGAAATGCAGTGGTCAGCACAGGGCGCACCGTATCCGCAATGTGGCTCATCATTGTCTGCGTGATCGGGAGACTGTCGATCGCCATGCCAGCACAGAGCAGCATCATATAGAAAATGGAATATTTGAAGACCGAACGAGCTGCATCTCGGCTATCGAAATCTTGTAGAAGCTGCCATGATTTTTTAACGAAAATCGCACCCAATACAACAGCCGACATGGCATAAACCACACCAGAGATATGTAACGGATAGACCAACAGCAGCGTCATCGGAATCAGCATCACCGTGTAGTAGAGAATCTGCTTTGCGGTAACAAGATTACCTTCAATAACTGGCAGCATCGGAACGCCAACCTTGGCATAATCTTGACGAATCATCATTGCCAGTGCCCAAAAATGGGGAGGCGTCCACATAAAGATGATGGCAAAGAAGACCCACGCAGCCCAGCTCAACTCTCCGGTGACTGCAGCCCATCCGACTAGCGGAGGAATGGCACCCGCTGCGCCGCCAATGACGATATTTTGTGGGCTATGGCGCTTGAGCCAGTGGGTGTAGACCAATACATAGGTGACGATACCCGACATCGCGAGGCACGCACTAAGCAAATTCGCAAAGACGGTCAGTAAGGTAAACGAAATAACCGCAAGGGCGATCGCAAACATCAAGGCATGCTTCGGTTGAACTCGACCAGACGGCAAGGGACGATGACGAGTCCGCTCCATGTCATAGTCAATATCGCGATCATATAGACAGTTGATCGTATTCGCAGAAGCCGCTGCCAGTGCACCACCCGTAATCGTCACGAGAACAAGCACTGGATCAACAGAGCCATTTCCGGCTAGCCACATGCTTCCCGCCGTAGTGATCAACAAGAGAATAATGATGCGAGGCTTCGTTAGTTGCCAATAACTTTTGATCACTTGAAGCACATTGTCGTGATGACGAGATGGAGATGTGGTTAAAGTTTCGTGCATGCGTGTATATCCTTTGGGAACAGCATTCGTCTTGAGAGAAACGTTTTGAGGAGGGCGATGAATCGCTCTTACAAGGCAACAGGAGCGACGGACATGGGCCAGCGTCAACCCACAATCCTCATATGAACAGAGCGATGAATGACTTAGTCACACGTCACTGCATTGGCAGGTGCGCCATCAGTTATCGCAAGGTGACGGAGGCGAAATCCTAAAACAGCGATGATTAGCAACGTCGCTAGCAGTGCCGCCCCAACACTCTGATGAAGAACCGTGAGCAACTCAACTTGAAGATGAAGCTTAAACGTGGAGACCCCCAGCAACAGTTGGGTGAGCAACAAGGCTCCAACTCCCCAGGCCAACATTCGAATCGTTTGATGAATGGATGAATATCGCCAAGCGATCGCTACCACGGCTAACGTCGCTAGGCTTGCTGGGATCACGCCAATGAGATGAGTGTTCATCACACGACATAGGCTGGCCAGGCTAAGGCACTGATGGAGCGCCCACTGTGAACCGACTAAGGCTCCGGTGAGGCTCTGGGCATAGATCAACATCGCTGCAGTCAGACTGACCCAGTGAATGCCTCTGAGTGAAGAAGCTGCGCTTCCTGAACCAGATTGAGTCAATCCAAGGGACTGATTGACTGCTGTCGTATTCTGATCAGATTGAACCGAGTCAAATTGGGGTGGAAGCAGCAGGATGCCAATTACCAGCAGCGTCATAAAAAAGACGAGCGCCGTACCCAAGTGAGCCGTCACAATGTCAAACCGCAACATTTCAGTCACCGTTAGGCCACCTAAGACGCCCTGAAAGCTGATGAGCCCAAACGCGAGGATTGACGCCCAAGGCATCCAGCCTGGAAGAACGCGACGATTCACCCAACTTAGGGTCATCAAGGCGATCGCCATAACGCCGATCAGAGCTGCATCTAGTCGGTGAAACCATTCGAGAAACACTTGGAGATTCATCTGCTGGGCTGGATACAGCGTGCCGTAGCACAGCGGCCAATCGGGACACGCCAACCCTGCATTCATCACCCGAGTCGCGCTACCAATTGCCATGAGGATAAAGGTAGCGATCGCCATCTTCCACACCAACCGACGCACCATTGTCTTGGCACGACTATCAGGTCGAATGATCTGAGAATTCTGAGATTGAGGGTACGATGCCGCATTAGCAATGGACGGAGAACGAAGAGCAGAATCAGCCATAAACGGGCAATCCTCGTGGTCTTAAAAGTTGGATTTCGAGATGAGGCACCGATACGACAGTCAAGCAATGTGACGAATCCCCATTCGAATCGCGTTAAGTCAGTGAAACAGCCCGAAACCATCAAGAAAGAACGAATTAATTTACCGTCCTTAACATGAATGTGATTCGCAGCTCTTCACCACTTGCCCAACGCATGACTACACTCTAACGACGCAACGCTTAAAGCTTTAGTGTTTTCTTC
>JBCBLF010000405.1:0-2571 GCA_038520475.1 Cyanobacteria bacterium J06627_8
ATCGTGATTGGTGATCGCGTTTAACAAATAACTGATTTACCTTTGCTGACTTATCATGCACTGACAGTAGGGAATTGCCCTGCTTATTTGGATCAAAACAGGATTACATCCACCATAAGTTTCTGTTCCAGCTCTCAAGCTATCCATGCACGATAAGTCAGCAAAGGTAAATCAGTTATTTGTTAAACGCGATCACCAATCACGATGTACCACTGAGCGTAAAATGAGAAGTCTGGATTCTTAGAGAAGAGACTCGGTGACATCTATCTTTTCAGATTTTCGGGGTGAGCTTGCAGCACTTGCAGCAGCGTGCATTTGGGCAATCTCATCCACTATCTATGCAGGTTTCGGGAGGCAGTTATCGCCAACGGTACTAAATCTCACTAAGGGAGCAGTTGCGATCGCCTTCATTCTGCTAACGTTATGGCTCAGGGGTGAGGGCTGGGCTGAAGCTCGTCTAGTTGATGTGCTGCTATTAACAGGGAGCGGCATCATTGGCATCACCATTGGAGATACAGCTTTTTTCTCTGCACTGAATTGTCTTGGTGCCCGACGAGCACTCTTGATGGAATCACTTGCTCCTCCCTTAGCTGCTATCCTTGCGCTCATTTTTCTCAGCGAGGTACTCAGTTGGGTTGCCTATCTCGGTATTGTCTTGACCGTTATGGGGGTTGCTTGGGTTGTCATTGAGCGGACCCCCGATACAACGCAAAAAAAGCTCCAACTCAAAGCTGGTATTTTTTTTGGATTTGTTGCGGCTTTATGTCAGGCAGCAGGGGCAGCCCTATCTCGTGCAGCATTGGCGGATACTGATATTAGCCCCCTTTGGAGCAGTCTGATTCGTATCGTAGCGGGTGCAGGATGCTTGCTGGTGTGGATGATGTGGAATCGCCCTGCCCTCCAAACCTTAGACCGATTGCGATCGCCCAAGATATTGGTCATCATTGCTGCAACTGCATTCGCCAGCACGTTTTTGGCAATTTGGCTTCAGCAAACTGCGTTGAAATACACTGCCACAGGAATTGCTCAAGCGCTCAGCGCCACAAGTCCTCTATTTGTAATTCCCCTCGCGGCATGGGTGGGCGATCGCATTACATTTCGAGCTGTGTTAGGGGCGATCGTTGCCCTCATCGGCATTTGGATTTTGTTCCGATAGATCATTAGGAAATTTGATGGCGCTCTGGTTTGTCTCACTTCATTAAAAAATATGGGTTCTTATCCGAAAATCAGTTTTTCTTGTAAGGTTTCAATATGGCTGTTGCCAGTTGGCTCAAGTGACAGTTGGGGCGCGCAGAGACCCAACATTGTCTTCGCCCAAATTTGAGAGGCCACAGCGATGTCACAGGTAAAGGCTCGGTTTTCGTGAGTCAGATTGACACAACATCAGTCATCTCAGTAATCAAGTTAAAAACTTGTGTATTCAGCTGAAGCGACGAGCGATCGCCTGATGGAATGCAGCCAGCTAGCATATGCTATTGGGCTGTTGCTCGCATTCTACCCATCTGCTTTTGGTGCAGTGAAAACACCGACTATTTATATCAACAGAGAAGTCGGATTCAATCACAAAGGCACTGTGCAATGTTCGAGTTGGAGTTTTTCCTATGAAGTTGACGGTAATCAGCGACACCATATTTAAACAACGTACCAAGCAAGCCCGCGAATTATCTGAGGATGAGAAGATCTTGGTTCAACAGGGCGCCGAATTTGAAGTGCTAGCCACCAGTGATGCTCTTTTCAAGCACACGCTGGTGAAGTTTGCAGCACCTGTCGGTCAAACTCAAAAAGATTCATGGTACGTGTTTTCTGAACACATCGTTCTGGAAGGGAATGAACCCAACAATGATCCAAACGATGAAGAAAATCCAGAACCTAAACCAGAGCGGGCTGGAGGGTTTAAGCTTCCAGGGTATCGCAGCACCTTCTATTTACCGGATCCGGTTTTGCCTGGAGGCAATTTTACCTGGAGAGAAGCGACAAAGAATGGAACACGCATTCCAGCTGATAAAAAGATTGTGATGAATGTGCTCCGGATTGCGGACACTATGCAAGAAATCCGTGAACTCTTTAATAACCGTCCAGTCACCGTAACATCTTGGTATCGAGATCCTGTATCGAATCGCCGTGTCGGAGGAGCAAGTCGCAGTCGCCATTTGAGCGGAGGCGCAGTCGATTTCAAGATTGCAGGTGTGTCAACAGCTGAAGTTCAGCGTCGCCTCGATCCATGGTGGGGATCTCGTGGAGGGCTGGCTAGCGCTAGCTCATTTACCCATATTGATAACCGAGCCTACCGTGCCCGATGGAGATACGGACGCTAATATAACGATTGTGACTGTTGCTGCTCAAAAACGAGATGGATACATGATGTTCATGGAGTCCATTCGGTGGTCAGGCTCCACAAACACATAATCATTTGCAAATTCGAAGAATGAGTGTGAGCCAACTTGAGTCGTTGATATCAATGTTTCAAAAAAACAGCTACAAATGGGGGCAGTCACGCTAGCGTGACTGCCCCCATTTGTAGCTGTTTTTAACAGAAAAGAGATACCACTCCTCTGGGTGTTATCTCTTTTC
>JBCBLF010000406.1:0-2556 GCA_038520475.1 Cyanobacteria bacterium J06627_8
TAAAATGATATCTATCTCTAGAGCGGCTTGAACAGTAAACCGCCAGTCGATTCACAGCATAATCAAGCGCCTTTTCCAATGCATGAAACAATCTGTTATAAAATACCAAACTCCTCGTCATAGATGATTTAGCTCTTGTCCCAGGGCTCATGAATCTTGATTTTTAGGAAGAGTAAGCGGTATGTAGGCATTAGTTCGATAACCTTAGACTCACTCATCTCACTCCCAAGATAGAAATGTGATTCAGCTCATGATAGGGAAAAAATGGGTATGTTTTTAACTAAGCATGCGTATGATGGACAAACTTGACGAGTCACCGAGGCGATCGCCCCTGATTGTGGGATTATCGGTCTAACGACAAACAGATGGTGACGTCATCTTCAGCTAGTGTTCATCAATAGATGAGGTGATAGATCAGTCAATGTTGCTCATCAAGATTTCCTGAAAAATAAGGCATCGTCATTCAAACAAGGCATCGTCATTGCACTCTCAATCATTGTTCTATAGTCATCACTAGGCACTCGGAAAGCTCATGTCAAAGCTGGTTATTGTTGAATCCCCAACAAAAGCAAAAACCATTCGAAATTATTTGCCGTCAGACTATCAGGTTGAGGCGTCGATGGGGCATATCCGTGACTTGCCACCATCGGCCAAAGATGTTCCAGCCAACGTAAAAGGAGAACCCTGGGCGACCATTGGTGTTAACTATGAGGCTGATTTTGAACCTCTCTATGTCATCCCAAAAGACAAAAAGAAGGTCGTCAAGCTGCTAAAAGATGCCCTCAAAGATGCTGATGAGCTGGTTTTGGCAACAGATGAAGACCGCGAGGGAGAAAGCATCAGCTGGCACTTGCTCGAAGTGCTAAAGCCAAAAGTTCCAACCAAGCGCATGGTGTTTCATGAGATCACTGAAGAAGCCATTCGCGACGCCATTGATAACTGTCGAGATATCGACGAACAGCTTGTACATGCCCAGGAAACACGGCGCATTCTCGATCGGCTTGTGGGGTATACGCTCTCTCCACTGTTGTGGAAAAAGATTGCATTTGGTCTGTCTGCAGGCCGCGTACAGTCCGTTGCTGTGCGCTTGCTCGTGCAGCGTGAGCGCCAACGTCGAGCGTTTCGCAAAGGCAGCTATTGGGATCTCAAAGCAACCTTGTTGAAGGGTGAAAGCCCATTTGAAGCAAAGTTGGTGTCCCTTGATGGGACTCGGCTGGCAACCGGTAATGATTTTGACGAGTCGACTGGACAGATTTCAGAAGGACGTCGTGTACGCCTGCTGAATGAAGCGGAGGCCCGTGCTCTACAGCAGCGTCTCCAAGAGGGCCAATGGTCCGTTAGTAATTTGGAAGAACGATCTTCCACGCGTAAGCCATCTCCTCCCTTTACAACGTCTACGCTTCAGCAAGAAGCAAACCGTAAGCTTCGATTGTCTGCAAGAGACACCATGCGGGTTGCACAGAGCCTGTATGAGAATGGATACATCACCTACATGCGAACAGATTCGGTTCATCTGTCACAGCAGGCGATCGCTGCTGCTCGATCCTGTGTCGAATCGAAATACGGGACCGACTATCTCAGCACGAAGCCACGGCAGTACTCAACAAAATCCAAAGGAGCACAAGAAGCACACGAAGCCATTCGACCCGCAGGGCAAACGTTCCGCACTCCACAAGAAACGGGCTTATCCGGTCGTGATCTCAATCTTTATGACCTCATTTGGAAACGCACAGTTGCCACTCAAATGGCTGAAGCGCGACAGACTCACATCACCGTGCTGATTCAGGTTGACAATGCTGAATTCAAAGCAACAGGAAAGCGGATTGATTTTCCCGGTTTCTTTCGGGCCTATGTTGAAGGATCTGATGATCCAGACGCGGCCATTGAAGATCGCGAAGTCATTCTCCCTGCGTTGGCGATCGGAGAATCAGTCAATTGTTCAGATTTAGAAGCCGTTGGGCACGAAACACAACCACCCGCCCGCTACACTGAAGCCTCTCTGGTTAAAATCCTTGAAGGTGAAGGCATCGGTCGACCCAGCACGTATGCAACGATCATTGGAACGATCATCGATCGTGGCTATGCTCAGATGAATAACAATAGCCTAGTGCCGACCTTCACGGCATTTGCGGTGACATCACTACTTGAGAAACATTTTCCAGATTTAGTTGATCCAAGCTTTACGGCCCGCATGGAGCGCACGCTTGACGATATTTCGACAGGCGAAGTGGCCTGGCTGCCTTATCTTCAACAGTTCTACCTTGGAGACTCAGGACTTGATACTCAGGTTAAAGAACAAACCGATCACATTGACCCCAGTGAAGCGCGCGCCATTTCTCTAGAAGGCATCGATGCAAAAGTTCGAATCGGTCGATATGGGGCCTACATTGAAGTTGAGAAAGACGAGGAAACCGTTACTGCTTCCATTCCCCATGACCTAACGCCCTCTGATCTCGACACTGATCAAGTCGAATTACTGCTTCGACAAAAAACAGAAGGCCCCGACAAAGTTGGTCTTCATCCGGAGACAGGAGAACCAATTTACAAACTCATTGG
>JBCBLF010000407.1:0-2551 GCA_038520475.1 Cyanobacteria bacterium J06627_8
CAATAGAAATAACTCGCTTGTCCCGATGGGTGAATCGATTTGGGAGATGTCAACGCCAATAATGCCAGCCTTTTTAACCACTAGTCGCCCAGCGGACTCTCCCCATACCAAACGTTCAGCCCAATGGCCTAAGTCGGGTTGATGTCCGACAATGATGAGTGCGTTGTACGATCCGGGTTGCCAGTGGTTTAGCCATTCGAGCCAGTGAATTATTGAGCCCTCTGGCGCAAGAGCATCTGACGACTGTATCTCTTCAGATAAGCGCTCTGCTTTAAGAATGTCGGCTGTTTGCTGCGCCCGCACGAGTGGACTCGACAGAATTAAGTCTGCACGAATGCCCAAGTCATAGCATCGCTGAGCAATGCGCTGAGTTTTGGTAATGCCCTTGTCAGTAAGGGGGCGATCGCCATCATTTGTGTAGGTGCCGCGCTCTGCCGCGATGCCGTGACGAATGAAAAAAACGCTGGTCATTGATTCGACGATTCAGGCAACAACATGAATAAGATCTATATCACTGCACTAAATACAGAGGATGTGCATACGTCCTCAATTAGTGATCTTCTCCAGCATAAATCCACATGGGTTCTGTTTTTCCGGCCCGAGTGAAGCCACATTTTTCGTAGAAGGCGATCGCATCTTGGTCAGCAACCAACATCTGCATGTGCATGTCCTCATATTGCGCCTTCAACCGATCCATAATACGTTTGCCAATGCCCTGGCCCTGATAGTCTGAATGCACGAGCAGATGTGGGTAGTAGACGACTAGAAATCCATCTGAAATAGCATTGCCAAGTCCAACAAGGCGATCGCCATCCCAGGCAGAGACAAGACTGTGCGAATTCATCAGCGCTTGATGGAGCAGTTGAGGCTTTTGTGCTGAAGACCACCCATTCGATTCATAGACCGGAAGAATGTGTTCGAGGTCAATATCTCGTCGCTCTGAGAAAGTAATCATCACTCTTGCGATCGCCCAACAACATCATCGTGAAGAATAGTCGGTTCGAATTCGAGTAAAAAGTCCTGATCCTCTGGGTAGTATTTAGCGACGTTGATATCGTCACCAATGAATTCTCGAATAACGTTTAGACTTTCCCAAAATGAAAACGTGATGAACGTTGTACTATCTCCATCAGGCTGTTCAAGCCTATGTATGCTGACATTTCCCTCAAGCGACTGATAATTCGGAATCGTTCGTGTATTCACGAATTCTCGATAGGCGTTGGCTTTAGAACTTGGAACGCGTCCCTTCCACATTCTTGCAATCATTTCTAGTCCATTCATCGTTTCATGTTGCTCTTTGAGCTTAGCTAACCAGGCCCTGACTAAATCAATTTGTTCGCAGAACTACTTCGCAGAACTACAAGGCTGTACGCGTTGGTCGAAATGCGTGGTCGAACGTCATGTAACGGGTTGCAATCTTTCTCCGGCTACAGGTGGTGACGGATGCATCCGCCACCACCCATAACGATGCACGAGAAACCAACAAGAAACCATAGGCATCAGTTTGGATCACGTTCAAATCAGCGTCAAAAACCGCCAGAGGGCAATGATGCCAAATGCAGTAATAACGACTCCAGATAGACGATTGAGCCAGACGAGTCGACTCATGCGAAACCAACCAGAAAGGTAATGAACACCCGTGCTGAGGGTCAGCCACCACAACGCTGAACCTAAAAACACACCTAGCACAAGTGCGATCGCCTCGTGCGCATCTCTTTCAGCTTGCCCCAGTCCCAAACCAGAGAAAATTCCTAAGAAAGAAAAAATTGTTAACGGATTGGTAAGCGTCAATAACAGGACCGAAGCATAAGACTTGAGCGTACTCTGAGATGATAGCTCTACTGTGGTTTCAGCCGGCGGCTTTTGTCGAAAGGTGGTTGCCCCCAAATAGCATAAGAACAGTCCTCCAAGGAGCATCAACCATTGACTCTGCGCAACCAACACATCGGCGATCGCACTTAAGCCGAATCCTGCGATGCATCCATAAATTCCATCTGCTGTTGCTGCACCTAATCCTGATACAAACCCAATCCAGCGACCTTGGCTGAGTGTACGCTGGATGCACAGGATGCCGATAACCCCAACCGGAGAGGCGATCGCAAGACCGATACCAATACCCTGTAATAGAAACATTCCAGACTCCTCAAATCAACTGCCTACTGCTTTCCTAAATGATTTAAGACCTATGTAGTTGAACGTTTTTTCGTGGGTGCACCCACGAAAAAACGTTCCCAAAATCCAGAACTTTGTATGAAATGCGTAAGTCCTGCAATTGATGGTATGGAACTGTGGAAGGTGGAACGGGTCAACCTGTTTCACCTTCCACACTCATCTAGGATTGCCATAACAGAATAAATAGATTATTCAAAAAAATACAGGCAAAAACAAAAGTAAAAGCTGAGTTTTACTTTAGAATCTAATCTATTGAGCGTGTTATACGAAAGAATTCGATGTACTTAGACGCAACAGATTGGAAGATATTAACTGCTCTGCAAATTGATTCGCGACAATCATTCACTGCTCTCGGGCAGCAGGTTGGGCTATCCGGACC
>JBCBLF010000408.1:0-2544 GCA_038520475.1 Cyanobacteria bacterium J06627_8
AGGGTACAGGATTCTCCTGGTTCAATGGATTGCCCTATACAGCTACTCGACAGCACAAAATCGTCTCGATGGTTGCCCTGTAGCTCAAGTTGATCAATGGTGACAGCATCTGTACCGTTGCTGGTAAACGTAATTGTTTGTACTCCACTTGTAGTTCCGACTTCTTGAGATTGAAACGTTATGGCTTCAGTCGGGTCCACATCTAATCGAGGAATGACAAGCCCTGTTCCTTGTATGACATAGCTTTCCAATTCACCAAGAGCATTGCTGTCTACTACCAATTCTGCGGTGTGGGTGCCAGCACTGGATGGAGTGAACTGAATAGATAAGGTGCAGGTCTCTCCAGGGGCGATCGCCAAGGCGGCATGATCTTGCGACATCTGAGATGAGACCTCTTCAATGCCTGCGATGATCGAACCAGACCTTACAGACTTTGAATCAGCAACGACAGAACAGCCATTATCTAGGAGCGTAAAGGCATTTGTGTTGTCGCCAACTAACTCAATGCTAGAGATGCGGAGGTCGGCCGTTCCAGTATTTTGAATCGTGATCGACTCAGCACGGCTTTCTTCCCCTGTTTCCAGATCAGCAAACGAAATCCGATTGGGATTAAATTTAATTTCTGCAGCTGTGCCAACCCCCTCTACCAGCAAATGTTGCACCTTTTGCCCATCCTCATATGCAATGGACAATCGAGCTGTTCGTCTCCCAGCATTCATCGGCTGAAATTGAATGGTAACTATACAGCTTTCTGTAGGCTGAAGCGTCACTCGTTGTGAACAGGTATCTTCTATGAGGGCAAAGTCATCCACATGTCGTCCGACCAAGCTAACATCAGAAACTTGTAAGACTCGCTCACCGGTATTTTCAATACGAATCTGCTCAGTTTCTACTGTCGTACCCACTTCAATCTCAGGAAACTCCATGGCTGAAGGGATAAACTCTAGTGCTGATGCCCGCAGAAAAAAGTACCAGATTGCTGCACTTCCAAAGACTAGAGGTGCCAAGAACAAGAAGATACGGCTAAGCCAGAGTCCAATTCGGATTGATTCTTGCCCAGCGATCTCACTTGCAGCGGGGACAGATATGGGTTCTGGATCAACCGATTCAGGAGAGCCGGGTTCATCTGGTTCAGACTCAGACTGCAAGGTGATCAGAAAATTTAGATTATGACGAGTGATATTAGCTCCGATGACGTCGCCCAAGCCTTCGCGTAGGGTCAAAGCCTGAGAAAGATAATGATGGGCAGTTGATACATTTTCCAGACATAGGGCTTGAGTTCCAAGTTGGTGCATTGCCCATGCTTCTGCAGTCGGGTTTTGGATGGCCTGAGCTGCTTCTAACATGTACTGAAGCGATCGCTCCCATCGTCCCCATTGATGGCTGAGGGTTAGTGGGGCATCCATCATATTCCCAAGACTCAGCACATCACTCCATCGCCCCTGCTGAACAGCAACCTCAAGCACTTGAATCAAGGTATCAGCTTCAGCAAGAATCTCCTGTTGGCCTTGAGCACCCTGACTGACCCAGGTTTTGAAGAATTCAATCGTTGCTTCAACCCAGTCGTTGAGATTCCATAGTTGCTGGAAATCATCGACTAAGTTTTCAGCAATGCGATAGCGCAGATCGCTATTTTGAGCATTGACTTGGATTAGATGTGCATCTGATAGAGATTGCAATACAGGATCGATATCAGACTCAGGCACAGCGGCTAAAGCCGAGAGTGGCGTTATCCCTACAGACACTCCCCCCAGTACTGTTAGAGCAGACAAAACCCGTTTTTGTGGTTCAGATAACGATTCAGCCGCTTGAACGGTAAAGAGTTCGGCAGCGGCGGCTGAAGGAATTTGATGAAGCAAATGAGCGATCGTCCATCGCTTTTGCTTCATCACTGCAAGTGTTTGCAAGATTTGGAGGGGATGACCGTCAAGACGCTCACATAAGATGCGAGCATCCTTCATCTCAACTGGGGAGAGCGAACGATGTAGGGTTCTCTCAACTAGGGCGATCGCATCATCGAGAGGGAGCCCTTTCAATGGTAGCGATATCCCATCATCACCCCATAACTGTTGAGCTTCACTGGTGAATACAAATAAGCAATTTGGGACTGCATCCAAGAGTCCCTGAACATCATCGCGGTCGAGGTCAACATCATCCAGCAATATCAACGCTTTTTTAGATTGTAATAATCGCCGAAGATGAACGTCTGTTGGTTTATAGTCTGCGTCAGCCTCATAAAATGCATTAAAAAGAGCGTACAGGAGATCAGATTTGGGCTGTCGTCGCGCTAGCAAATATACAACACCATCTGGAAAGAAGGCTGTCAGTTGCGGATGATGGGCGATATAACGAAGCAGAGATGTCTTGCCCAATCCCGAAGGACTGAAGCATTCAGTCGATTGCCATCCCTGAAATGCGCCATTGATGGCTTGTTTGATGTCTGTTCGATCCAGCAAGCTCGGGAATGGCAATCGACTGAATGCTTCAGTCCTTCAGGATTGGGCAAAACATCTCTGCTTCGTTATATCGCCCATCATCCGCAAC
>JBCBLF010000409.1:0-2474 GCA_038520475.1 Cyanobacteria bacterium J06627_8
AACAACGACCCAAACGACCCAAATAGCTTAGATAACCAAAATGGAGGCTTCACCGTCTTTGGAGAAGTTCTATCTGAGGCAGATTTAGCGGTTGCCGATGCGATCGCCGACTTACCACGTCCCTTTACAAATTCTCAAAACGTTGCAGAGGTTTTTCGCCAGATTCCACTCATTGTTGATAACCAACAGGATTTAGACGATCTTGGCTTAGATGATTTGGTTCGCTATCGCAGCATCACGATTTCGCAGACCGAAGAACTTACCTTTAGTATTGTCAATAATTCGAATCCCAGTATTGTCAGTGCCTCGATTGCCAACAATCAATTAGTCCTGGACTACCTTCCGGGGCAAAACGGAACCGCATCCATCACGGTCCGTGCAACAAATCTCCTGGGAGAAACCCGAGATGATACGTTTCTCGTCAACATTGCTGCCATTACCGGAGGTGCCGATCAGCTTGTTGGAACGAATGGAAATGACGTCATCAATGGTCGGGGAGGAAATGATCGTATCAATGGAGGCTCAGGCAACGATCGCCTCATCGGTGGCAGCGGCAACGATCGCCTCGTCGGTGGCGCTGGCAATGACACGCTTCTCGGACGAGGAGAGAATGATCGCCTGAGCGGTAATGCTGGCAACGATACACTGAATGGTGGCAATGGAGATGATGTGTTACGAGCGGGCAGCGGGCGAGATGAATTGAATGGCGGTCGTGGTAGCGATATCTATATCGGTGGTGGCGATCGCGATATTTTTGTATTGTCAAGAGGCAATGGCTCGGATGAGATCCGTCGCTTCCGTAATGGACAAGACCGCATTCAAGTGCGAGGCGTATCGTTTAGAAACCTCACCATTTCTCAGCAAGGCCGAAATACAATTATCAGTGCTGGCGCCGATGAGTTGGCAACGCTCAAAGGCGTTCGCTCTAACACCATCAATCAGAGAGATTTCATCTAGCTTTGATATCTGCGCACCCAAAACGAACAAATTGAACGCGCAAAGCAGGGTTGATCGCGGACTCAACCCTGCTTTGCGCAGACATAAATCTGCTCAGCAAATCTCTAATTAGGCTAGAGGCTACTAGCGCTCAACATGGTTTCCTCAAGAACAATGTCGAGATCTCCAAAAGCCCGCCGAATATCATCAGAGTTGCGGAAATGATCAACTCGATATCGAACTTGTCCGCGATCAAACAGCATGATCGTCGGCAGAGATTTTAAGCGATACATATTCGCCAATTTCAAGCTTGTATCAGCATTGACGGATATCAGCCTAAACCGACTCCCCCACTGAGATTGCAATCGGTCTAGAGTGGGGTCCAGCATCTTGCAAAGGCCACACCAAGGTGCCCAAAAATTGACAAGAACCGGGATCGGAGAATCTAAAACATCGCTTGTAAAGTTTTGCTCATTTGCAGATAACTTCATTTTCTAATTTATTTTTATAATTAAACATTACTGGGATCATACCGTAACAAGGGCTTGACGCCGATGCAAAATGATTTCAGTTTCATAACACTCCAGTGAATTTTAATGACTTTTCTAAGAAGGGTGGATGGAGAAGAGAGAATGGACCATCTGCTTACCCATCTCATATCGTTTCCCTAAAACCAGCTACAGATGAGGGGCACTCACGCAATACGTGAGCGCCCCTCATCTGTAGCTGGTTTTTGAAGAATTAATATCATTTATCCAATAATACCCGTACAGCAGGAGATATAGCCGTCACCAGTTCCGTTAGGACAAGACGGCGAGCCATTTGGCGATGCGCCAAGGACCCGAATAATACTTGGTGTCCTAGCCTAAATGGCTAAAGCTATATGTCTGGATTGACCGCTAGTGAACTGCTTTTCATTAAGCGATAACAATTGTCATAACAGCATGACTTTCTGCTGTGGTCATCATCTTCCCCTTCACCTAGCGCTACGCGCTATACCAATCCTTCAAATGGGCACCTTGTGTCATAGTGCAGAGCCTGACCAGTGGGCAAGCTCTGCTATCTCAAACCCTATCGGATTGGATTAAATAGGCAAATTTGCGCGGGGATTAAACGTTTCAACCTGACGCAATCGGGTATACATGTCGTTTTCCCGCTGGCTCAATTCGGTTGGGATTGCCACATACAATTCGACAATTTGATCCCCTCGGGTGCCTTGATTGACATATCCTTTGCCTGCTAGTCGCAATTTTTGTCCTGGCTGTACGCCCGGTGGAATCCTCATTTTGACTCGTCCATCTAACGTGGGGACGTCAATGGCTCCTCCCAGAGCGGCTTCGCATGGCGTCACTGGAATCCGACATTGAATATCAAGATCGACGCGCTGAAAAAATGGGTGGGGATCTACTTCAATACGAAGATAGAGATCAGCGCCATCTCCTCCTTGATTTCTAAGGCGGATGCGTTGCCCGGTGGTCATTCCTTCAGGGAGATCGACATCGAGCGATCGCCCATTTTCAAGTCTGATTCTTTCTCGT
>JBCBLF010000040.1:0-26007 GCA_038520475.1 Cyanobacteria bacterium J06627_8
GAGCCAACCAAGGTGAGAATTTTGACGAATAACCTGCGCCCAGCATTTCGTTTCGCGTGTGCTTGTAGCGGCGTAGGCAATCGTTTTTCCAGAAGTAGGTCTGGAGTCGTGATTTCCCGGCTGACTCTCCGCCGACGAACCGCAGCACTCCGCGCTCATCAGGTTCCGGGGCCTGAGTGCCCAACGATTCAAGTGTGGGAATGTCGAGCGATTCGAGCGTCGGAATTTCTCCAACAGCTACATCCGGTAGAGAACGAATATGATTGGGCGTCGGAAACGCAGGATTAATGGAGGCTTTCTTCTCTACGGCCTTGCGAAACTGGGTAAAAACTTCAGGAATTTGCGTTATGTCAAATGGCAAATCATCTGGATGATAAAGCGTTGCTCCCCAGAATGTCTTGATGTCAATGTCCAATGGCTCAAGCGCTTCAGCCACAGCATCTTCGACACATCGCTCTTCGAACGTAACTTCGTGATGACAGTAAACAGCCTGAACGTTGAGTTCCTTTGCTAGTGACGAAATTATCTCTTCGGGCTTGCCCTGACGAACAACCAGATCACTGCCAAGCGATCGCAACGATGCTCGCAAATCAGCCAATGCGTCTAGGAGAAAGTTCGCGCGGTATGCCCCAGTTTTTGGAAATCCGAATGATGTTTCACCAAAGTGTCGGGGATCAACACAATACAGTGGAATTACATGAGCGCCTGCCCTGAGAGCACGCGTCAATGGCTCATGGTCATGAACCCGCAGATCATTTCGAAACCAAACTAGAATTCGCTTTACCACCAAACCATTCCCAATGCATCATCAACGTGTTGATCGACTCGCGGTCAACTTTCATATGATGATACATTTCTTAACATTTGGCGATCGCACGACCTTTCGATCTGGTTTTCGTAGATACAAACCCTCATTTAGCCGATACATAGTGGGCATGGCCCACTATATCCATCATCACTAATAAACAAATTATTCTTCGCCGCCCTGAAGCCGAAGAAGCAAAAAGCCTAGGGACAATCCAACTAAAATTAGTGTGAAAGACAAAATTGCTGCATTGAACATTTCGCTGTTCATCTATAAAACCTCCTAAATCGATGTCTCTCTAGAATACGGCGTTTGGTTCCCTTAAGAGTAGATGTGTTGCTAAGCTGCAATGCCGTAGGATTCAGTCCAGATAGATGGGTCACGAAACTCGATTCATCTCAACTCGCGTCAATTAATCATCAACGATTTCAGCCATGTCGTCCTCGTCTCAGTCATCCATGTCTCAGTCACCTACTGACGATCGCCCCAATCTCCGTCCTAATCTCGTGGTTTCATTCGGTGATCCTGCTGGAATCAGCCCTGAAGTGATCCTCAAGGCGTTGGCTGATCCTGATCTTCACGAGAAAGCGAACCTGACGGTTGTGGGGAATCGAACGATTCTACATAACACCTATCACCAGCTCACAACACAATCACCGAATCTAGCGATCGCCCACCCTGATGATCTAACGCTACTGAATCTTGATTTTCCCAACACTGTGCTGGAAGGAATCACCCTTGGTGACGGAAATCAATGTTCTGGAGAAGTGGGATTCCAATGTCTCTATCAGGCGATCGTCCATACCGTCGCGGGTCAGTTTGATGGGATTGTCACGGCCCCTATTGCGAAGTCAGCCTGGAAAGCTGCTGGACATCATTATCCGGGTCAGACCGAACTGTTAGCAGAACAATCCAACACAGAACGGTTTGGCATGATGTTTGTCGCGCGATCGCCCCATACTGGATGGGTGCTGAGAACACTGCTAGCAACTACTCATATTCCCCTACGTGCCGTTCCTGATACGCTTACGGCAACTGTTTTGACACAGAAACTCGACCTTTTAATCAACACCCTCCAGCGAGATTTTGGACTCTCTTCCCCGCGCATCGCGATCGCTGGATTGAATCCCCACAGCGGAGAACGGGGCCAGCTTGGACGAGAAGAAGAAGATTGGCTGCTGTCGTGGTTGCAAGAGATGGGCGATCGCCATCCCACTGCTACCCTAACAGGCCCCATCCCTCCTGACACGATGTGGGTGCGCCCAGGGCAAGCCTGGTTTGGGACACGGCAGGGCATCAAGACGCACGATGCCTATCTAGCGCTTTATCACGACCAGGGGCTGATTCCAGTCAAACTTATGGGCTTTGACCGCGCCATCAACACCACCATCGGCCTCCCCTTTGTACGCACGTCCCCCGATCACGGCACCGCCTTTGACATTGCCGGCAAAGGGATTGCTGATGAAACCAGCATGAAAGAGGCCATCCTATGGGCCGTTGAACTCGTCCGTCAACGCAAAGCCGCTGCAAATACCCCTGCATCCTCTGTAGGGTAAGCGATTCAGACATTGAAGCTTAAGTGTCGTTGTAGTCTGTAGACAGATATCCCGTTAATAGCAGGTCAGGCCCAATCGATTGCCACGAAAGGGCATGCAGCTGTAGTGCCTCGGTCATTTTTGTAAATCCCATCTCTCCCACTGGAGACGGTGCTAACTGACCTCCAATAATCTTGGGGGCAATAAACGCCCAAACCTTCTGTACCATGCCTTGAGAAATGGCTTGTGCCGCCAGCGTCCCGCCACATTCCCAGAGCACTGACAAACAATTTCTCTTATGGAGATGCAGCATAACGTTGCATGGGGTCAGTGCATCCAGCTCAATCACCGTTACGCCATGACTGCGGAGGTGCTGTTGAAATTCTGGCCGAGATCCCTGTTCGGTGAATACTACTGTAGGAGCGATCGCCGTTTTCCACAGCTGCGCTTCATCGGGCAACTCCAGCGTTCGACTCATTACGACACGCAGAGGATTGCGATCGCCCACGCCATGAGTCGTCAGAAAAGGATTGTCTTTCCGTACCGTATTCCCCCCCACAATGACTGCATCGCAAGTTGCTCTCAACCGATGCACTTCTGCTCGCGCCGCTGGACTCGTGACCCAAGCACTGTGCCCCGTTTCTGTCGCAATCTTGCCGTCGAGGGTCATGGCATATTTCAGAATCCCAAACGGACGCTGATGCAAAATGCTGTGAACAAATGCTTCATTCAAGCGCTGACATGCAGCTTCTTCAACCCCCACGACAACGTCAATGCCAGCATCTTTCAGTCGCGCAATGCCACCGCCAGCCACCTTGGGATTTGGATCGACCATACCAACTACAACTTTCGCGACACCTGCTTTAATCAGGGCTTCTGAACAGGGTGGTGTGCGTCCATGGTGATTACAGGGCTCCAAATTCACATAAACCGTTGCCCCTGCTGCATCGTCTCCCGCATCTCGCAGCGCAAAGACCTCGGCATGGGGCTGTCCGGCTTTGGGATGATAGCCCTCGCCAATCACAGTTCCGTCTTTGACCACAACTGCTCCCACCATTGGATTGGGTGATGTTTGCCCCAATGCCGTTTTTGCTAAGTCGATGCATCGGCGCATCATGCGCTGATCAAGGGGGGTGGCAGAAACGTCTTCCATGTGAACTAGCGAAGCAAGTCAAACAAGTGAACAATACGGTGGCGCAGAAATGTCCACCTCACTCAGCAACTGATGCCAAGTCTGGGTATACGTCGCGGATCACCGGATGAACGATGTGGCGATCGCACACATTAACACCCAGTGCAAAGCCTGGGTCATGATTTAACGCCTGAAGTCCCTTCTCTGCCAACTGCATCACATAGGGAAACGTACTGTTATTCAGCGCTTGAGTCGCCGTCCAGGGAACGGCTCCAGGCATATTTGGCACGCCGTAGTGAATGACGCCTGATTCGACATACGTCGGATTGGAGTGGGAGGTGGGCCGCAAGGTTTCGACACACCCTCCTTGATCCACGGCCACATCGACAATAACCGAACCTTCGCGCATGGTTTCGACCATCGCTTTCGTCACCAACACCGGAGGCTTCCGTCCTGGAATCAAAACCGCACCGACGACGAGATCAGCATTCGAGACCGCTGACTCGATCGGCGCTGTGCTGCTGTAGAGCAATTCCACCTGTGAACCAAACAGCGTTTCCAAATAGGACAAGCGATCAACGTTAATGTCAAAGATTTGTACATGGGCACCCATGCCCAAGGCAATGCGAGCAGCTTCGGTGCCAACAACGCCACCGCCTAAAACCACCACTCGTCCGGGACGAACCCCAGGAACGCCACTGAGCAAAACGCCTCGCCCACCGTATTGACGCTCCAGGAACTGTGCACCAAATTGAACCGACAGTCGCCCAGCGATGATGCTCATAGGTGTCAGCAAGGGAAAAACCGACTGATTCGGCCGCTCGACCGTTTCATAGGCGATCGCCGTTGTCCCTGATTCAATCAATCGCTCCGTCAACGGACGGCTGGCAGCAAGGTGCAAGTACGTGAAGAGAATCTGCTCAGATTTGAGGAACCCATATTCCTGGGGCAGCGGTTCTTTAACTTTGACGACCAGTTCTTGCGCCCACGCCTCATCTGCAGTTGAAACAATCGTCGCCCCAACACGCTCATAGTCTTGGTCAGTAAAGCCCGCTCCGCGCCCCGCTGAAGTCTCAACAAAAACTTGATGACCCCTGTCTTGTAGGCTCCGAACACTATCCGGACTTAGCCCAACCCTAAATTCCTTATCCTTTACTTCCTTAGGAACACCGATGTTCATGACTATGCACCTCTCTTAACGGTAAACAGTCTCTTAGGACTTACATAAATGCGCTGTATCTGAGGCATCTTTGTAAATGATGGATTCCGTTCGCCATCACCTAAAAGAGCGAGTAAGTCCTATCTCTAATGCTAAACAAGGGATGGTTACATCCCTTGTGAATGGAGGTAAACCGCAAGTTCACAAACAATCTATGCACGCGAAGAGGCAATCGGAAGAATAACAATAAAAACTGCGATCAGAGCATTACAGTTGATCAATTTGAGCTTTGAGTTCCTCGAGTTCAGCATCAATTGCAGAATCCTTAGGAGCAGCTGTATCAGTCCCAGCCGGCAGCTGTCCCTGCTCAGTCGTCGCACCTTCAAGCATCTGAGCCTTCATGGCTTCAAGCTCATCATCCACGTCTCCAGATTCAAGCTGAGCAAACTGACTCTCCAAATCTGAACCCGCAAGTTCTGCCGCAGCCTGCGTTTTGGCCTCCATCATTAGGACTTTTTCTTCCATTCGCTCAAACGCAGCCATTGAGCTGTTGGTGTTGAGCTGCCCCATGGTGTCTTGCAACTGCTCATTTGCCTTTGCTGCACTGGCACGGGCCTTCAGCATATCCTTCTTGGTCTTGGCCTCAGAAATCTTGCCTTCCAGCGCGATTAAATTACGCTTCATCGCTTCTACTTGAGTCGACTGACCGTCGAGCTGGGTGCTGAGCGAGGTTGCGGTTTCAACAAAAGACTTCTTCCGGGTGAGCGCCTCACGCGCCAAGTTCTCGTCACCTTTTTGCAGGGCTAGCTGAGCCCGCTTGTGCCACTTGTCTGCTTCTACCTGTGCTTGGTCAGCCTGCTGTTTGACTCGCTTCTGACTGGCGATCGCCTGTGCAACCGCTTGCTTCATCTTCACCAAGTCGTCTTGCATATCGACAATTGCTTGATCTAGCACCTTCTCAGGGTCTTCTGCTGAACCAATTATCGAATTCAAGTTAGACCGAATCACTCGGCTCACACGATCAAACAATGCCATGATGTACTTTCCTGGTCTCTTGGTGGATTCAGTGATGTTTGTAAGAAGAGCGGCGAACGAAACGTCCTCTCAATTAGCCCATTGACAGAGCATCAGTCCCAAGCACAAGCGTGTCTGTCAAACGAACGAGAGACGAATACTTGCCAGTGATAGATCGAGTGTAATACACAACCTAAACAAGGTTGATATTCATTGAAATCGATCAAAAAAATTGAGCGCTCCAGCGTGAATAAACACTCAAGGATATCGCTTTGCAGGCTTAAGATTTCGGATGGAACAGCTCCACCACAAAAGTCGACGCCTGTTAGCTGTCCTAACACGAGCGCATGAGGCGATATCTATGATTAGTCTAGCTTAGGGACTCAAAAATCAGCCGAGCAGCATGGATTACTGGGCGATCGCCGAGCAACTCACCATGCGTCTCTGACACAGGTGGACTCCACGAGAAACAATGGGTTGGAGACATGAATGGAGCATTATCCTAAGTCTAGAATTGCTGTCCATGATTTAGATGATCTCGCAGGAGATAATCAGTTTAGAATCTTATGAACCTGCTTTAGCAATAGAGTTGGTACTGAAGTGTTCAAGGATTCATGAATAGCAACCAGCAGTTCGATCTGTTCAACGAAGACACAACCACCACGTCCAAACCCATTGACCCTGACCAAATTCCGACAAGTGCATCAGTGCCGATTCCATCAGGCACCTATTCCGATTTAGATGCGTTGAAGGGCCATTGTAGTCAGTGTCATCGCTGTGAATTAGGGGCTACCCGTATCAACGTTGTGGTTAGCCGAGGTAACCCCAACGCAGACATCATGATTGTTGGCGAAGGGCCCGGGCAAAATGAAGATGAAACAGGGCTTCCTTTTGTTGGCAAAGCTGGACAACTGTTGGAGAAGATTCTAAAATCCGTCAACTTCGATAGCGAGAATGATGTCTATATCTGCAACATTGTAAAGTGTCGTCCTCCAGGCAACCGCACACCCACCACCAAGGAAATGGATGCCTGTCGACCCTACTTGCTTGAGCAGATTCGAATGGTTGACCCAAAGTTCATTCTTTTGACTGGGGCGTCTTCTGTGAAGGGGCTGATTGGAGATAAGCGAGGCATCACGAAGATCCGAGGGACATGGCTTGAATGGGAGGGCCGGATGTGTATGCCGATTTTTCACCCCGCCTATTTGCTCAGAAACCAATCCCGAGAAAAGGGCGGCCCCAAATGGCTAATGTGGCAAGACATTCAAGAAGTTCGAGCCAAATATGACGAATTTCGGACCTGAGGTCATCCTGATTGCTGCCTTGTGCAAGGCAAATCGGGTGATTGGCAATCAGGGAACCCTACCTTGGCACTTACCCGACGATCTCAAACGATTTCGAGAGCTTACAACCGGCCATGCCATCATCATGGGGCGTAAAACTTGGGAGTACGGACTTAAGCGGCGATCGCTTCCCAATCGTCTCAATATTGTTGTTTCTCGAACACTCTCTTACTCTCTACCCGAATGCAGTACTGACATCCCTGGTGAACCATCTCAAACGACTGCACAGTTGAGACTTTCAGCAGAAGACTCAATCTCTCAATCCTCCAATACACATCTGCAGACGCTGACCGAGCAGTCCATCAACCAGACAACATCGCGTTGCATCGTGCCGTCATTGCAGGATGCATTTCACTGTAGTGCCCATCATTCAAAGGTATTCGTGATTGGCGGAGCAACAATTTATGCTCAAACCTTGCCCTTAGCAGACCGTCTTGAACTGACCTTGGTGAACGGTATTTATGACGGAGATGCATTCTTTCCAAACTATCAGTCCATTATTCAGACAAAGTTTGCACTTATCCAGGAACGCGACTATGGGGAATTTCAGACCCAAACCTATGTCAAGAAATACGGCTCGTGTAACTACGCTTCATCTAACGCAGCATTGTAAGTGGTGGCGAACTACACCACTTACAATGCTGCGTATGGCTTAATCAGTAGGGTCTTCCTCGGTACAGCCGTTGATTTTTTTGATTCGTTTGGCGGGGTGGATTGGGAGGCTGAGCTGAGGGTGCATCAGATGCCAAAGCCCCATTAGACGAGACTGGAGGAGCAACGATTTGGCCTCGCCAAGTGAGGATTGGCTGAGCCGGAATCACATACTCTCCTTGATTCACGTTCGTCTTCAAACTCGCTTGCTCGGGCTGGGACGAAGATAAATGAGTCTGCTCAAGCTCTGATAGCACTGACATCAAGTCAACCGGGTTCATTTGCTGCTCAAGCAGTTGGAACACTCGGCGCACACACAGAATTGCACTGCCAACGAAATTGTTGCTTTGAAAGCCTAAGAAAAAGTCGGCTGCTCCCTGGGCGATCGCCCAATCGCGTTCTGGATCTGAAATTTCCGGCTTTTCATGATCGGTTAAAACGGTAACAATCGAGGGGTAGTGCGCGTTGCACCACCGACAAAACGAAAACGGCATACTTCCTAAACACTGAACATCCAAGATCAGCAAACGCGGAAGCGTTAGATCTGCATCGGTCATCCGTGCAAGGGTTTTCTTAAGATCTGTTTCGGGAGATTCCCAGATAACGGCAATGCGCTGAGACTGCAAAACTGTTTTCCAAACTAAACCTTGAAATTGATCAGACTGAAGTAAAAGAACTGACGATTGGGAATCAACCATGGTTTTGAGGTCAAGGTAACGGCATATAGCACGTTAGGGTGATGGTGTTTGAACGTATCCCTTTCCTAGGTGATTGACGAAACGGAGTGTGGACAAGGAATCAGAATAGACCTGCATCCTTATCCACGATCACTTGAAACGGTGATCTCTAATCATGTATTTGATTAAGGCCGTTGGTAGACTGCAAATCAACAACTGTTGATCTTCAAAAAATTAAAATCTTAGAACTAACGCGGTTTTGTGAGTGACGCTAACGATAGCCACACGACTCATCAAAATGCGCTAAATGTAGTAGAGGGCTGACACTCTGAGGGCTTGCGTCAGTCCTGAAGCGAATAAAATACACTTAACTTAACACGTCTTTTTCAGTGAATCCGGAACATCTGCCCACACCACTAAAGAATTACGTTTTGAGAACTGCAAGCAACTCGCTCAAAATAATAGTGTGGACATAGCAAAGCGCACCTCTTATAGTCCAGTCAGTTCCTGCGAAACGGACCAACGTTATCAGCTAGAGGTGCCAATACCGGAGATGCCAGTATCGAAGCTATCAGTAATAGAGATGCCGATATGAATGACCATGCACTAAGTCAGGGAGTGCTTTACGTTGTTGCTACTCCCATCGGCAATCTAGAAGACATGACCTTTCGGGCGATCGCCACTCTCAAACAGGCCTCTGTCATCGCAGCTGAAGACACTCGCCACACGGCCAAGTTACTCAATCACTTCGAAATTGAGACCCCACAACTGAGCTATCACGATCACAATCGCTTGAGCCGAATTCCTGAGCTCATCAGTCGATTACACCAAGGCCAAACCGTTGCGCTAGTTTCCGATGCAGGTATGCCAGGGGTTTCTGATCCAGGCTATGAATTGATTAGAGCCTGCATAGAGGCAACCATTCCAGTGATTCCCATCCCAGGAGCAACAGCGGCAATTACTGCATTGAGTGCGTCTGGCTTGCCGACAAATCGATTTGTCTTTGAAGGATTTCTACCCACAAAAGGAAAAGAACGACGCGATCGCCTAGACAACCTCAAACCTGAAGTGAGGACTCTAATCTTCTATGAAGCCCCCCATCGACTGGTGCAAACCCTGGGTGATTTGGCCGAAACGTTTGGCGGCGATCGCATCATCGTGTTGGCCCGAGAGTTAACAAAGCGCTACGAAGAATTTTGGAGGGGAACTGTTGAAGAGGCGATCGCCCATTCCGATACTCAACAGCCCATGGGAGAATACACCTTGATTTTGGCAGGAGCCGCACTTCAAACGCTAACATTGACGGATGAATCGCTCCGCAGTGAACTCATTCATCTATTGCAACAAGGTCTATCGCGCTCCCATGCGAGCCGAGAACTGGCACAACAAACGGCACTGCCCCGCCGACGAATCTATCAATTAGCTCTTACAATTTCGGATGACGAACTTTCCCTGTGAATGAGGTTGAAGAGAGCGCCACAGGGTCGCTGAACGCGTGAGATGAACTGAGTATGGTTAAGGGTTTCATAGAACCATAAACCAAATTTATAGCGCTAGCCATTTAGGCAATGAACACCGTTATGAATCCAGTGATGTGTGTATTCATCACCGGGTTCAATCCATCACCACCTCAATTTCATCGCCAACTAATTCCACTGCCTGACAGTCTGAACTCGCATATGAACTCCTTATTTTCTCGCCTGATCATCAGTGTTGTATGGCTTCTCCTCGCTGGATGCAGTACAGGTACCTCCGACTCTACGCCATCAGACGATTCTCCAGTCTCTACAGAGGCGACGCCTTCACTGTCACAGACCGAACCAACTCCCACCGCTGACTCTGATGATTCAGAAGACGAAACCATCGTTGACGAGGCATTTCTCATTACAGAGGCTGGATTTGGTCTTGCACAACTCGGCATGACCCTGGGAGAACTTAAGCAAGCAATGCCCCCCGATACTGAATACATCGTTGAATCTCCGTTTATGGTCGATTTCGACGCGATAACTGTGCGCCAGGGTGACACTGATCTATTTCACATTCTCTATTTCGCAGGAGACTCATTCACCGATGACAGCATTGTTCAGGGATTGATTACTGAACATACGTCTTACCAAACGATGGAAGGCGTGGGCGTCGAAACTCCAATTCAAACAGCAGAAGCCGCCTACGGAAATGCAACCCTGTCTTACAGTTGGGCAAATGAAGGACGCGAATTCGTTCGCTTCGAAAATCCGCCTGCTCCCAATCTGTCGTTTAGGGTATGGCAAGGAGATGCACCATCTGTGGATTTTGTCGGTATTTATTCGTCAACAACCGCCGAATATAACGAAACCGAAGAATATGCAGAAGATGCCGCCATCAAAGCAATTGTCATCTCCTGTATTGCTGAAGCGTGCGCATTGTAAGATTGGGGCATCTTCATGATGATCGGGCCATCAGGGTCGAGTGATGATACCCCTCCTCAGAGCGTTTGGTTTATACCATGCCGAGATCGATTGTTCTACTGATGATTGCGCTTATCGTTGCTGCCTGGAGTGTGGCGATCGCCATTCTGTCAGTTCAAAATGCATTCGTCACGGATGCAACCGGAAATGCTGAGCTAATCTCGCTCAAGTTTTTGGGCCTCCAATCAATTCAGATGCCCTTTGGGGTCGCGCTTGTACTGGCGTTTGCGCTTGGCATAATTGTCACAGCCGTTATCTTGACATGGGTTGGGCGATCGCCAAAGCGACGGTTCTAACTTTCTTACAGAGCATTGCAATTAAATCCACAACCTACAGAATTCTTGTTAGCGTGGGAACCCTAAGGCCTATCAGACATATCTATCAAACAGACACACCTATCAAATCAACATGAGCTTAAATTTGACAATTCCTGATTCAGTCGTAGATCAGCTCCATCTTCCATCTCAAAACATCCAAGCTGAGCTTCAGAAGCAACTCGCTGTTTCCCTGTATGCGAATGGAATGATCTCATTTGATGCCGCATGTGATCTAGCAGGCAAAGGATGTTGGGAATTTGGACAACTCGTCAACGCCAAAGATTTGGCTCAACGATGCGGACGCGTTGATGCAAGCGGCGAAGTGTTCTACCGATGTAGTGAGTAGACGGTTAACGGTGCATCGTCAACCCAATTCAACCGAATTCATCAGAGACACAGCGATTCACTGTGCCTGAACCTGAATGATGGTGTGCTGTTTTCCCACCTGTTGCACTCTGCGAATTAATTCAGCACAGTGGTGTGGAGCGTACTGCGTCCTACACCACTGTTTCTGTACGTATAGCTTTAGCCACTAAGGCTAAGACACTGAGTATCATTCAGGTTCTAATCGCACAGCCAAATATGGCTAAAGCCATATTTGGCTAGGACACCCAGTATCATGCGGTTACGTAGCAGATGGCTAAATGGCTTGCCGTCTTGTCCTAAAAGAACTGGCGACGGCCTTAACGCACTTGCATACTGCTATACCTCATTCTCATGACCTACGATTTATCTCGGCTGCTTGTCATTGGCATTTCATCACGGGCCTTATTTGACCTAGAAAAAGAGGCCCAAATCTATGATGAGCAGGGGCTAGAGGCATATATTCAGCATCAACTGAGTTACGAGAACAAAATTCTGGCCCCAGGCACCGCATTTCCACTTGTAAGAGGATTGCTGGCTCTGAATGAGCAAAAAGGCGATCGCCTCGTGGAAGTGATTGTAATGTCTCGCAATAGCCCAGATACAGGACTACGCATTTTCAACTCGATTGAACACTATGGTCTCGATATTACTCGTGCGGCCTTTAGCGGCGGAGAATCCCTCTCTCCCTATTTAGAAGCCTTTGACGTCGATCTATTTTTGTCAAAGTCCCAGGCGGATGTTCAAGGGGCGATCGATGCCGGTATTGCCTCTGCGTTTCTCTACAACCCACCGAACACTCATCCAATTAGCGATGGCAAGGTTCGAATCGCGTTTGATGCAGACGCTGTGCTTTTTTCAGAGGAGTCTGAAGCGATTTATCGCACTCAAGGTCTCGAAGCCTTTTACGAACATGAGCGATTGAAAGCAGACAAGCCAATGCCAGAAGGTCCCTTTGCCAAGCTGCTGAAAACCTTGAGTATGATGCAGGAGGGGTTTAGTCCGAACGACGCACCTGTGAGAATTGCCATTGTCACGGCTCGGTCGAGTCCAGGACATGAGCGCGTTATCAAAACCCTCCGAGCTTGGGGAGTGCGTGTTGACGCCACCTTTTTTTTGGGCGGCGTATCGAAGGACAAAATTCTCCAAGCCTTTGGGGCCCAAATTTTCTTCGACGATCAAGAAGTCCATCTCGGGCTTGCGTCAACCGTCGTTCCATCGGGCCTAGTCCCCTATCGAACAGACTCTGTATTGCACTCGTCGCAGCCGTCTAATGAGCAAGATTAGGATTTATCCACAGCATGCACGAGATACAACCGCGTCATTCCCGCAGTCGCATCACCTCTTGCAGCCATCGCTGGCGATCGCCATGTTCTAGACTGAGGATGTCATCCAAAGACCAGTTTAATGCGGTGGATAGTAGGGCTACCTCCTCGTAGAGATCATCTAAGGGGTAGCCGATGACTCCCCCGACAGTTCAAGCTCCACCTCAAAATGGGTCTGACACTGAGGACATTGCACCGGAATGTGCGCCTCTCCCTGATAGTTAATTCGGTTATAAAACTCTTGCAAATAAGCCAAATCAATCGAAAATAGCTGTTCTAATTGGGTCGGCGTGGGTGCTTCGAGGTCGCCTAAAACCGTAATCACCTGCGATAAACGAACGATACTTTCATACGCGGGTTCCTGCCGAACTCGCTGATTTTTCAGCACTTCAAATTCATCTCTCGCCCGAGCAAGTCTCATAACCCCGTGTCGATGAAGGTTGCCGTGTTCATCAACTAAGCCTTTGGGTAAGCTAAATTCGAATTCAGTATGTGGATACATACGATTTCCAAGTTGTGTTTCAAGTTACGATAGAGCGCTACGCATGTTAGTTAGAATTGAAAGTGTTGTTGAAAATCGTTTTATACCAGGGGCTCAACAACATTTAGTGGGTCTCTTGCTCTGATGGTGCTACAAAGGCAACATTTCTCTTACTCTCTCAGTCTATTGGTGAAGTCTGTTAGCTCAAGTAAAATGTTAAATGGAGTTGGTTAGTTTCCCCTTCCATTCCACATTTTGATACATCCCTATTAGACGGGCTAGCGTCATCTAGAAGGATAGTCTAGCAAGGCAACGTTCTAGCCGTTCTTTATTGCTCTATATCATTTCACAGCTTATATGGACTCTGGCAGTCAATCTGATAAACCTCCCCAAGAATCCTCTCGACTTTTTGCAAATATCATTGGCACAGCAATTGCGATTGTGACCTTGACCACTCCAATTCTTGCGATTTTCCTCTTTTCATCTCAGGGCAGTGACGCCATGCGATCGCCTTCTCCCACCCTCATTGATCTTCGTCAATAGCTCTCACGGCAAGCTTTTACATCTTTTCTAGTCATGCCTCTAACCAGGATGTCCGGTTTGAGGTGAATCTAGAGTGAATATCTTCCATAGTCATATCCAAGTGTGCTGTCTTCATCTACAATCGATGGCGATGACAGCACACTTGATGTCTAGTAGTTTGGAGAGTAATTGTGGATTTATCGCTTATCCCACCACAGCCGAAGCCTGGTATTTTAAATGTTCTCATTGAGATACCAGCGGGAAGCAAAAACAAGTATGAGTATGACAAGGACCTTCAAGCCTTCGCTCTCGATCGGGTATTGTATGCATCGGTTCAATATCCCTTTGACTACGGCTTCGTTCCAAATACATTAGCCGATGACGGTGACCCCCTGGATGGAATTGTCATCATGGATCAACCGACATTTCCAGGATGTGTCATTGCATCTCGTCCGATTGGCATGTTGGAAATGGTTGATGGCGGCGATCGCGATGAGAAAATCCTTTGCGTCCCTGATAAAGACCCTCGTTATAGTGACGTCAAATCTCTTAAAGATATTGCCCCTCACCGATTAGACGAAATTGCTGAATTTTTCAGAACATATAAGAACTTAGAGAAAAAAGTAACTGAAATCTTAGGCTGGAAAGACGCTCCACAGGTTGCTGCGCTAGTCGAAACATGCATTGCTGCAGGAAAGTCATAAGCTGACCTCTGAAAGGATTTCGACTCAAACAAAAGGCCGAGAGACCTCAAAGTTGGCGTTTCTCGGCCTTTTGGTGAAATCTTTTGGATATGCTGGTCACTTGTACGTTTACGAGCTGGGTCAGTCACTGACTTTCCAAGTCTTGCATACATGACGTCATGCAAACAGAGCAATCAGGCTTTAATCTCCACTGGACAGACTTCCTAAACCCCTATTCCCTCGTAAACTTTGCCAAGTCACGATGCCTATCATAGGGTTAAATCGCATACTGACAGGTACACTGTGTCTCACGATACCGTACTTATCAATTCGAACTGTGCTTCGAGCCGTGTGATGAATGCTTCGTCATCATTGTTACCTCAGTTACCCATCACTCAGTAACACCGAGCACAGGGTTAGCACAATACAACGGAATGGAAAATTGCAAATTTTCCATAAAGAAACTTCCGATACCCACTGATTTATTCTCGTCTAAGTGGGAAATATAGATCATGTAAGATACGTATCAGTACGTATCACGTTTAACTCGCAAAATTGATACGGCAGCCACTTTCACTAGATTTCTCTCGATCATCAGGTTTTATAAGGTATTAGAGATTTCTAACGTCCTCATAACATTGTTATCGTCAGAGAAATTTCACTGAGAGACTTGGTCTGTTGAAACGTATCAAATAAATAGCGATTGTGACGCCTTCGTCGATTGATAGATGCTAAGGTAAAGCTTTGACTGCTCAGTAACACAGGGCTCCATCTTTTTTCATGGGTGTATCGACATCTTCAGCAGCTACCTTTCAATTGGCAGATATGGCCGTCGCCAGTTCTTTTAGGACAAGACGGCAAGCCATTGGCTTTGCGCCTAGGAACTGAATGATACTCAGTGTCCTAGCCTCAATGGCTAAAGCTATATAATCAAGCTCATGCCTCTACTGCTTCCAAAGTAGCTGTATGATTCCTGCGACACTCTGGATGTCTTTAGTCAATGTCAGGTTCTACGCCACTACAAAACGGTCGCCATCTTTCATTGCTTGAACAGATCAGCCTTGACAAGTCTCAGGGTCGTTTTCTAGTAAAGTTTTGGGGCGTTCGCGGAAATATTCCTGCTCCGGGTGATAAGACGGCCTACTACGGAGGCAATACAGCCTGCGTCGAGTTGTTGATTAATGGCACTCGACTGATTTTTGATGGCGGAACGGGGCTTCGGGTACTAGGCGAACAATTAATGCAGACGTCACCCACTGAAGGGCATCTGTTTTTCACTCATACACACTGGGACCGTATCCAAGGTTTTCCATTTTTCATTCCAGCGTTTCAAGAAAATAATCGATTTCACATTTATGGTGCAGTTGGAATCAATGGAGCATCGATTAAGCAACGCTTGATGGATCAAATGCTCCGCCCCAACTTTTCGGTTCCCTTTCAAAAGATGAAATCTGAGCTGGCATTTCACAACATCACACCAGGCTTGCAGATTTCTATTGGGGACATTCTGATTGATACCATTGCCCTCCATCGTCATAGTGGAGCCCTTGGCTATCGCGTTACTTGGGGAGAGTGTTCATTTGTATATGCGACAGATACGGACCACACCTTAGATGCTCCAGATAAAGGCATGTTGTATCTAGCTCAAACAGCAGATGTGCTTGTCTCTGACACGATCTACGGAACCCATTCTTATTACGATATGGAAGCCGTGAATGCATCCCGTAGTCTTCACATTTGGCGGCAGAAGGTTGAAGCCGCGCTGACAACTCAGGCTAAGCACATCGTCATGTTTCATCATGCGCCAACCCACGACGATGCTTTTCTATCCACGATTGAGCAGCATATGCAGACTGATTATCCAAATGTTCATATGGCTCGCGAAGGGATGGTCATTGATGTTCATCAATTGTCAAAACTTCAATCACCGGCGATCGCGATTGGTTTAGCCAATAGCTGATGCTGTTTCCCAAAAAACAATCGTGACGCTCGCTCCTGCCAAGTTAGGAGCGAGTCTCGCTGTGAGTCGACTCAGCACGAAAACGTAACGCTACCTTAAACATTAAGGAACTGCCAAAAACTCTTTAAGTCGACAGTTCTGTCTGATAATGTCAGTGCAGTTTTGGGTTGCCTGGGGTCATTCTGACAACGAGCAGCACCATAATCATCTCTGATTTTAGAAACCCACAAATATTTTTCTTGAAACCGATGCAGTGTATCGGTTTCAAGAGAGATCAAAAATGGCTTCTATTCATAGACTTGGTGTTGCAATCGTCATGTGTCATTCACCGATGTGAGTGTGGTCGCTGACAACAGCACCGATGATGCGCTGAGCCGATATACAAATACCTAAAGCCCACCCTTACACACATTGCTCAAAGTTAATTCATATTGTTCTGGAAAGCTCTGGCTTTTCTCAATAGTATGCAGACGTCTGACGCACACAAAGTTTTATAGGTAAGGGTTGATCGTAGGGAAAGAATTTCCACGTAAACCTTTCTCTGTTGAGTATTGAGTGTTGATAGGACTGACGAATTTGTTTGATTAGTCATAGGCTGAGCCTGCCGCGCTCAAACACATGCGCAAGAGATAAGAAACCTGTGTCAGTTCTGTTTGATATCAGAAATTGATAGTTTTATTGGTTTGATTGCTCGTCGTTTTCAGTTGCTCGTAAGTATTGATTCATATTATTAATCCGTCTCCTACAGACAGAGAAGCATGACCCATCTATCTTCACCTCCACCTGATCCAAACGCTGGACGTTCGTCTCGACGCTTGTCTCGTCCATTGAAAACGGTTGTCATTTTAGGAGGCATTCTTGTTGTAGGAGGCAGCATTGGGGCGATCGCCGCTCAGTATTTTGTTTATAACCGTCTCACTCCAATTGTTGAAAATGCGCTTAGCAACACGCTCAATCGGCCCGTTGAGCTAGGCGACGTTCAAGGGTTTTCTCTATCAGGCATCAACATTGATGGAGCGGTCATACCCCCAACGGAAGAAGATGAGAGTTATGCCCGTGCCGACTCCGTCCAAGTTGGATTTGGTCTCGTAAACGCAGTCTCAAACTTAGTTCGTGATCGCACCCTCCCCATTACCTTGACGCTGATTGATCCAGAAGTATATGGGTATGAAGACGAAAATGGCCAATGGCTAAGGTTAGACATCCAGCAACCAGAAGAAGAGGCTGCCGTTACCATCGCTCTTGACCGCATTCAAGTCAAAAACGCCACAATTGCGCTTGCCCCATACCCTCAATCCTTAGACTCTCCCTGGGAAAATCTCGAGTTCTATGATGCTGTGGCCCAGTTGCGATCGCCGTCACAAGATCTCGATGAAGCTGACACACCTAGCTCCGGAGACGATAGCGAACGACAGCCTTCGCCAACTTTGCCGATTGTGCTTCAGAACATTGACGCGAATGCAACGCTTAAGGAGAACAATCGATTTGCTGATTTTGATATTGCTGTTCGTCCAGACGAGGGGGCTCCTATCTTCGTTGAAGGGAGTGCAGATATCAGGAACAGTGCCTTTCAGGTCGTTGTTCGCACAACTGGGTTGCAAGTGGCACCGTTCACCGACCTACTTCCAATTCCAGGGGCGATTACTGATGGTTCCATTGACGCAAATTTGCAGGTCGCGTATCAACCTGATAAGCCATTGGATTTGAGCGGTACGGCCCGCGCCCGTGATATCGCTACGCAGCTTAACGTGGCCCCACAAGCAATTGACACCATCAACAGTCAACTTCGATTTGATGGTCAAGACATTTTCATCGAAGATACCTCCCTCAACTATGGCGACATCCGCGTGGTTGCAGAAGGCGCAGTGAATTTAGAAACCGGATACAACCTGACCGCGCAGGTCCCCTCGGTCACGCTCGATGAGCTGAAAGAAACCGTCAATCTTGATATTCCATTTACTGCCGATGGCGCCTTTGCCACAGATGTTAGCGTTTCAGGCGAGTTACGCGACCCAGTTGTCAGCGGTGTCGTGCGAAATACTCAGCCACTTGAAATCGATCAACTTAACTTTGAGACCGTTATCGCAACGTTCCAATTATCGGCCCCTGTCCTAGATGTTCAAGACATCGCTATCATCCCTGAGGTGGGAGGAGCGATTACTGGCTCAGGGCAAGTCAACCTAGAGGCTGATGGTGGGGTTTTCTTTGATATGCGCCTCGCTGATATTCCTGGAGATGCAGTCGTTAATGCGTACGACATTACGCTTCCAAACGACTACCGAGTAGGGCTCTTGAACGCAGACGTTGAAGTCTTTGGCCCTTATAACGACATCCAGGCCGTTGCTGACTGGCGGCTTCGCGACTCCTCGTTTCCTGGAGGAGGAACGATTCGGTATACAGGAAGCACGGTTCGAGTTCAAAATACCCAGCTAACTGTAGAAGGGGGCAC
Source organism: Cyanobacteria bacterium J06627_8 (assembly GCA_038520475.1). Lineage (GTDB taxonomy): Bacteria > Cyanobacteriota > Cyanobacteriia > CAKZMO01 > CAKZMO01 > JBCCWF01. The sequence continues at coordinate 18,864 of JBCBLF010000040.1, forward strand.
CGTCACCGCTGATGCAACGGTAGATCTGAATCGCGGGCAATGGCAAGCCGATGTCAGTACCCAACAAGTGGATGTGAGTCAGTTTTCATCTCAAGTTCAAGGCATCCTTAGCAGTGATTTAACGGCATCCGGTCAGCTGGACAATTTCTCGCCAGAGGCGATCGCCCTTTCCGGTCGAGCTCAAGTTGCTGATGCAGAAGCTCGCCTATCACCCAATAGTCCATCTCTTCTTGAACCAGGCAATTGGAACACAGCCTTTCGCTGGACGGGGAATGGGATTCAGGTGGAAACATTTACGGCTCCGGGAGTGGAAGCCAATGGGTTTATCGAAGCCTCACTCACCGACGGACCCGCCATTGGCAATATCGATTTGAATGTTGCCTTACAGCAATATGACCTGCGTCGGATCGAATCGCTGCTTCCCTCTGCTATACAACAGCAGGCCCAAGTACAAGGACTCGTATCATTTGATGGACAGCTCAACGGCACGCTTCAGAATCCTGCAATCATTGGATCTGCTCAACTCAACAACCTTGGGATTAATGCGCTGACGTTTGACTCCCAGATGGAAGGAGATGTTCAATTTTCCCTAGCCAATGGAGGAACCGTTGATTTGCAAGGCGGAGGCGATCGCATCTTTGCTCAAATTGATGATCGCTATCTGCCCACCGCATTTGAGATTCGTAATCGTGACGAGCGCATCGCGGAAGCCGATACCTTCAGCATCACGGGGCAAACACAAGGCGATATCCTCTCAGCAGAAGTACGTAACTTTCGCTTGAGCGAACTGCAATTCAATCCCTTACCCAATCAAGCCATTGGACAAGTTCGTGGGGTAGTCAATGCAAATATCCAGGCAAATGTAGCAAATCGGAGCAATCCATCCGTCCGCGGCAGCGTGGCGATCGCCCAACCCGCCCTTGGATACATCGCAGCTGATCGGTTCACTGGAGAATTGAGCTATCAAAACGGCAACGCTGCGCTGAATAATGGAGAACTACAGCTTGGAGAAAGCCTCTACCGACTCTCAGCACGGGCAAATGTGCTAGATTCAAGCCTTCCTTATCAGGCCAACCTCACCATTGAAGAAGGTCGAGTGCAGGATGTGCTGACCGCCCTCCAACTCTTCACGCTTGATGATATTAGACGAGGATTCGAAGCGCCTCAACAGGAAGGGAGTTCGGCCCTTGCGACGACAGCCATTGGGCTTCCTCCAACCACGCCCCTCCTGAATCAGTTGACGTACATTGCAGCATTGGTCGCTCGACAAGAAGCGGCGATCGCCCAGCAAGAAAATGCGTTAATTCCCCCCTTAGAAGAACTGGAAGGAAACTTTGAAGGCACCATTTCGGCAACAGGGTCTGTACAGTCTGGATTCTTAGTCGATTTCGACATCAACGGCAACGACTGGGCCTGGGGACGGTTTGATCAGCCGAATACATTTGTTGCCTCTGGGAACGCCACTCCACAGGCAATATCCATTGAGCCATTTCGATTTGAGTCAGGTGACACGCTTGTTAATTTTGACGGTCAGGTTGGATTTACTCAACAATCTGGAACCCTTGAGATCGCAAATGTTCCCGCTGAATTAATCCAGGAATTTGTAGCACTACCTGTTGACCTAGAAGGCGACATCGAAGCCAGAGTTGAGATTGACGGAAGTCTGGATGATCCTGACCTGGATGGATTCATCACTCTCGCTGATGCACAGCTCAACGACACGCCCCTAGAAGAAGTAACTGTCGATTTCACGTACGACGAAGCTCGTCTGATTGCTGACGGAAATATTTTCATCACAGGTCAGGAAGGAATGACCATCGAAGGCAATATTCCTTATGCATTGCCATTCATGTCGAGACAGCCCGATAGTGATCAGATTTTTGTTGAACTTGATATACAAAACGAAGGCTTGGCCTTTCTCGATTTGGTGAGCAACGGACAAGCAATTTGGGGAGGAGGCGAAGGAGATGTCGATATCCAAGCCACAGGGACATTAACGCAGCCACTCCTTCAGGGTCGTGCCACCTTTACAGACGGAACGATCTCCAGTCCGCTCTTGAGTCACCCCATTTCAAACATTACGGGCACAGCCAACTTTGACCTCGACCGGATTCGGATTGAGCAGCTCGGGGCTCAATTTGACGATGGTCAAATTACACTGACCGGCGCGCTGCCAATTTTCAATGCTCTAGCTAGTGAGCAACGCAACCCACTCACACTTTCCTTCGAAGAAACACCCATTGGCCTTGAAGATCTCATTTCTGCAACCATTGATGGCGACGTTCGAGTGACAGGTGCTGTTCTTGCGCCGACGATCAGTGGCGAGGTCAACATTTCTGACGGACGCGCATTTGCCCTCAATCTGGTCAGAAACCGATCGAACCTGACTACAACAGAAGCGACCGATCATACCTCTACCGCAGATTCTGCGTCGAACTCATTTTTGGATAGGGTGCAGTTAGATGACTTTACGGTGACGCTGAGCGATTCCCTCCAAATTGTTGGACGCCCAGTTTTTGAGTTAGCGGCGATCGGCGATTTAGTGCTTAACGGGTCTCTATCAGATATCCGACCTGATGGAACAATTCAGCTAACGAATGGATGGATCAATATTGTTTCAACTCAATTTCGCTTGAGCCGCGATTCGGCCAATACAGCTACGTTCACCCCAGAGAATGGACTTGATCCAACGCTTGATGTTCAACTCGTGGCACGGGTTCGTGAAGTCGATCGAACACCAATTGCACCATCATCTCCCTTTGCTGGGTCAGAGGTTGCAGATCAAACGGCTGTACCAACGTTTGGCGGCTTGCAAACCGTCGAAGTATTTGCAACGGTTGATGGTCGCGCAAGTGAATTATCCGACAGCCTAGAGCTAACGAGCGACCCAACCCGATCTGAAAGCCAGATCGTTGCACTCCTGGGTGGTCAAACCATCGATGCATTTCAATCTGGCAACGTTACAGGTGGCGTCGCCGCCTTTGTTGGTTCAGGCTTCTTAGCTGGTTTAGGAAACGACATTGCAAACACATTAGGAATCAGCGAATTCAGTATTTTTCCCACAACGGGAGATATCGGCGGCGAATCTCGACTACCTCTATCGATTGGCGTAGAGGTTGGATTTGATATCACCGACGAATTTTCCATCAGTGTGCTGGAGATTCTAGACGGCGGCAGCAGCACTCAGTTTAACTTCCGCTACGAGCTGACCGATAGAATTCGGCTTCGGGCTTCGACCGACCTTGATGAAGATAGCCGAGCCATTATTGAATTTCGAAATAGTTTTTAGTTATGGCTACCCTCAGTTCATCAATCCAGTGCATCTCATACACACAACTTGGCAATCTTTTCAGATTCATAACAAAGAAATAGAGGGTTGATTGCGTATTGCAGCCTAAACCCCTATTTCTTCTTAGACTTTGCAAAGCATAAACACATCTGGACATGGCTAGCTCCCTATCAGAAGCTAGCCATCTAGTTGAACTGGCGAGACTATGGCGAAGGTGCTGTCGGCTCTCCTTCGTCCGGTAAATTAATGGCCGGATTGCGGTCAAAGAAGCCACGCGGTATCAGCTTAAATCCTTCCCGATGGACAGGCATCACGGGCCAATCTTCGACCCGAGTCACGTGGGAAACACCCAACGTATACCAAACGACAACATCTTCATCGCTGATTGATTCATCGTTGGCAATGTAACTGGGCAATCCTTGGTCTGCACGTCCTTGATTTGGATAATCTCCAGCTGCATACAACTGGTCAGGGTCGTACTTTGTTACCCAGAAGTGATGAGTCGCGAAGCCAGCCTCTTGACTAATTTTAGAATCCAATCCTGGAGCAAATGATGCATTTGCTGTTGGTAGCAGCACATAACTCGTCGGTGCTCCAATGCTGTTACGCTTATCCGAGCTACTGATCATCCATTTCCTGCTCACGGTCAAATCAACATCAGAAACCGCATCAGCTTCAGAATTAAGTGACGTGTATTGCGCTTGGAACGCATTTCCAATTGGGTTCATTGCACTCGTGTCAAACTGCTCTAGCTCAGCTCGCATAACTGAATTAGATGACCCATCAACATCCAAATCGAGGCGGAATCCAAAGAAATGCTGGTGAGTGATGCCGACGATGTTCTTTGCGACCAGGGTACCGTATGGCGTCACCTCATCCTCGACACGCTCAGCATCCGACGCTTGGATCAAGATAATCCCGGTGGAGTCGGTCTCAACCTCAATCGAACCATCTTGATGGAAAATCCAGTTAATCCCATAGTCATAGTTGTCGATCGCCCCGGTGACTGCAACAACTAGATCGCGATCGCGACGAGCGTAGGTTTGATCGGTCACATAATCATAGTGTTTCCAGAGAATACCGCGATCGCGCTCATAAATGCCGACCACTCCTGGCATGTCATAGGGTTCTCCATAGGCATCTGCAAAGACTGCATCTAGCAACACTCCATTGCTGGGAATATCCTTACCCAACGTCATGATGCTTGCCAAAACACCAAAATTGTATTCCCCAACATCAAATGCGTTCCGAAAAGACCACGTCGGATGCGGGTCGCTGTATGGAACAACCATTTCTGAGAGACTGGCTCGATACATCACCGGGCGAACCTGGTTGCCATCATCATAGGTCACCTGATAGAGCACCAATCCATCTCTTGGATGCATCGCATAGCGAAAGCTCCATCCTCTCCAAGACACCTGGTTGCCATTAATTTCAAAATTACGACCTTCTGGCTGAATCATTCGCAATGGTCGTGCCATGGCTTTTAGGGGGCCAACGCTATCGGTGTCATAGTCCCAATTTGTGCGAGAGAGTGCCACCACTCCCGTATCAACAAACTCTTCAACCGTTCCGTTATTCAAATTGACAACGACCATGACACCTTCGATCGGTCGCCCATAGTAATGAAATCCATCTCCAGCGAAATATGTCAGCGCACGCACAATTCGGTCTCCGGCTGCCTTCTCTGAGAGGCTTAAAACACCCGGAGCCCAAGCAGACACCTCTAACTGATCAAAGTCTGTTAAGCCACGTTTTCGCATCGCTTCTTGCCAGCGTGGATCTGATTTGACGACCTCGTTCGCTAGTTCAAATTCAGGATCGGTCAACGCAGGCTGAACGCCCGGTATTTCTCGCCAGGACGTCACCGTCCCCGTTGCCATATCAACTTCTGCTTCAAATGTCTGATTTTGCTCCCGCTCATAGACAATTGCAAAGACGCTACGCGCTACAACATCTCCATCACGAAACCCTAACACCATCTGTTTGTCAGGTTCTTTGAGTGAGATCTGTGGAAAAACAGCCGCATCGCTCAGAGATTTGCTCTGACGAATGACATCAACAGCCGCCGTAATTTCCTCTTTAGTCAGCGGATCAAGAGGATGACGGGGCAATGTTTGTGGATGAGAAGGCCGAACCAACCCTATGGTGACAATACAAACCGTTATCAACAGTAAGAAAAAACCAAATCGAAACCAGCGATTCCAGTTCAATCGAAAGTTATGAAACATAGAAGTGTAACCATAAGGTAAATGCAATCTTTAGCTAAGTTCATGGATAGCGTACAAAAATAGTTTTATTGAACATAAAATAAAAAAACTTAATATATTTTAAGAAATAAATTTTACTGTCAGAGCTACTTCCAATAACTCAAAAGAAAAGGCGTTCATCGATATCGTTTTGACTGAAAGCTTTTTGACTGAAAGACGGCTTTATTGAAGACTCCCATAGATACCTAGTCTTCAATCTATTGCGTTTCTAAATGAAGAGAATCACCACAATAATGGTCAATGTTTCATCAATTTCGTCATTTTCAGCATTGACACATTAACTTCAGTTCTCAATGAACACAATGACGCAATATAGCAATCCTAGATGAGTGATGGGAGTGGGCAGAATTGTGCCCGTCCCACTCCTATCACTCATTTCATCAAATATTTAGAAAAGCAATAACATCAATAGCTAATTGCTATTTTTGAACACTGCGTTTGTCTTTTTCTTGAGAACTAATCAACATTTGCTCAATCAAAAGAGGTTCAATAACACAGTTTTCTCCGTACTTATCACGTTCAGTTTTATACTCACCTCAACAATAAATGTCACCTCATCACGGTTAGTTTCACGTTGTAGAAAGAAATAATTCTTCTAAATTGACTATTGTCTCGACGTCTAGAATAACGTTGGTTTTCTTGAGTTCCAGTCGCTAGACCCCAGTCGACCCATCAACAGAAGTGAATTCTAAACATAGAAAAGCAGGACACGAAAGAGCTTTCTCGCCCGTGAACCTCAGGTCAATTGGGTCTAGCTTCCTATTTCTAGTCGTTGTGTAAAGCGTGCTGTTATGTCTAGGTCTGCTTTGATTCATGGTCTGCGTCCTGCCTACTGGATGGCATCTCCGTTGACAGGAATTGGTGTACCGACGGATATAACGTGGGACATCATTGCAAACAGGCGACGTCGCTTTCCACCACAATCATGTCGGAGCTTCTTAAAAGGAGGCCACTGTCTGAAGTACGTATCTGTGGAAGCTCGCCTCAATCGAAAATCTAAGGTGTGAAGAGATTGGCTGCTGATTCACAAACTAATCGCAATCTGCACACCGATACGGACGTACGGAACGCTAGCACTCTGGACAAAGCACTGACCTTCTCAGTCCTGTGATGAGACTGATGCAGGCATACGGCCTTAACTCAGTCTTGGTTTTTACTAATCCGAGACAGCTGAGCTGGAGACAAAAGTTTCAACCCTGCTCAAGGCAGAGCAGATTACTGTAGAAGTGAAGCGTTAATTTGAGACATCGGTCATGACCGCCTGGAAACTGGATCGACGAGATATTCGCGCCTTTTTTATCCTTGCTATTTTCTTTTCAATGATCGTGCTGGTGATTAGCTTGGCCTTGACCAGCCGTGTTGCGAAAGCTGAACGCGTTAATCGGCTACTTGAGACCGGAGTTTGCGATCGCTGTGATCTCGATAGGGTCAATCTGAGCGAGAGTGAACTTGTCGATGCAAATTTAGCCGATGCGAGCCTTCGCAACGTGAATCTCCGCAATGCGAACTTGAGCGGCATCAATCTTTCAGAGGCGGTACTCAGTGGCACAGACATGACATTCGCGGACTTAACTGGGGCCAACCT
>JBCBLF010000410.1:0-2444 GCA_038520475.1 Cyanobacteria bacterium J06627_8
GTCGCAAATTCGGATGCGGTAATGACCACTATTGCTCCAAAGCCCATGAGCAGAGTGTCTAAGACCGAAATGGGTCAGTACAAAGCGAGCTTTGTCGAGTTAATACGTGTGCTCGAAACGCTCAAGATTGATCGTTTTGTTCATATCGCCGGATCAACCATCAGGTTTAAGGACGAAAAACTGTCTCTCAGGCGGCGGGGACTTCGAGTGATGTTAACAACAATCGCCGGGGCTGCTCTACGCCTGAAAGATTTTGAACTCCAGACGATGGACCAGAGTGACTTGAACTGGATCAGTGTGAGAGCGCCAGTATTCCAGGAAGGAATCAATGGCGCTCTTGTGGCTGACGCTCACAAGATGCCAGGCGGCAAAGTAGATGTTGGCCAATTGGCCGATTTCATGATTGACCAACTTGAAAAAGAGGACTGGGTGCGGAAAGCCCCGTTCGTCGCGACCACATGATGTGTGCGCTTCGTCCGGTGTGGGTGCTACCCACGGGAAAGATGCTGTTGGCGAACTCAAAACAGGTAAAATAGTGTCGTCCACCAAGTGAAGTGAGCGGCCAAAATGTCTCTGAAACCTCAAAGCTACCAAGTACCTGAAGAAACAAAACGCGTCGCAAAAGCAATATACCCGGAAGGTAATCGCTACATGCGTTGGTACGATGAATTCGGTCTGATATTCAACGATGAGGATTTCAGGCATCTGTATCCAGATGACGGTCAGCCAGCTTTGTCACCTGTGAGAATGTGCACCGTACTCATTCTACAATTTGCAGCGAACTTATCAGATCGACAGGTTACTGAAGCGATAAAAACCCGAATCGACTGGAAGTATCTGTTATGTTTAGAATTAACGGATCAAGGGTTTCACTACAGTGTGCTGAGTGAGTTTCGCAAGCGTTTGTTACAAGATGCGACATTAGAAATGCTCTTCAATAAATTGTTGGGCCGATTCATTGAAAGCGAGCTGCTCAAATCACGTGGAACGCAGCGAACCGATTCGACAAAGGTCTTGGCGTCTATTCGGACACTCAATCGAATCGAATTGGTGGGAGAAACCTTGCGGGCGGCTCTCAATTCGCTTGCTGTGGTTCATCCAAGCTGGGTACAAAGCCATATTGATGCGAGTTGGGCTGAGCGCTATGGAGAGCGAATCGATGATTTCAGCTATCCGCAAACAGAGGCCGAACAAGCAATTTATGTTGAACAACTTGGTGCCGATGGACTGTACGTTCTGGAGAAGATATGCCAGGTAGATAGTCCGACCTGGTTGCGTGAAATCCCATCCATTCAACTGTTACATCGGGTGTGGATTCAGAATTTTACGGGGGTAGCAGATACCCCCGATCGGTTGCGATGGCGAGACAAAAAAGAATGTCCACCCGGGCACCTGGCGATTCGATCTCCTCATGATCCCGAAGCACGATTGTCGCGAAAACGTCAAATGACATGGGTGGGCTACAAGGTGCATCTCACGGAGGTTTGTGACAGCGACCAACCCCATTTCATAACCCATGTTACGACAACCCCAGCGACGTTACCTGATAACAAAGTGACAAACGATGTGCACAACTCTCTCGCTCGTAAACAGCTCACTCCTGCCGTTCACCTAGTAGATCAAGCCTATATTGATGCTGATTTACTGCTTTCTAGTACGAATGATTTCGACGTTGATTTGTGTGGACCGGTGCGACAGGATACATCCTGGCAAGCGCGTGAGCAAAATGGATTTTCATCGGATGACTTTGTGATTGATTGGGAAAGACAAGTTGCAACTTGCCCAGCAGGTGAAACCAGTTTGCACTGGTTACCTGCAAAAAGCACCGGTGGAAAAGACATCATTCAGATTAAATTCAGCAAAAAGGTCTGCCGAGTCTGTGACTTCCAATCTCAATGCACGCGTTCGAAACCACCTCGTCGATCCATCACCGTATTTGCTCAAGCACAGCATTTTGCTCGTCAGCTCGCACGAGAACGCATGGAAACTGACGAATTTAAGGCGCAATATGCGCAACGGGCGGGAATTGAAGGCGCAATCTCTGAAGCTGCTAACGCCCACGGTATGCGTCGTAATCGCTATCGCGGACTTTCCAAAACGCACCTGCAACACATCTTCACTGCTATGGCCATTAACTTGAAGAGAGCTACAAATTGGCTAATGGGTGTTTCGGTTGCACAAACTCGCAGTTCTCCTTTTGTTCAACTCTATGCTCACTGATGCTTAGGGTTCGCCAACAGCATCTTTCCCATATGAAGTACCATCACGACAAATAAGAGCCATTTGCGACGGCGTCGCCCATTTTTACCGCGTGGCAACGTCGCGACGACAGCCATCTTAGCCTCAGTGCCATCGGTAAAGGTGTAGCGCGTGCGGTAGCTCTTGCGGCCTCGACAAATGGCGCGTGTGCCGCCATCCTGCTTGCCGCGAATCGGACAGGCCAG
>JBCBLF010000411.1:0-2415 GCA_038520475.1 Cyanobacteria bacterium J06627_8
ATATTCATTGTGCGGCACAATGAATATCATGCTAGAGGCCGCGTGGTTTGACCCTGCATCGATCCGTCGATCAGCACGAACCCAGGGACTCCGAACAGAGGCGTCTGCCCGATATGAGCGCGGAGTCAACCAGGCCGAATTAGGATTAGCCTGTCGTCGCGCACTTCAACTCATCACCGAACTCGCGGGCGGCTCCGTGACTATTCAATCTACTGACGATCATCGCCCAAGTCAGGTCAGCTATTCCCGCACCATTGAGCTTCGGCTCCAGCGTGTTCAGCAAGTTCTGGGTTTCGTTATTCTTAGCACGAATGATGACGGGCCAATCTTAGGTGACATTGCAGCAGCGGATGTCGAGCGCATTCTAACTGCACTGGGATGTGAACTAACCCAGTCATCTGATGAAACCGACGCGACGGTTTGGAGCGTCGTTGTTCCACCCTATCGCTACCGTGACCTCGAACGAGAAATTGACCTCATCGAAGAAGTGGCTCGCCTATACGGGTACGACAACTTTACGGATACCCTCCCCGCCAAATCAGAGCTTGGACAGCTCTCCCCGGAAGCTGCACTCAACAAACGCATCAAGGCGGCATTTCAAGCTGTGGGATTAACCGAGGTAATTCACTACTCGCTGGTGAAACCAGGACAAGACAATCAGGTCGTTCTTGCCAATCCTCTCTTTGCTGAATATTCAGCGCTGAGAACCGATATGCTGCCAGCCATGCTGGATGCCTTTCAATACAACATCGAGAAAGGAAACGGCCCGCTAAATGGCTTTGAGATTGGACGCATCTTCTGGACAGAGGGCGATCGCTACCACGAAGCTGATCGAGTCGCAGGTATCTTGGGCGGCGATCCATCCGTCGGTCGCTGGGTTTCGGGCGGACAAGCACAGCCCTTCACTTGGTTCGAAGCTAAAGGAGTATTAGAGAGCGTTTTCGCGAAACTCGATGTTGATATTCGCTACACCGCTGATTCTGAAGACACCCGACTCCATCCTGGTCGCACAGCAGCGTTGTGGCTCTGGAAAGAACGATTGGGGACATTTGGGCAACTTCACCCCCAGCTGTGTCAAGAACGAGGACTACCCGATGAAGTCTACCTGTTCGACATGAGTTTGGATGTGCTGCTGAAAGGCATGCGGGTTGACAGCAAAAAAGTGCCATTGTTTAAGCCTTTCTCGACTTACCCTGCCTCTGGACGAGATATCGCCTTCTTTGCACCCATTGAAAAGTCAGTGGCAGACATTGAGGCGATCGCCCGTAAAGTCGGCAAGCCGTTGCTAGAGTCCATTGAGCTGTTTGATGAATATCGCGGCGAGAACGTACCGGAGGGGCAGCGCAGCTTAGCGTTTCGCTTGGTCTATCGAGCAGCCGATCGAACACTCACCGATGAAGATGTGGAACCCGTTCATCAAAAGGTGAGAGATGCACTGGTGAAACAAATTGGAGCTGAGCTGAGAAGTTAGATTTGTGAGCTCAACGTTATCTCCAACCTCGATAACACGACCATGTGGGAACTCTGAATCAGTTCGTCACTGACTGTCCCTATGGCCTTCAACCCAGAACATCATCATCGCCGCTCGATTCGCCTCAAGGGCTATGACTATTCGTCACCTGGGGCATATTTCATCACGATTTGTACGTATCAACGTCAATGTTTATTCGGCGAAATTATCGATAGAAAGATGCATTTGAACACATTCGGGCACATTGCGGCAGCATGTTGGAACGAGATTCCTAACCATTTTCGGCAGACCATATTAGACTCCTATGTGATCATGCCTAATCACGTTCATGGGATTCTGGTAATAACCGATAAATCCTGTAGGGGCATGGCAATGCCATGCCCCTACAGGATTTATCGGATAACCAACAATTTGATGTCCGCCGATTGGGTAAACCAATGGCCCAATCTGTTTCGACTCTGATTGGGTCATTCAAATCAGCGGTTACCAAACGCATCAATATCTTACGCGACCCCAAGGGGAGACCTGTTTGGCAACGCAATTACTACGACCACATTATTCGCAATAAGGCATCTCTTCATCACATTCGGACGTACATTCAAAACAATCCGGCATCGTGGCAAAACGATCAATTACATTCTGAACACGCCTCAAACCAATGAGAACGGCGATCGCCCTTTATTGACAACAACTAAGAATGTAATCACAATGTAATTACTCTACGTGGTACATCATCATGAGTCATGGAATTCGGGCTCGGATTACAAAAATTGGGAATTCTCAAGGCATTCGCATTCCTAAGCCATTACTTGAACAAAGTGGTATTGAAGAAGACGTCGAAATCGAGGTTCGCGACAATTCGCTTATTCTTCGTGCAGCGTCCCGACCACGAGCAGGATGGCAAGAAGCGTTTGAGGCAATGGCAGATAACAATGACGATGCCT
>JBCBLF010000412.1:0-2409 GCA_038520475.1 Cyanobacteria bacterium J06627_8
CACCCTTCTGGTGGAAGCATCTTAAGTGTTTTTTCAGGTTTCTTCGCTTAACCTTTACACGTACTTTATTGGTGCTTGATGGATAAGCAGTTAACTTGGTTGCAGAAGCGGCTAAGACTAACTCAGTCACTTATACAGAACCTAACCTCCTATATCGAACCTTATATTTGAATTGCCCAATCCATATTTATGAAGGGCATTAGCCGTTGAGAGAGCATCTATGATCTCCACGGTCTTGACAGCAACACTCCCGGCAGCACTGCTGGGATTTTTTTTTGATATGTTTTCTTGAATATGGCCAGAACCTAGGGCTTTACATAGAACACGTAAGTCCCAATAACTGTGGTAATAGGACGGTAGTCTGTTAAATATGTAGAAAACCGAGGCGAAGGGTACGCTCAGCATGCCCCAGTTTCGTCTTAAGCTAACGGTAAGGGGCCATGATGAAATGTTGAGTGGCGATCGCCGCTCACATTAACGCTGAGGGCATGCTGAGCAGACTTGCTGCACAATGGTACACAGTGCTCTCGCTTATTTCAGATCGACCCCATGTCAACCCCCATTCTCGTCGCACAGTCATTAAAAAAAGATTTTGGCATCAAAGAAATCTTGCGTGATGCCAGCTTTAGCATCGATGCAGCCGACAAAATCGGGCTCATTGGAACAAACGGGTCAGGCAAATCTACTCTTCTCAAAATTTTGGCTGGCTTGGCTCCGTCAGACGGGGGCAACCTCCAAGTCAACAACAACGCGCGAATTGTTTATCTGCCGCAACAACCCGATATGGACGACAACCATACCGTGTTGGAGCAAGTTTTTGCTGATGCCGGTGAGCAGATGAGCCTCGTCCGAGATTATGAAGCCGTCTCTCACCAGATGGCCCATGCCAACGGAGATGAGCTAAATCGGCTCATGACTCGAATGACCAGCTTGTCAGAACAAATGGAGGCCGCTGGGGCCTGGGAGCTGGAAACAAATGCAAAAATTATTCTCTCAAGGCTGGGCATCGAAAACTTTGAGGCTCGAGTTGGCAACCTATCAGGTGGTTACCGCAAACGCATTGCCTTAGCGTCTGCGTTGTTGTCGTCGCCCGATGCCCTGCTCATGGACGAGCCCACAAACCATCTCGATGCAGCATCGGTGGAATGGTTGCAAGGCTATCTGGGTGGCTTTCGAGGTGCTTTGCTCTTGATTACCCACGATCGCTACTTCCTCGACCAGGTGACCAATCGTATTTTGGAAATCGACCGAGGCGACCTCTATGCCTATGACGGCAACTACAGCTATTTTCTACAAAAGAAAGCCGAACGTGAAGAAACAGCCGTTAGCCAACAACGTAAGCATGCCGGAGTCCTGCGTCGAGAACTTGAATGGTTGAAGCGAGGCCCCAAAGCACGGAGCACAAAGCAAAAGGCCCGCATCGATCGCATCTCTGATATGCAGGACAAAGAATTCAAAGAGACGATTGGGAAAGTCGATATTTCTGCACCAGGTCGTCGCATTGGGAAGAAGGTGATTGAGCTAGAAAATGTCACCAAAGCTTACGGCGATCGCACGCTCATTTGTGATTTCACCTATGACTTTAGTCCCGTCGATCGCATCGGCATTATCGGTGGCAATGGCGTTGGCAAGTCTACCCTGATGGATATCATCACTGGGCGCACAACCCCAGATTCAGGCAACGTCGATATTGGCAGCACCATTCACATCGGTTACTTCGACCAGCATTCCGAAGATTTGCTAGACGCCATGGGTGAAAACCAGCGCGTCATGGACTACATCAAAGAAGTCGGATCGTATGTGCAAACAGCGGATGGTGGCCAAATCAGTGCGTCTCAGCTGTTAGAGCGATTTTTGTTCACCTCTAATCAGCAATATGTCCCGATTCACAAACTATCGGGAGGCGAACGACGACGACTCTATCTACTTCGGGTACTGATGAGTGCACCCAATGTCTTGATTCTGGATGAGCCGACAAATGATCTAGACGTCCAAACCCTATCCGTATTGGAAGAGTATTTGGAAGACTTCAACGGATGTGTAATTACCGTTTCTCATGATCGCTATTTCCTCGATCGAGTGGTAGATCGCATTTTTGCCTTTGAATCCCTCGGCAACGTGGTCCAATATCCGGGCAACTATTCTCTCTATCTCGACTTCAAACAGCAGCAAGAAGTTGAGGCCAAGGAAGCCGCAGCAATCGAAAAACAGCCTCCGAGTCAGAAATCGAAATCAGAGAAATCAACCCCGTCTAAAACCAACGGCGATCGCCCCCGAAAGCTGTCCTATAAAGAAAAGCGAGAACTTGAGCACCTTGAAGGCCGTATCCCTGAGCTAGAAGACGAAAAAGACGCCATTGAAAAAACACTCTATGGCAATGCCCCTTCTGGGTTTACCGAAATTCAGAAG
>JBCBLF010000413.1:0-2388 GCA_038520475.1 Cyanobacteria bacterium J06627_8
CCTGACGATTCAATAATTCATCAACAAACGTATTAAAATCTTGAAACTGGCTGAAGTCGATATCATTGGGCGATGACGGTCCTTTTGCACGCCCATTACGATTGCGCGATCGCCGGCTTCCCTTTGGAAATCCTTGCTGATTCCAATATCCGCTGAATTGATCGTACTGGGCACGTTTCTCGCGATCGCTCAAAATTTCATAGGCTTCTCCGATATCTTTGAATTTTTCTTCAGCGGTCTTATTGCCAGGGTTCAAATCTGGATGAAAGCGCCTCGCGAGCTTGCGGTAGGCCGTCTTAATCTCATCTGCAGTTGCTTCCCGTGAAACCCCTAAGATTTCGTAGTAGTTTCGAAAGTTTTGCATCGCAATCAATCAACAGGGTCAAGATAAGGAACAACTCATACTCAATCTGACGTTAAGAGCACCAATTTGGCGTTCATTGAATTGTTCACTGAAATTCAATGAACGATTCAAGCTAGCGTATGCTGATGGGTTTAGCATCGCAACCAATCGGTCAACAATCGGAACCAGATGGCTGACTCATTAGAAGAGGCGACAGCATTGGTCAGTGGCTGATATGCACTAAAGTCTCCTGCTGAGTTCCTCATGAATCAATACGGTGCATACGATCCATGATGATGCCGCTAATCTCCCATCATCCTCTAGCTTCCACTGGGATTTAACCATCAGGGCTTAAGACCTACAGCCAATCATCGTCATCATCCCAGTTATCGTCCGTATAGCGATCGCCACGATTGTAACCAGAATCACGAGTCGGACGCCTCGATCCACGCGAACGAGAATCGCCATCATAATAGTCATCGCGAGATGAACCACGACCATACGAGTCGCGAGATTCGTACGAATCTCGTCCGCGATCGTACGAATCTCGTCCGTAGGAGTCACGCCCATAATCATCGCGTCCATAGGCAGTGTCACCATACGGCGGACGATCGTAAGTATCTCGTCTGTACGAATCTCGGTTGTAAGGGTCTCGATCGTAAGGGTTGCGGTCATACCCGTCGCGTCCATATAGGCCCCGATCGTAGGATCCTCGATCATACGAATCGCGATCGCCCGTTATGGTTCGCTTGATTGTTTCGAAGAATCCATCATCGTCTTCATCTTCGGAAAACTGATAAACCTCTTTTCTCAAGTCGTAGAGAGCATCTTGCAAATCGGCCTGAGCAATGTCGATGCCTCGCTCGTCTTCTCGTTTGAGGCAGTCTCGTAGCTCATCAATCAAGCTTTCAATACGCCGGCGGTATTGGTTCGCAAACTGCATACCAAAGTCAAGCGCGACTTCCCTCAATTGACGCTCGGCCTGAAAGGTCATGGCTTCAGCTCGGTTACGCTTTTCGATCCGCTCTCTTTTTTCTCGGTCATAATCTGCAAATTGTTGAGCTTCTTGAAGCATCCGATTGATTTCGGCTTCGCTCAAGGTCGAGGCCCCCTGAATCGTCAAGCCTTGCTCACGCCCAGTTGTTTTGTCCATTGCCGTAACTTGCAAGATGCCGTTTGCATCGATATCAAAAGACACAGCAATTTGAGGAACGCCTCGCGGAGCTGGAGGAATGCCCATGAGCTTAAATCGGCCCAAAGACTTATTATCAACGACCATCTCTCGCTCCCCCTGGAGCACATGCACCTCAACAAAGGTCTGATTATCCTCAGCCGTCGAAAATGCATCTGATCGCCGTACTGGAATCGTTGTATTTCGAGGAATCAGCTTTTTCATGACGCCGCCGATTGTCTCTAGCCCCAAAGACAGCGGCGTTACATCCAATAGCAAGATATCTTTCACTTCCTGGGTAAGAATGCCAGCTTGCAGCGCAGCCCCAAGCGCGACAACTTCATCAGGATTGACATTTTGCGTTGGTTCTCGTCCCAGAAGCGATCGCACTAAATCGTGCACCATTGGCATTCGACTCGCGCCACCCACCAACAAGACATTCGTCACTTGAGTCGGCATTAGACCGGCATCGGCGATTGCTTGTTGAACAGGAACCCGCAATCGATTCACAAGGTCATTGCACAGTTCTTCAAACTGAGATCGCGTGAGTCGTGTTTCTAGGTGTTTAGGACCATCTGGTGTTGCGGTGATGAACGGCAGGTTGATCTCCGTCACTCCCACACCTGACAGCTCAATTTTTGCTTTTTCAGCTGCTTCCATGAGTCGCTGTAGAGCTTGGCGATCGCGTCGCAAGTCGATGCTTTCGGTCTGCAAAAATTGCTCGGCTAGCCAATCAACAATTCGCCGATCAAAATCGTTACCACCCAGTTGAGTATCACCGCTTGTCGCGCGAACCTCAAAAACCCCATCTCCAATATCCAAAATCGAAACGTCAAACGTTCCACCACCGAGGTCAAACACTAAAACTCGTTCA
>JBCBLF010000414.1:0-2382 GCA_038520475.1 Cyanobacteria bacterium J06627_8
CTGTACAAGATATATTTATGCGGACTCTGCTTTATAAAAGATAAGTCGTGTGAGATGTATCGTGATTATCTATGCGCTTTACGTACCTTAGTAAAAACAGTCAGTAGAGAGCAGGCTCTATAAACTGCTACAAGCCTCGATTGTGACATCACGTTCTTAAACACGAGATCGGCTTTAAATGGTTTCAATTTCTGAAATTAAATCTGAATTTAGTCTTGGGCTGCCCATCGAATGGAAAAGTAGTAAACCGTGGTATCAACTTACCTTTTCTCCCGAACATGGAGTCTTAATCGTACTCATGGGCGCCTTGCTAACGGGGGCATCTTTGGCACAAGCATGGACATGGCAAACTTCTCTTGCCTGTCTTGCTGCGTTCCTGGGGCTGCAGGCAGAGTATCCTTTGACCGTACAACTTAAACAGCGCCGTAGTTTGAAGCCTCGTTATTTGATATGGGCAGGGCTCTATGGTGGTGGAGCGATCGCCATTGTGACAGGATTAGCAATTCAACATCCCTGTATATGGTGGGTTTTTGCTGGTGGGGCGATCGCTATGGGCGTCAACATGTTGGCTGTACTGCGTCATCAGCAAAAGATAATTCCTGTCGAAATCTTGATGTTCACTGCTATTTGCCTGTCAACCTTGCTCGTCTATGGTTCAACGACTGGACATTTAAGTGCTGAAGCAATTGGATTATGGGTATTGAACGTCTTCTTTTTTTCCAGTGCGATTTTTACGATCAAACTACGTAAAGCTAAGACAAGTTCTTTGAAGGGGGGACTACTCCACCACGGCAGCGCTATTTTGGGAATTGCACTGCTGTATGGCCTCGGATGGTTGTCGCTGTTTACAGCATTGACCTTTATAGTGGCCTTGCTGAAATTAGCCGTGATTATTTGGCTGCGAGACTGGTATCGTCATTGCCGTTTTGAGCACATCGCCCGCTTTGAAACTTACTTTGCCTTAAGCTATATCGCTTTGGCCTGTTTAACCGTATTACCTGCCCGTTTACCACCTCCCGGGTAGAAACCAGACAGCCATGGAGGAGTGGTAGATCAGTCAAGATATTTAGGTGTGTCGGCCAACCCACACACCTAAATATCTTGACTTCCTAAAGACTGCAGAAAAAGTATCCTTTATGCAGGAATCCAAGGTATCTCATTGAAAATTACATGGTTTATTTTATCAATGCCCATAGGTCAATGACGGCGAATAACAAGAATAAACTACCACCGAGTGCAGTCAGGGTACGTTCTGAGATTTTTCCACACAGCCACCGGCCACAGTTTGTGGCGATCGCCGCACAAATCGCATGCCCTAAAACAGCTCCAGCAACCACGCCCATCGGATGATTGGCAGCTGAAAGCATGATCGTAGCAATCTGAGTGCGATCGCCCCACTCCGCAACAAAGGTCAGACCAAATGCTTCAGCGACGATAGTCCAGGGGACAATTCTAGATGGACTTCGTGTTAACGTTTGCTCGGCTCTGGTGACAGTTTCAACCGCTTCTTTTTCCTCTGAAGGTGAAGCCTCTGGAGAAAGCTGACTGGCTTGATAAAGCAGCTTGAGGCCAAACATCGTGAACAAACTGACTTCTACCCACCTGACCACCAAGGTTGGAAACAGCGTCGCCACCTGCCCCATGAGCACCGACAACAAGGTCATGAGTGCTAGAGCAAGCGTCGCTCCAACAAAGACCCAGCGACGACGATGACGCATTGCCAAAACAGCAGCAATAAAAAAGGTCTTGTCGCCTAATTCAGAAACCGTAATCAACAGCAAGCTAGCCGTAAATGCAGTCAACATCTCATCCAACTCCTCAGATCATAATGGCATCTGACATGGACTTGATGAGGTTGCAAGACTTCACCCAGCCCACGTCAATCGTGAACTCAGTGAAGGTCTCGCTAATGAATCAGCTATGGGCTAAGTCATCCTCTGAACCAGGCTCATCACCAGTATGTTGATTCAGAGGGGCTGGTTGCGTTCCAGCAGCTACTCCCCTTCCCCATTAGAATACGCGATTGAGGAAGAATATGCGAGTGAACGCAAAATCATGTTTAACGTCTGATGGTGTGGGGCGATCGCCGCTCGCTCAGGGTGCTTGCACCACTACGACATCTCAATTGATTGAGAATGGAAGCCACACACCCTTGCTTGTCATAAAAGCATGAGAAGATGTATTGGCTCCTGGAGCCGATGATTGCATCCCAAAGCTCTTTCAGTTTAAAAACCTGTTAAGCGCGATCCGACGGCACATGAAACCAGGATGGTTCTGTCGCAAAAACAAAATCAGGATATGAAACCCCTCTTCCTTATCCATATCTATGCAGCGATACCGAAGATTTGGTGGATGAAAGAGATCTGTCCGGTCACATCATTC
>JBCBLF010000415.1:0-2369 GCA_038520475.1 Cyanobacteria bacterium J06627_8
TCACGCTGACCATGACGTTTTGGTCTTCAGTCAGCCCCGTCACGGTCGCTGCATCTGAACTAATGGTGGTCTGAAATGGAATTGGAATAGGTTCGGATGATGCAGCTTCAAATTGAGTATTCAGCAAGATACTCATCTCAGTGATTCCGAGTTTTTGAAATGCGATCGTCCCGGTGTACGTCGTAGAGAGGTTGGCCGAGGCGATATCTAGTAATGAACCTGGCGTCCATGGGACCCCTTGAGCGGTTACCGTTTCACCTTCACCGGCAATCGCAATGGTGGATGGCTGCACCCAAAGCACCTTGGCTGCTCCTGTTGCCGCAGGTCGATTCTCAAAGAAAATTGTATTTCCAGCACCAAAATACATGGGCTATTTCTCCTGAAATGATTCAAGAGAAATGTTCCTTTTAGAAGAATGCGGCCTGCGATAGTGATTGCTCAGTCCATTCGTACAGCCAATTCACTTTGGCCCTGCCACCACTATCTTGATTGAGCTCATACTGTACACTCGCCGTGTTGAACAGGATGCCCTTGAAGGCATTGGTTAGTGTCTGCGTGGCAATTGTGGTCGTATATCCGGTGCGCCATAGGCTTCGCATCGGCTCATCCACCAGATACTCGATCCATCGGGTGGCTTCTCGGGTGAGTTCATCTTCAGTGGTTTGCTGAATCGTTGCTCTGAGACTAAACCGCCATCGCTTCTTGATATTGATAGCCAGGTTTTCAGTCTGATTGGTTAATCCAACAATAGCGATCGCCCCTTTTGGAGAGCCCGGTGCAACGATATCGCCATAGAACATCCAATCATCGATGTCAGTCGTGGCAGCCAAATATTCAGCTAAGGCGGGGACGAGGATTTCAGCAGGTTGTGGTGATGGCATGTTAGTCGAGGGTGATGTCGTTGATGCGGGCAATGATGCGTTGTTTTGTTTCTTGAATGAGGGGTGATTTGTCTACTGTTTCACGTGGCTGGATGCCAAGAATGTTTTGCTTACGCTTGTATCGCTCTGTCCCCTCACGGGCAATTTTGAGGCGAATCAAAAAGGTTGCTCGACGGCGTTCTTCTTCACTTCCACCCACTTTCGTTCTGACCCATGCTTCAACAGGTTCAACCGGGGGAAACTTGCCAGGGCCACGTCCGACGATTCGAGAATACGCAGTATCAGCCGTATTTGTGACAGAGACTCGAATATCACCGACCTGGCGCCGAGCAGGAATGACATCCCACGCCGCCTTCAATTCACCGGTTGCACCCATGGGTGATGCTTGCTGAAGTCTGTCGGCCAACTCCAATGCTTCATCGTCGTAGATGGTGCGCGATCGCCGAACGAAATCATCCACCAATGACGGTGAAGAGGTTCGAATCTGTACTCTGACGTCAGGGATTGGCATTAGTTCTGTACCTGAAAATAGATGGAGTAAAAGTGCCCCATCGTTCCAAGTTCTTTTTTCAGAATCTTGACCCGTTCTTTCGTGGCTCCACCATCGTTGGAGAACCACCACGGGTCATTTGTCGATGGTTCAGTCTCAACAATGAGTGTGGCTCGATAGGTCTCAGCTGTGATACTGACATCTTCCAGGATGGCGAGCTCTCCGACGTTCCGAAGAGTAAAAACGAACGGGTTACTGCCATCGTCATTCTGTACGAGCGTATCGCCGGTCGCTCCAGTATAGAGCCTGAGCTCACTATCTGCTGGGAGCCTTGGAATGGTATTTCTGACTAAATCCTTGGTGAAAACATCAAATGCACTCATGCTGTTGGACTATTGAATGGTGACGCTTCAAGGGTTCCAATCAGCATTGCAAGGCACTGAATGTTGCCAAGGAATTTTGGATAAGAAGAGTTCCTTGTGACATGCCACGAGCTTTTAACTATGAACGAGCAGCATGTGCTCTAGTCGATGCAATACTCATGGGCGATCGCGCTGCTGCGGAAAAATACGAAGTAACCTACAGGTCAATCCAGGAGTGGCGTGCACGGCTTTCGACTGATCCTAAACTTGTGCAATTATTCCAAGAAAAAAAGCAGATTCAAGATGCAGCGTGGGGTGATGAAATACCCAATGCGATCGCCAGTGGAATCAAATTTCTCACACGTGCTGCGCAAGAGTGTAAGCCGGATGACCCAGATGCGGTTCACGCAATTGCAGGGTACATCAAAATTCTGAGTGAAATATCTATGACTAGAAAGGTGATTGATGCTCGACTCGCTGGAAAGGATCGATCGAACGCTCAAGAGGCTTGATAAATGGTTACCGCCCTCAAACCCTGTAAGCGATCGCCCGCCCGTTCAACTCTCTCTCACTGAGTTTTTTCGTCAAAGCTGGCATGTTATCGAGCCTGCAACGGAATTGTCTTGGAATTGGCAC
>JBCBLF010000416.1:0-2369 GCA_038520475.1 Cyanobacteria bacterium J06627_8
CTTGCAGACTCTACAGAATCAATCCTAAGGGTGATTGCTTGGAGCATCATTGCATTATCGCTGTTGCTGCTCGGGATGCGGCTCAGTCGTGTGTCATCCCGATCTCACGTTACGCAAGTGAGCGTCAGTCTGATCATCAAAATGGTGATTGTTCCGCTACTGGTTGCGTTGGGCGTTAGTAGTCTAGGAATCACAGGAGGTGCGAGGCTTGTCCTTGTGCTGCAAGCGGCGATGCCTCCAGCATTTTCCACTCTAATCCTTGCAGAAGCCTACGACCTCGATCGCGACCTAACCGTCACCGCCCTCGCCATTGGGACAACAGGACTATGTCTCACCCTCCCAATTTGGCTAATGCTCTTTGGGTAGCAAGGAGGTCAGTTGATGAGATTTATCTGAATTCAGTAATTGGCGTTGGATTATGCCTGATACCCACAGTCATCTCTAAAACCAACAGCACCAACTGATAACCCGGACAGATTGCTTGATGAACCGTGCAGGCATACTACCCAACCCAGCTCACATCATCGTTGGGATTAGAGACCGATGGGAGTGGCTTTGTGATTGGGGCCTCACGACGGGTTGAAGACGATTCGTCAACTTTTGGTTTTTGAGCTTGCGATCGCCTAGATGCTGCAACAGAGGAACGGCTTTGCTGAGCATAAATAACGGCTGGATTAGGAACAGACTGCCGCTTTGATGCTGGAGCTCCTGGACGAGCTGACGGCTTGGCCTGAGGATTGGGCGATCGACGAGGGGCAGCCCTTCTTGAAGCGGCCTGAGTGGGAACGCCATCAGCTTGCGAATAGGTTTTGTCAGATTGAGGATGAGTTTTGTGTTCCATGGCCTTTCGCTCAGGAATCACAACCTTTTTCATAAGGTACTCCACGGTTTTCTGCTTAATCCATCCTCGGGCAGACAACACCTCACCGAATTTCAGTCCAGTCGCTTGCTGATCATTCAAGGCCACCTCAACCTGAGCTTCATTAATGAGGCCGGCTTCTAGCAAGTAAGCCCCAAGGCGCTTACGTCTGACCAAAGACGGAACGGTATGAACTTCAAATCGATCGATGCTGTCACGGTGCATAAGCGTTAAGTCCGAAGAGAGTGGTTGCAATGGCTGGTGGGTGTGCACCCCAGCGATGCGTCTCAGCGTATTCATACAAGTATAGCAATCTGTTTATAGAAGCTTTAAGCTATTGGCCCGGATATCCCAGGTTCTACGTAAGAGTCTTCATATTCCGAAACAAAGTCGCAGGGTTGAATTCCGTAAAGTAACGGATCGTCGTTCAACGATGTTAAGACAACGGCAGCACCAGACCAGCGTCTATTCCTCAAAAAATCTAGAGTGCAAGACTTACACATTTCATGCAAAGGGTTGGGTTTTGATAACAAATTTTGCTTGGAAACCCCGAAATAATTTTTGATGGAATTCACGCATTGCAGGAATTCCATCAAAAATTAAACCTAGCTTTTTCTTTCAGATTTGGCACGAGTTTTTTTGGGGGCTTCGCTCGCAAAAAACCATTCCACTGCGTAAGCCCTGGAGTGATTCAACGCGAGATTGGCTCTGTCATAAACGATTGAATGCGGTCCCAAATCTGCTCCACTAGATGGGGATGGTCAGCATCAAACCACTCAATGCTGGAGTCAGCGCGAAACCAGGTCCGTTGGCGCTTGGCAAACTGTCGAGTGTGAAGAATGGTTTGGGCGATCGCCTCTGACAACGAGAGCTTGCCCTGCACATATTGCCCCACTTCTTGGTATCCGAGAGTTTTCAGAAGTGGTAAATCTGCCCCGTATTTCTTCTGTAACTGGGCCACTTCTTCTACAAACCCGTTCTCAATCATTTGATGCGTTCGTTTCTTAATCCGATGCTCTCCCTTTTCGATAGCTGTGCAGTCGAGCCCAATCGACAACACTGGATAGCGGGGAGGCACTTCTCCTTGCTGTTGGGTTATGGGAATACCCGTGACATAAAACACCTCTAGAGCCCGCAGCGTTCGCACCTGATCATTGGGATGAAAGCGTGATGCTGAGGCTGGATCAACCTGTTGTAAGAGGGCATAACAGTGCGGTTGTCCGAGCGATTCTAAATGCGATCGCAGTTCATGGTGAGGAGGAACCCGAGGAATCAGCAATCCTCTCACCACCGATTTAATGTAGAGTCCGGTGCCACCCACTAATAGGGGCACGGTTCCTGCAAGTGCGCTTGCTGAATGATGGGTTGGCTCAAAACTGGACTGATGACATTGAGCAATGAGTGTTTGAGCACGACTCTGAAAGTCAGCTAATGTCAAGGTCTCAGTGGGTTCACAGATATCGATAAGGTAATGGGGAACAGCGGCCAAGCCTTCTCCCGACGACTTAGC
>JBCBLF010000417.1:0-2339 GCA_038520475.1 Cyanobacteria bacterium J06627_8
AGTGCTATTTGTTTGCATTTGTCGGTTTGGACGACAACCAGGCAATTTGCGCAAGCTGCAGCTTCAGAACCTCAACACCAACCATCCGGCACCCGTCCGTTAACACCGCGTGAACTGCAAATTGCCGACTTAGTTGCGTTGGGGCGAACTAATGCAGAAATTGGGAATGAACTTTGGATTACCGAAAATTCTGTAAAGCAAGCTTTGAAGCGAATGTTTCGTAAATTGAAGGTTTCGTCTCGCACAGAAATGACTGCACGGCTCGCGTCAACACAGAACGATGCAAAGCCATCTTCAGTTTAACTTGGTGCTGGACACCCACTGGTAAAATTCTGCTTGCGTCTTCACCAACCAATTAGCATCATAACGTGAAGCTGAGCGGCGGTCGAGGTTAGCATCAATACCTAGACTACTCGCTTCGTCCGCTCCTGCTTTAGGGTTAGGCGGCTAGGTCCGGGATAGTGTAGTCGATAGTTTTCGCTCAAACCGTTCCAATGCAATTATGTTAAGTTCTAGAATTCAATCACTTTGCCTTGCAACAGCTTTCCATCATCATATGAAAGCTGGAGTGGTTGCCATTTATAGCCACTACTTACATCGTACCAAGAGCCGAACACTACATCGTCTTCCACTCTATCGAGTGCAATTCCATCCCACGAGATCCGTTCTGTAACCCAAGAGAGAGAGCCCTTTTCGACTTTGGCGACTCTCAGGGAATCAGTCAAGACAAAAGCACAGTCAGGTCCAACCAACCAGGACACTGACGCGAGCCCGGCCTGAGGAAGATGCGTCTCGATGATCGTGTCGAGCCGATCCACATCAAGCACACAGTCGGGATAGGCATTAAGCACACAGTCGAGGAGCTTCTGTGCTTCGTCATCATCCAGATCATTCGATGTGACTGCAATATAAAAATACTCATGCCATTCACCAGCATCAAGAGCGGCATTGACCGCTTCTTTAAGCATGTGCTTTCCGATAGTTCCATATTGGAGTGCCATCTGAATGGCAAGGATATCTCTGCGATTCATCTGTTCCTCAGTACTAACGTTCAAGTTCAGCTGCACTTGAGGCTGCAACGTCTTGTTATGTGGCGAGCTCACCGTCAGGGACGACCGAACTCTAAGTCGACGATCCTGGATTCGTGATCTACAAGGCCAGAAATTGCCTCCGAGCCCTCATCGCTGACAACCGGGACATAGACAAGGGTTCCTTCATCCAATTTGGTGATACCAAATTCGTCGTCAAACTCTAGATCTAGCCTAGGCGCAGCGCCTTCGAAGTACTCAACCATATCCTCGAACGCCTCTTTGATTGCATCGGGGCTCCAGTCGTCTTTGGCCTCGCCTGACAACATCTGGAATGCCTCTTCGTACTCACCACGAAGCACAGTCGATGCAAAATTTTGAACCAAGGATTTAGCGCTCATCGTTTCCTCCTCAACACAAGGTGGAAAAATTTAGTATAACTACCTTTTTAGTAATCACTGTTGGCTGATTACGATCGATTCACATCTACTGATATGGATTGACGCAATGCAGCCTGATCAGCCACGCCAATAAATTGCTCGATCAAGTGCGCGATGCAATTCGGGTTAAACATGACTCTTACCGGACAGAAGAAACGTATGTTCAATGGATTTGCCGCCATATTCTTTTTCACAATAAGTGTCATCCCAAAGATATAGGAGTTCCAAAAATTGAAGCATTTGTTGCTCATTTCGCTGTATCGGAGCTGTTTTCTGCTTCAACCTAAAATTGAGCACTGAGCGCGCCACCTTTCTGATCTAGGCACTCCTTCAACAATTACTAGTTCTTCAACAATTATTGGAATGCAGATCCGTTGCTCTGCTGCCCTCAGTTCATCACCCGATCGAATCGATAGACTAAACTGAAGGTCGACCTTTTCGTCACGACGCCTGGGAACTCTGTGGCTTTCTCTAAGTCAGAGAGTTCCCAGGCGTCGTGGGATAACTGTCTGGAGAGACATTATGGGTAGTCCTGTTCGGCTTATTTTGTTTAGCAAGCCTGGATGTCATCTGTGTGAAGGATTGCAAGAGAAGCTAGAAAGCATGACGTCTATGGATATCGTTCTTGAGATTCGAGACATTACAACTCGGACGGATTGGTTTCAGTACTTTCAATATGAGATTCCGGTTCTGTTTTATGTCCCTGAGGGGCATCAGGATTCTCCTGAAAAGGTTTCAGATAGCGGAGACGGGCGAGAGGCTTCTCCATCTCCTATTGAGCCAATTCGTGTTGAACGGGCATCTCCACGTGCACCGGTTCATCAAGTCGAGAAGCTAATTCGTCGTGCGATCGCAAAAGCAGAGTAAATTG
>JBCBLF010000418.1:0-2337 GCA_038520475.1 Cyanobacteria bacterium J06627_8
AATTGTACGGGTCACCTCCAACAGCTCCTCTAAACTGACATGAGCTAGTCGAGCTAAATCAACTAGCATATCAACCCGAATAGACTCGCTTTGAATTGCTCGAGTCGCCTCCAATGCTTCATTCAAGGAGGTCGTGTCCCTTTGGATTAACACGCTCAGCACCTTGGCTCGACCGCCCTTATCCTGAATTGCACGGGCGGCTGCCAACAGCCCCTCTAAATTAACGTGAGTCAGTCGGGCTAAGCTGCTCAGCACTTTGGCCCGCATGGACTCATCTTGGATTACACCAGTTGCTTCCAATGCTTCATTGAAGTAAGTACTGTTCAGTTGGGCTAAATTACACAGCACATTGGCCCGCCTGTACTCATCCTGAATCGCCCGGGCAGTTGTCAACGCTTCATTAAAGTAGGCATTATCCTGTTGGGCTAACGCACTCAGCACTTTGGCTCGACCATACTCATCCTGAATCGTGCGGGCGGCATCTAACAGCCCAGGCAAATCAGCCGTCTCTTGTCGGACTAAGTCACTCAGCACAGAGGCCCGACTGGACTCATCCTGAATCGCCCGGGCCGCCGCCAACGCTTCATTGAAGTAAGTACTGTCCTGTTGGGCTAACATGCTCAGCACAGAAGCCCGCCTGGACTCATCCTGAATCGCACGGGCCGCCGCCAACGCTTCATTGAAGTAAGTACTGTCCTGTTGGGCTAACGTGCTCAGCAGATAGGCCCGCCTGGACTCATCCTGAATCGCCTTAGTTTTGCTGATTGCAGTTTGAAATAGAGACTTTGGTAAATAAGGTGCGAGGGCTTGAATAGCTTGGGCTGACTGATACTCATTCTGCATCTGCTCGACAGTGGCCCAGGCCTGTTCCACGGTCCAAAAGCCTTTTTTGACAAACTCGACCATCACACCAACAGGCAGATTGTTGACGAGGCTATTCAACGTTGCGGTGATTAAGGCATATCGTCCCTGCAAACTGATGGCTTGGCTTGAATTGCTCTCATACCCTTGTTCTGCAATCCGCCAGGCCGTTGCCACCGATTCCACAAAAATAGCCGGTTGCCCAATCCGTTCACAGGTTTCAAACCAGGCGTTGTGTCCATCGGCGTCACTCTTCGCTATCAGCCGATGGATTTCATCTGTCCAGTTGGCTTGCTCCAGATGCCACATCACATGACGATGAATATAGCCATCGTTCGGCAGCTGCTCCCATTGATGGTCAGTTGTTTGGTTTCGATAGCGGTCTAAAAATTGACGATGAGCCAGGGCAAGATTTTGGATTGGGGACTCTGGATTTTGGAATTGAAGCGTACCGTCTTCAATCAGGCAGCGAGCCATATCGTGCATCAGGTCATGAACTCGATAGGTCGGTTCCCCTTCAAATGTTGCCAAACCATCCGTCAATAGCGATCGCCGTCTAAAATCAATCAAACTTTTCTTCGCTTTAATGGGGCGGCAATTCCACAGTACTGAGGCAACATTGACATCGAGACTCACATCCTCTGGTAACACTCCTAACCAGGCAAATTGCTTCAACTGTTCGGGTTTCAGTCGCTTCAAACTTAAGTTAAAGCAGGCCCGTAAGCTATAGTTGCGCTGCTCCCCTTCACTGAGCTGTTCCCACGCTTCGGAGGCATCCAGCACCCCTAACGCAACCGCCTCACGCTCAGATTCAAATTCGGCTTGTAACTCTGCCCAACTAAACCCATCTCGCACCTGATTGGTTGCTAAATCCAACGCCAATGGTAGATAGCCGACTGAATTCGCAAAGACTTTCACCTCCGCGGCTTGATCCTCGCTCCATTGCTGCTCCAACTTTTGCTGCACCAGATCAATGGCCTGGGACTCTGACATCAAATCCAGCGGGTAATACTCCGCTCCATCAAGTTGAGCTTCTCGCGTTGTCACTAATACCCGACAGCCTGCTCCTCCTACCCGAAACCAATCTGCATGGGCTGCATTCCACACATCATCGACGACCAGTAACATGCGCTTTTCGAGGAGCAGATTATTCAGATACCGTGATGCTGATTGCAGGGTATTGGCACTAAACGCCTCTCGTGACTTGTCTAATTCTCGAATCCATTCCCCCAGCATCGTCTGCAAATCAGGCTTTTGGCCCAAAGTCACCCACAAAATGCCATCGGTAAACCTCCTCTGCACTTCCTCGTCCAGCACCAGTGCAGTGGCTAATACTGATTTTCCTAGCCCTCCCAGTCCCGAAATCGCACTGACGACTAGCGTCTGATCCGTCTCTCTCAGCAGCTTTTCTTTGACCGCCGTCAATGCCTCTGGGCGCTCAACATAGTTATCCGGCAATCGTACTCTCGGAAACGG
>JBCBLF010000419.1:0-2334 GCA_038520475.1 Cyanobacteria bacterium J06627_8
GCTTTGTTGCTTTAGCTTGCTCCACATAGTCCCGATACTTTGGCGTTAGTTTGGCATGGCACAGCCGAACGGTGGCGTAGCTTTTCAGCGTGCCGCGCAGGATTGGGCTATTTTCTGGCCAACCGGCGGGGGTTACCCAGGCCCCTTGTAGAAAGCGTTTGGTCACCCACCAGTAATGTTGCAGCACGGGCATATCGAGATAGATCAAGGTGTCGGCCACGGCTAAACGATTCCATAGGGTATCCATTGAGCCAAAGCCATCCACAATCCACTGGTCCTGTTGTAATAGCGCATCATGGGCGGCTTTGAACTCAGCGTGGGGGACTTCGTCGCCACCGGGTCGGTACTGCAATGAATCAAGCGGCACCCAGGGTAAGCCGGTCATCTCAGCCAACCGTTTGCTTAATGTGGATTTACCGCCACCCGTATTGCCAAATACAGCGATTTTATTCATAGGGATCCAACCTTCAACTCTACTCAGCCTTCTTCGCCACGATGAACACGATTTTCGCATTACCGATGGGCGATTTATAATCATCCGGTTGCCATTGGGTGTCAATCGCAAACCCCGCATCAGTCAAACTTTTCTCTAAATCTTTCACCGTAAAGACCTTGACTAATGGAAAAAGTCCCAAGACTTTACCAATGGGTGCAATCAGCTTGAACCAAGCCATCGTATCCCCCAGGCACACTGTACTGGTGATGAAAAGTCCGCCAGGTTGGAGCATGTTATGGACCTTGGCGATCGCCTCTTCCTTATTGTCGAGTAGGTGTAAAACATTCAAGCCCAGCACCGCATCGTAAGTGCGGTCGGGAACGCTCAGCTCGTCAATGCTGGCTTGCTCAAAGGTGACGTTTTGGATATTCTGGGCGTCGGCTTTCGTTTGGGCGATCGCAATCATGTTTGCTGAGAAATCAATGGCTCGAATATGTTGCACATACGGCGCATGAGCAATGGCCGTCGATCCGGTGCCGCAACCAAACTCCAGCACGTCCATACTGGGCTGAAAATACTCCCGCGTGATCTGTAGTTTCTTCTGATAGGCGGCCTCATCCGTAATAGGTTGTTTTGAGTAACCTGCGGCGACTTTATTCCAAAATTTAGCTGAAGCGTTCATCACATCCTCGTTGATTGAATTAAACGGTTTCTTCATGTCTCGCATCTGTGGCACGTTATGCTTCTTGACGGGTTGAGTAAGGCTTGGGAGCCGGGTTCCGCCACTGCCAGGCCGACCAAATTATAAATAACAAAGCTGCGATTTTAAGGATCATATGCAAGGTATCATCCAGATCGGTTGTGCCATTGTTGATCTCAAACGCGAGGGTGATTAAAGCGGCAACGATATTGGCCCAGCGATTTGCATCGTAGGGTAATAGTCGAGAGAGGAGAACCATAGAAATTGGCACTGAAGCCACGAAACCACCGAAGAGCAACAGATGTTCTGTTATCTGAATACCATTGAATGTCCCGGTCATCACCTGTTCAATGAAGCCAGGCTCAATAAATTCGTGAATATCTCGAAATATCGTATTGAAGAGATAGAACATCCACAGGGTGGATAGCTTTGCTTTCATCGCCATTGTCAGCATTTGTTTCTGCACATTCATGGTTGTTCTCCGTTGTCTGAATGTTTGTTTGTTTGAGCCAGCATGACCGAGACCAGCGGCAGCCCCAAATCACGCACCTTAATCAGCACGCCATAGAGCGCGGCCTGATCAACCACTGGGCCAGACAACCGCGTTTCACCGTTGTCTTTGAGTGCGATCGCAAATCCCTCAAACCAATGGCTCCACCGCTGATCAAGATGTCCCTTGACACGAATTTCGTACTGGTCAAGTGGTGGATGATCGTCGGTTGAATGGTGTGGTTGACTCATGGGAATTGCGATCTCGTTGATCTTCTGCACGAACAACTCCAAAATACAGACGGATATGGGGAGCCGTTGTCCCCACATGTGGGGATTTAGGAATAGGGTCAGCAGGGATTACTGAGTTGTTGCTTCAGGCGATCGCAGTCCACATTGCATGTTTGCAAGACGTGCATCGCCAGGCCACCCCCCGTTTCGCCTTCCTGCAAATTGCCGAGCAGCAGATGCTGCGGGGTAATATGACCTTCTCTCTGCCTTTGCACTTGCTTAGCGGCTAGTTCCAATATGCGGCAGGTGCGGGAGGTAAACGGAATTTCGGTAGGAATGTCGGCAGGTGGCACAGTGTGGTTGGCTAACCAGTCGCGAATCAGGTTTTCTGCTGTGGCAAAGGACATCTTGATCAGCGGTGGAGCCATTGGTTTGAGGGATTTGCGATCGCACTCAAAGACAACGGTGAAACGCGGTT
>JBCBLF010000041.1:0-13742 GCA_038520475.1 Cyanobacteria bacterium J06627_8
AGTTTGAGAGTATTCGTGCATTCATCAACGTTGTTGACCACAATGGATTTGCATCGGCTGCTCGTGCAATGGGGGTGTCTCGCTCTGCGGTAAATAAGTTAGTGATTAGCTTGGAGAAGGAACTCGGGACACAACTGCTCAACCGTACAACTCGACGTGTGCATTCAACTGAAACAGGGTTGGCTTTCTATGAACGCTGTGTCCAGATTATGAGTGATCTCGAAGAAGCTGAGTTGTCAATCTCACGGTTGCATGAGGAACCAAGAGGTAACTTAAGGATCAATGCTCCAATGTCATTTGGCATTAAGCATCTGTCTAAGCATGTGTCTGCATTTGCATCACAGTATCCTGATTTAAAAGTGCAGTTGACTTTGGACGATCGCTTCGTTGATCCAATCGAAGAGGGATACGACCTTAACATTCGAATTGCCGATTCCTTCACTTCTCAGAGTCTTTTGAGCCAAGAAATTGCACCAATGCAATATCGGTTATGCGCATCGCCCGCTTATCTTGAGCATGCGGGCATCCCTGCCCACCCCGATGATTTGCGTCATCACTCGTGCTTGCACTATGGCTATCTCACCACCGGGACTCAGTGGAAATTGTCGGGAGATGATGGTGAGCACACAATTTCGATTCGTGGTGCGCTTTGTTCCAACAATGGTGAGGTTCTCTGTGATGCGGCGATCGCTGGTTTAGGCGTTGTTCTTTTACCAGAGTTTATTGTGAGTGATGCCCTCCGAGAGCAGAAACTCCAAGTTCTTTTGCCTGCCTATCAGTTACCTCGAATTGCCGTTTACGCCGTTTATCCAATCAATCGGCATCTCTCAGTTAAGGTCAAGCTACTGATTGATTTCTTGCAGGATCAATTTGCTTTGAGATAGTCAGCATTCGTGAACGTTTCTTCAACAATCTGGAAAAATTGTTGGACGATAGGCGAATCATCATCATGTCGGCGGGCGATCGCCATCTGCAAGCTAGGCGCATCTCCCTTTAATGTGCGATAGACAACGGCACGATTCCCGGCATCTTGCAAAATTTCCGGCACAAACGCAATCCCAATGCCCACCGCAACGAGCCCCGCTCGCGTCTGACAGGCCGCCACCTCTTGAACAACGTGGGGATAGAAGCCCGCTTGTTGGCAGAGATGAATAATTTGGTTATAGAGGTAAGGCCCTTCTTGACGAGGATGTAAGATAAATGACTCCGTTGCCAAATCGCTTAATGTCAGCGGCTGACGCAGTGCTAAAGGATGATCTTTAGGGAGTGCAACAACCCAAGTTTCGGGTTGTAACGGGGTTATTGCTAATAAAGTTTCATCTACGGGTGGATAAAGAAAACCAACGTCAAGCTGGTGATCTCGAAATGCCTCAACCTGTTCATGGGTACATCTTTCTGTCATCGCTAACTGAACGTCGGGATACCGATTGCGAAACTCGCGCACAATTTCTGGGACAATGCTCCTCAAGGCAGAAGTGGTAAAGCTCAACCTCAGATGCCCCATTTCACCTCGAGCGATTCTTCGGGTCGTTGACACGGTTTGCTTCACCTGATGGAGAATCTGCTGAGCGTCTTTTAGGAATGCGTGTCCCGCAATCGTCAGTTTGACGCTGCGCTTTGTGCGGCGAAATAGCTGCACCTCTAGCTCAGTTTCTAGCGCCCGGATCTGGCGGCTGAGAGCCGGTTGTGTCATGTGGAGTCGTTCAGCCGCTCGACCAAAGTGCAAGGTGTCTGCGACGGCAACAAAATAGCGAATGTCTCGAAGTTCCATAGTTGATTAATACTCTTAAAGCATTAATGGCTAGTACAGGCATTGGACAGCATTAGTTCCTGCTCCTATGGTAGGAGACGTGGGCCATTACCCTAATGAACCATCGCTATCAATCCATCTCTAATCTGTAGGACTGACGCAGTTGAACGTTTTTTTCTCAGGCAAAGTCCGCGAAAAAACATTCTCAAAGCCCAGAGCTTTGTATGAAATGCGTAAGTCCTAATTGGGATGACTGCACACTTGAAATTGTGATGAAAGGCTTGTTCAAACAGAGGGTCGTTTTCCTTAGATGGGTGGGGTTGTGTTTGAGCGCAGTTGTATTGGCGATCGCGCTAGCGAGTATTCTGGATTCTTCTGATATCCAGCTATTGCCCGTAGGAGACTTTGCCCTGTCTGTTGATCCACTAGCTGCTCTGAATTCTGATGAGCCTGACTTTGCAGTGCAAGAGCGCTATGGCCGTCGCTGGTTGCACTATGCAACGGTTGCTCGCAGTGATGATACGTTTCGGCAGATGTTTGTGGATGCTAATGCGATAGAGCGTATTGATGCTGGGCAACCCTTGCCAGATGAGACGCTTATCTTGATGGAAAGCTGGTATTCTCCCGAGGCTCCAAGCATCATTTTCATTAAGCAAAAGCTCAACGGCATCTGGGAGTACGGCTCTTTTAATCCTGCGCAACCAGACTATCAGGTGAGCAATCGCGATAGCTGTCATCGTTGCCACGCGCCGTTTCCAGAAATTGACTTCACGTTGACCAATCCATTATTAGAGGCTGCTCTACAGCGGCAAGCAGTGCAAACAGCTTATTGCGATCGCCCGGGGCGCAGTCCCTGTACGCCCGAAGCGTATCACCCCAGTGCCGAGGCATCCAGCTAATTCCATCGACTGACATTGTTCACCCCCTTGAGAGACCAATAACCTTCGGTCTTGCCAATGTTGCTATCTAAATTTCGTAGTGAGGAGAAAAAAATGGGTTATCAGCATTTGATGAAGCGCCGTCATCTATTGAAAGGGGCGATCGCAGCTTCCACGGCAACGGCCATGACTCTTAGCCATTCTTACACGCCTAAAAGCGCCAATGCGCAATCAGCTGAGTTTCGCTGGCGCATGGTTTCCCGATGGGACGATCAATTTCCTGGCCAATTAGCAGCTGCTCGACGACTGGCAGATCGTATTGCCGCGATGAGTGCTGGACGATTAGTTATCGACGTACTTCCTCCTGATGAAGCAGTTCCCTTTCCAGAAACGAAAACTGCAGTCAGTGACGGCACCATTGAGATGAGTCGCAGCCTCTCTTATGATTGGCGTGCTCAATCTCCTGTACTAGAGGTGTTCATGGTGCTGCCCTATGGGTTTACGCAGCAAGAGATGAGTGCGTGGCTGTACTATCTGGGTGGGCAAGAACTTTGGGATGAAGCCTACGCTCCATTCGGAGTGAAAGCCTTTCCAGCAGGATCTCTAGGAGCACAGTCATTTGGCTGGTTCCGTAATGAGATTAATAGCTTGAATGACTTACAAGGTTTGCGATTTCGCACAACAGGAGTCGCGATGGATGTTATGTCTAAACTAGGAGTTGCTGCCACGACGATGGGTAGAACAGAAATTGGTCAAGCCTTTCAAGCAGGCGAACTTGATGGATTTGAGCTGGTTGGTCCGCTGGTTGATCTGCAATACGGGTTACATGATCTCGGTGCTCCTTACTATTACTTCCCGTCTTACAATCAACCCTCTGGGTTGGTAGAGCTAGTGGTTAATCGAGCCCAATATGAGGCATTGCCAATTGATTTGCAGCAAATCATTGCGATCGCGGCTCAATCTGAGTATGAGCAGGGTTTAGCTGAAGCCAATGTGGGAAATGCGATCGCCCTCAATACATTGGTGAATCAACATCAGGTACAGGTGCGCCAATTACCGCCTGATGTGCTGATGGCGTTGGGTAATGCCTCAGGTGAGGTGATTGCTGACATGCGATCAACAGGTGATGGATTGATGCAGCAAACAATCGACTCTTTTCTGTCGGCGCGCCAGCTCTTGAAAGAATGGAGCCAAGTTAGCGAGCAGAACTATCTAAATGCTCGTGGGCTCGACTTCATTTACGCGTAACACCGGAGGCGCTGTTTTGATAGAGCGTGCTAATGCAGTGCCTTCTTAAGATTGGCTACAGATTTTCCTGATGTTCCGGCTTTAGACATCGGGAATAATATAAGAGAACTACCTTCATTGGTAAAGGAACACCTTGCACAACCTGACCTCCCGGTCAGGTTTTTGTTTATTCTGATCGCTTTTGTTGTCCTTGGCGCTTAACTTGGTTTGGGACTAATGCAGTTGAACAGTTTTTCGCGGGCCAGCCCGCGAAAAAGCGCTCCCAAAGCCCAAAGCCTTGTATGAGATGCGTCAGTCCTGTTGGTGGTTCAGCACTCAAAACTGGCCTGAATGTTTGAAGTAAACCGTGCGTGTCGAAACGCTTTCCACATCTAACCGATTCTGATAGCGGTCCTGATGGGGAGGTGATGTTGGTTATGCTCTCCTGTGACGTATTCCGGGAGTATCAGATGGACAGTTAAAGAGGTGTCAAATCTAAGCTTCAGTCTCAAAACCATCGTTGCTAGGTTGATATTGATATCGAAAGCGCTGTTACGGTTATTCCTGATTGATGATACGCTTCACAATTCGAACTGGATTATCTTTCTTTGGTAATTCTCATTTCCGGAATAGAGGAATTTCAGGTTGATGGATCATCTTAGTAATAGTTCACGTTCGGATTTTTTCTAAGTCGCTGAGTGTCATAACGTTTTTGGAACGGTTGGTCTATTAGTTGATGGCTATAAAATCACCCGTGTGTATGACTAACTTAGAGGATTTCTCAAAAGTTTCAGTCATGTAAGCTTAAGGTTATGCTTCTTTACACTGTGTAAAGAAGAGGGATAAAGTTTATTTACGTCGGGATCAATTTTTCGCGCACCCTTAGTTTTGGAGATACCTATGACTACTGCGCCTATGAGCCTCTCAAGCCACGCTAAAAAGCAGAATTCTCATCTGCGAGTGATTGACACTCTTGGGTCTGATAGTCGCTCAAATGCGTCTCTTGCTCAGGAAAGTAAAGCTAACGATGTTGCGATCGCCGCTTCAAACATTGAGATGGTTTACAAGACAGGCAACCAACACGTTCATGTCTTGAAGAATATTGATTTGAATGTCAAGGAAGGTGACATTCAGCTTCTAATGGGGCCGTCTGGTTCTGGAAAAACAACGTTGCTATCGATTTTGGGCGGTATTCTTAAGCCCACGTCTGGTGATGTAACACTACTCGGCCAGACTATTACGCAGTTATCAAAGGCAAAGCTCTCCCAGTTTCGATTAGATGAGATTGGGTTTATTTTTCAAGGGTTCAACCTATTTGATGCACTGACAGCAGCAGAGAATATTGAAGTTGCTCTCAAGATGAAGGGAGTTCGCCGTCGTGCGGCGCGCAAGCAAGCGAGAGAATTGCTCGAACGAGTTGGGTTGGGCGATCGCGTGAATCAACTTCCAAAGGATTTATCTGGGGGGCAGAAGCAGCGGGTGGCGATCGCTCGTGCATTGGCAGGCAGCCCTCGAATCATCATGGCCGATGAGCCAACTGCCGCTTTGGATTCTCATAGCGGTCAGGTTGTGATTGAGCTATTGCGTGAATTGGCAAAAGAAGGTGGATGTACGGTGTTGATGGTGACCCATGATCCCCGCATTCAAAAGGTTGCCGACCGCGTGACTTATCTGGAAGATGGTGAACTTAAGCCTCTGCCAGAATGGGCTGTGAATTCAGACGATATTCAGCTAAGTGCATAGATTAGTTTTATCGGCTAGTGTTTCACGTTGCTATGCTTAATTGATGAGCACATCACTATCATCGTAGGAATCCAGGATCTGATGGGTTTCTAAATTCATCAAGTCTCAAATTCATTAAGAAAGAGTAAGAGCTGTAAGTGCACAATGTACGTTTACAGCTCTTACTCTTTCTTAGGCATTGCCAAATTGGGAGTGTTGGTAGAGCAACGGTAATATGGGTTCTTCAAAAACCAGCTACAAATGAGGGGCGTTCACTTGTAGCTGGTTTTTAGGGAAACGGCGTGATCCCACGGTTTTGTCTCCAGAATTGAGTGTTTGATATCTCCCCAACGTTGCCCCAGACGCAACTTATGTTGAATGACTTGCTCAGCGGCATTGGCGGTGAAATAAACCTGTGCAGGATCGAGTTGCCCAAGTAGGCGAGCCTGTTTGTAATGGTGGGCTAGGCTCAATTCTTTTTCTAGCTGGCGCGACAATGAGGCAGCATTATCTTGGTTGCTTTGGTGGTGGGATTCCAGAAGCAGGACGTAGTGCGGGTGAGGAGACCATACGGGGATTAGGCTTTTGAAAAGGGCATCATGAATTGGAAGTCGCTTGACTGCGCCAGAGACGAAATCGCTGTTTAGTTTTTCGCCAACCATGTCACTAATAAAGCGATCGCGTCCCAGGAACGCTAGGCATGGAGTTTGACGGTAGAAATGGGTCACGCGCACGCGATCGCCCATGCGGTAGCGATAGAGTCCCCCTTTTTGAGACACGATAATGCGATAGTCTTGACCTTCTTGAAGCTCGTGAAGTTGGTAAACCGTTGGTTCACTCGTGTTTGATCCACTGATTGAATCATCTGTGATGGGTTCAAACTCGAAAAAGACCTCATTAAGCAATGGCACATGACCAAAACAGCTATTTGACCCATGAGTCTGCTGCGCTTGAGTCAATGGGACCGTCATCGGGGCTTCAGTTGCAAGAAGCCCTTTTCCTTGAACGAAGATGCCAGGGAATTGGGAACGAATATGGTTTGCCTGATCCGCTGCATTGGCACTGTCCCAACAGGAAATGAATTTCAAGTGGGGCCAAACGTCTACCCATGAGATTGGATCTGACATCAAAGCTGCTCGACGGCGATCGCTAATGGCATTTCCAAGAGACTGGAGTAGCTGGCGTCGATTTTGTTTGATGTATGACAACTGCACGAGCAAAAAACTGGGGCTCCAAAGCGAGAGGGTTTCCAATTTTTCTGCCTGGATTAGCCTCAGACCTAGCGCCTGTTTGAATTCTTCAGCAGAGCGAATGCGTCCAATGTTGGGTACCGTCACCAAAAAAGGATTCAATATCCTTTGCAGCCAAGGGTCAAGATAATCTGCATCATCTTGAAGCGATTGATCCAGGAGCGAATCTGTGGGTGTTTGCGGGTTCGTCGCTTGATGAGACGCTGGGGAGTGAGCCAGTGTTGGCGAAACACAGAAGTAGACATTTCCTGTTGAAAACCTGGGCCCATGCTGAATCAAATCATGGGCCCATACACAGAACAACTGGCTAAAGGATTGCCGAAGTCCTCGGGTGTAGGGAATCTGCTTCACGGCTCCTTTGCTTCCAGACGTCTGTTCATAAAACAGGATGGGGTCTGGTGTGAGAATGGCGGCATCGGGGTTGCGCAACTGACGCTCGACCCATTCACGGATGTCGTCATAGTCAACAATAGGTAGGTTCTCCCAGTCATCGACGGAGGAGATCCCATGATGTGCACCATAATCGCTTGATGTGAGGCGATCGCACAGCTCTGCTTGAACACGAGCTTGTGCTGCTTGAGGATTCTCCAAACTGCGATGAAACGACTGCACCAGTGGCGTTAAGACGTGACCAAATGCCTGGATAACAGGTCTCATACTGATGCTTCTCCGATTGAGTATCGCTTGTTATCGTGCTGTGGGCTGATTCAGATGCAATGTAGACGAATGAATTCAATGTGGTGTTGCGGGCGAGCCTCACATCTCCATGCTGTATGTCACGCCGTCGTCGACTGGTTTGTCTCTAGGGCCTGTTGTTGTACGCGTTGATGAGGATATAAATCAGTTTTTGCAGGGACATAGGACCCATCGTCGATGACAACGCCTGGACCGATACGGGTTCCTGCACCGATAAAGGTATGGCTCCCAATGGTGATTGGCTTGACATACAGCATTAAGTTCTCGTTCTTCGGTTTGATGGCATGGGCATAGAGCCCTACATGATGACCAAACACCGCGCGATCGCCTACCGTCAGCAACTCCCGATCTGCAATTTCGAGGCCAGGAGTCCAATACACGTCTTGTCCAATTGATGCCCCCCATATCCGCAACCATGCTGAGAATACTCCTGGAATGAGGCGTAAGACGGTCTCTAAGGCTGGAAAAGCAATGTAAAGCAACTGGATCTGATGACTTCCCCACCAGGGCGAATAGGTGCGATCGCCTAGGTAATAAATGCCTTTTGTGACTGGATAGCGCCATGCATGAATGCGATAAACCAGTGGCGGCAGTCCATACAGCAGCAGAAACGGGGCGATCGCCTCCCACAGACCAGGATGATAAACAAAATAACCCGCTGCGATGAGGGTCATCATCATCACAACAGCTGGGAAGACTGATAATAGTTGGCTGAGAAGAGTCATAAGTGCTTTTGTTTGCCAGAACGTGCAGGCTCTTTCTAGAGCCTAGCGTCACACCAGCCATTTTCTGATCTGTTTGATTTGATACTCATCCATATTCAACACGTAGGAGAACGACGCATGGCTGTGATTGTTGGTGGGCCAGCTCGACACTACTCACAACGATGCTTCAAATACGGCAGACTTACGTAAGTCGTAATGTATCTCAGGTTCTATTAACTGTTGTACGAATTGGGACAGTTGGTAGAGTGTTCAAATCAGCGCAAAAATGCTCTAACGATATGTCTCAACCTCGTCCCCAAAAGATCTCTCTCTCTCAGATCCGAGAATCTATTTCGGAGTCAATCGATGATAACTACTCACATCGGCTGAAGTTATTCATCTATCTCGTTCCAATTGTTGGATTTTTCCCCGCGTTGTGGACGCTCTATCGAAATCGCAGTTCTCGGGAAGAGCGCTCGGTCAGTCGACTGATTGTCATCCTCTCACTGACATGGATTATTGGAGTGATTATTCTAAATTCTGGGGCTCAAGCAGTTGATTCTGCTGCTTTACCATTGATGATTTCAAGCACATTGCTAACGTCAGGGTATTTTGTGACAAATCTTTGGCTGATGATACGGCTCTGGCAGCGTAAGAAATTGAAGTTGCCTGTCATCAGTCGCCTGGGCGATCGCCTACCCTAACTGCTCAACTCAGTTGTTATGCTTACATCTTGCACGTTGCCTGATCATTTGGGAGTTCTGAGTGTTGTGGACGCGCTTCGCGCGCCCACAACACTCAGGTGCAAGACATGAGTACGGGCGTTATCCCATGTTCTGCAATATACGCAGTGTGCACCTGAGTTAAGGGTAGAAGCGGTATCGCTACACTATCGTGCTTGAGCAATATGCGTAACGCTATGGATGTACTTAATACTATTGAATCTTCTCGGATTTGCTCTGAGTCATGTCAACAAACCATTAGAGTGGCCTATTCTCAGAAAAGATTGCTACTATGCTGCAAAGATATGACGGCTGAGTCTTCAAGAAACGATACGTAGTCTTGCATTCTGGCCTATTTCTCTGACCCATTTGAGAGACTTGAGTCCCAAAGTTGTGGAACGATTAACGCTGGCACGTTCATTTCGTTTGTGTATTCCCTAATCGTGTGTTGAGGATATCTGTGGCTAGAAACTCTGAGGTGTCATTATCCAAAGCGAATTCTTCTCGTGTGATGCGAAGCCGATGGCGATCGCCGTTGATTATTTTAGGGTTAGGTGGAGTTGCGATCATCTCAGCTGCTGTGGGTGCCTTATTAGCTGTCGCTTTGGCCAGTACACCATTGCTTCAAAGCCGCCTCTCACCTGAAGAAGCAGATGTATTTGCTCAAGATGATATTGCCACTGGTCAGGCATTGAGCTTGCCTGAACTTGCACGCCCCGTCAATATTCTTGTGCTCGGAGTTAAGGTTCTGAGTTCTGATCTGGAAAATCCACCCGCAGAGGCCCGGAATTTGGGCTACCACGCGCTGGTCAACTCCTTTGAAGGATTATCAGATACGATGCTGCTGATTCGATTTGACCCAGATGCTGAAGCATTGACGGTTCTCTCCATTCCCCGTGACACACGGGGCTACGTTGACGGTATTGGAGTCACAAAACTCAACGAGGCCAATCGCGTTGGTGGGCCTGCCTTGTCAGCAACAGCCGTGAGCGAATTGTTGAACGATACGCGGATTGATCGATATGTTCGCATCAATGTTCAGGGCGTTGAAAAACTCATTGATGCCCTCGGCGGCGTCAACGTCTATGTGCCCAAAGACATGGAATATACCGATGAAAGCCAGCACCTCTACATCGACTTAAAGCAAGGAGAACAGACGCTTGATGGCGAAGAAGCGATGCAGTTTCTTCGCTTTCGGTATGACGAAACGGGTGATATTGGGCGCGTCCAGCGGCAGCAAACGCTGATGAGAGCGATTCAAGAGCAGACCCTCAATCCGACAACCCTGACGCGCCTCCCACAAATTTTTTCAGTCATTCAGTCCCATGTCGACACGAACCTCAGCGTTGAAGAGTTGCTCGCTCTTGTTGGTTTTGCATCGGGAATGGAACGCTCAGATGTTCAAATGGTGATGCTTCCTGGTAACTTTAGTTCTCCTGGGCAATATCATTTGAGTTACTGGGTCCCTCAAGAACGAGCGGTGACCCAGATGGTTGCTCAATATTTTCGGCGTTCATCCGACTATGTGGGCGATCGCCGCTCAAGCAACATCCTACGAGTTGCGAT
Organism: Cyanobacteria bacterium J06627_8; assembly: GCA_038520475.1. Classification (GTDB taxonomy): domain Bacteria; phylum Cyanobacteriota; class Cyanobacteriia; order CAKZMO01; family CAKZMO01; genus JBCCWF01. Next base: position 10,516 of record JBCBLF010000041.1, read on the forward strand.
TCAAGATTCTACTGATAGCCCTGAAGCGGTTCAACGCATCATCACTCGTTTGAACGAATCGGGTTATCGAAATGTTCATATTGCCCGAGACTGGAGTGAACCCCTTATCGAAACACGAATTATTGCTCAAGGAGGCGATGCGCAGAGTGCCGCATTAATTCAGTCGGTCTTGGGTGTTGGCGAGGTTCGAGTTGAAAGTACAGGCGTCTTGCAAACCGATATCACGATTCAAATCGGGCAAGATTGGTTGGGCAAAACTGCTTCATCTCGCGATAGCAATACACTTTAGCGCTCTAAGATTTCTACAAAGCGAATAGTGTAATGTGAGAACGTTGCAGTCGCTCAATCGGCTCTATATTATCCAAGTTGAATGTCGAACGTTGATGGGGCCAAGTTGTAGGGTTAGCCACTAAGCTAGGATGCCTGATGTCATTCGATTCATTGACGCGCAGCCAAAGGGCTCGTCGTTTTGTCCTGATGGAACTGGTGATGGCTATAAAATCTACAATTCGACTGTAGCTCGAATGTGGGCGATCGCTCACAATTTAATCTGGTGCTGATTATTACGACCATCCGACCTGTTGAAAATGCCTAATTCCAATGCTGATTGTCGGTCGTTGAGCATTCGGTGCTGGCAATTGCCCATTGAAGAAAAAGCGCCAGCTGTCACTCGTCACCATTGTTTAGCAACCTTGACTTAGCAATACGTATGAAAACAGACATGCATAACAGCTTTTTTGACAGTTCACTCGATAAAGATGCAATCAAACAGCGGATTCACGAACTGGAACGGTCGAAAATTGGTTTTTACAGTATTGGTCTCTATCCAGCATCAATTGCCTACAACTCTGCAATGCAAAATGGAGGAGACAACCTGCTTCTTGCGCCTCGTTCCGGGCGAGAGCTTTTAGGAGCTTTCTCTGAAGTCGCCTATAAAGGCATGGATCACGATCACGTGAATCATATGCGTCGGATGGCTCACCATAAAGAGAAGCAGAAGTTCGTTCCTAATACGTTGGAATACTTGATTGTTAATTGCGAACTCGTTGTCCTCAGCGCTAATAGTAACTACATCGAAGCCGATTTAGCTGAAGCCTGCGAAATTCGGGAACGACTAGGACGCAACAACGTTGTCTTTGCCTGTCTCTCCGGATCGTTCAGCCATGATGAGATTAAAAACGATTCTTATGTGCTGTGCGAGAAATATCCGAACTTAGCGTTCTTCTCAGGATTTCATCGTCACGGGGCCCTTCGAGATCCAGTCGACAGTTTCACCGCAAATTTCTGTCATCCAGATGCGTTAACGGCCCTTCTGGGTGCCCATTTAATGAATAAAATCTCGCTCAATATTCAAGTCTCACCGGGGATTCATAACGTTGAAGCCCAGTACATCAAAGCAGCTAAAAACATGGCATCGATTTTTGCGGGGTTCGGATACGAATATCACCGCGAAAATCCCGGCATTTTACCAACGTTACTCACCCTTCTGCTTGATCAGTGTTTAGATCAAGCTGCAACGGTCTCGATGTATCGACGCGATCGCCCCAAACTATATAATCGACAGCCGATCGCATTAACTGAGCTTGGCTATGGCGTTCCACGAATTGAAGCGACCCTAAATCGTGGAGGTGATGTCGAAAAGGTTCGGGATCACACCTTCACACAGTTAACGGCGATGGTTGCTGATGTCAGAGGTAGCATGATGCTTCCAATGACTGGAAAGCCAACCCGAAATTTTCAAGCAGGCCAAGTTCTCGCTAGGTTGATGGATGATCTTGGGCGATGCCCGTTGAGTGTTGAAGAATTCGCTTCTGCTTGTGCAGAGGAGGGGCTTAATCAGCGAAGCTTAGAGGGCTTGAAGGCGTTAAAGTATTGGCCTCAGATCATCGATAAATACAGTATTCAAATGCATGATGCGTCCATGATTAACTTGTTGCATCGAGCGATTTACGGGGAGCAAGATGAAAAAGCATTTGCCTTCGAGGTGATGACGCAAAGCCGAGAATTGTCAAACTATTGTCAAGAGTCTGTTCGCCCGACCCACAGCCGAAAATATGCTGATGCGCTGAATAATTTGGACAAAGACGAGGCGCTCGATTTGTTAGTTAATGCTGCGATCGCCGACATTGCCAGAAAAGCAATTCAAGATGACAGCGGCCTTGAAGAGGAACTGGATGATAATAATGACCCCGCTTATATTCGAGTGATGCGGAGTATTGAGCAAAATGCTCCGAGCCCATTAAGTGTCTAGTCGTGAAGGCATGCTCAGATGTTGAACGCTGTGACCTTAACCTCCCTTCAGCAATCAGGATTGAAGGAATAATTCGTGCCTTCAGCATCCAATATGCCGGACACGACTCCCAATGAGCTACGGGGAAACACGTATCCGTCACGATGGTGAATGGTCTAATCTTGAGTGGCTTGCCTTATGCATGCGCATTACAGTCAAATTTGATTTTTAATATTTTGGAGAACAACGTGGATCTTCCGCCCCTATCAGCATTAAAAGTCTTCCGAAATCTACGATCTGGGCGTCGGCAATTTGCGGTAATTGGCTTAGGAAGATTTGGACGTGCAGTCTGTGGAACGCTCCATCAGATTGGCTACGAAGTTTTAGGAATTGATACCGAGGAGACTCTGGTCACCAGAGCCTTGACCGATAACTTGGCATCCCACGCGCTTCAGCTCGATTCGACCAATCCAATTGCGCTTAAGGAAGCAGGAGTGTATGAATTTGATACCGTCATTGTTGCGATCGGCAATTACATTCAAGAAAGCATTATTACAACGCTCAATGTAAAAGAGGCAGGCGTGCCTCATATTGTGGCTAAAGCGTCGTCGGATATTCATGGCAAACTTCTGGAAAAAGTCGGAGCTGATCAGGTGATCTTTCCTGAGCATCAGATGGGATGTTCACTGGCGCGATCGCTCACACGTCCAGAAATTCTCGATCGCTTTGAGCTTGACCCTGATCACAGCATCGTTGAACACACGGTTCCTCAAGAATTTGACGGTAAAACAATCGCAGAGCTTCAGCTCCGCAAGCGATATGGTCTGAATCTACTGGCCGTTAGTTGTGAACAAGACAGTGACACATTCGAAATTAATCCCAGCCCCGTGATGCGCCTGAACAAAGGTGCTGTGATGGTGCTGTTGGGCACCAACAGCAGCATTAATCAGCTGCCTGAATAATTCAATAATTCAAGTCGAACGAGTTTTGTTTTCTC
>JBCBLF010000041.1:13842-25976 GCA_038520475.1 Cyanobacteria bacterium J06627_8
ATTTGTTCGATAACACTAGCTAATCTCAATGCTTTAAGTGCCTGCTCGCCTCCAACAGACGGTTGTTCGCCCCCGCGGACACAATTCACAAAATGTTCTAACTCTGCATGAAGCGGCTCAATATTGCTGGTGTAGACCTTCTCAATTAATCCGTCTTGACGATAGAGCACTTGACCGTAGTCTGTGGAACAGTTTGCTGTTGTGTGGCGGTGAATTAAGATTTCATGGTTCAAAAAATCAGCCTCTGTCAACGAATGCTTGCAGTGGGCGGAAATACGCCGAATTTTTCGGTGAGTGACTTTACTAGCTGTCAGGGTTGCAACAATGCCATTGGCAAACCCCAAGGTTGCGGTGACGTAATCTAGATATCCAGAGTCAGATGCTCGACTTCCGCTGGCTGTTAGTTTTGCAACGGGTGAACCGGCAAGTTCCAGCAGTAAGTCGATGTCGTGGATCATCAAATCGAGGACCACAGACACGTCATTGGCTCTAGATGAATACGGGCTCATCCGATGAGCCTCAATCGCTAGCAATTCTTCAGTTTTCAAAACTTTATGCAATTCTTGAAAGGCTGGATTGAAGCGTTCGATATGTCCAACCTGCAAGATCCGATGAGCTGTGGCTGCAGCGTTTACGAGTGATTCTGCTTCAGAAATGCTTGCGGCAATTGGCTTCTCAATTAAGACATGAATGCCAGCTTCTAAGCATCGTAGCCCAACCTCGTAGTGTAGGCGTGTGGGCACTGCGATACACACAGCTTCGATGTGAGGCAGCATGTCTGTGTATTGTTCAAAGAATCGAACCTGGTACTTGCTGGCGGTGTCTAGACCTCTATCAACATCCAGGTCAGCAACACCAATTAGCTCCACATCCTTAAGTAAGCTCAAAACTCGAGTGTGGTGTTGCCCCATGTTCCCAACCCCAATAACGCCAACTCGTATGGGGTCCGATGCTCCTCGACTGACCTGAAGACTGTTGATATCGTCCTCAATATCAATTTGCACTTCTTCTACCTCCTAGAATCGTGCATTGATGATTCGAATAACTAGAAAAAATTAAACTGCAATTCCCAGATACTATCACGTTCAGCCATTTTATAAAGATTTCCTATATTTTCCGGGTCAAGTTGCCGTTCCTCGTCGAACTCTAATTTTTGGCGTAGGTCAATATTGATGGATGAATACCCACACGCCCACCCATCTAACAATAGATAACAGTGAAGATGTTCTTGTTGGCGAGGTAGACATTTTCACATGGTGTCTACTCGATAAACATTACGGCCATTGATGGGCACTAAAAGTTGTGAAGAACGTTAGTATGCAAGAGGTTGTAACAAAAATTCGCATCTGATGGCCCAGCAGCTGACTTGTTCGTTCGACACTCTTGTGGCTTCGCTTGCTCCCTATGAGCAGCATTTGCTCCTCAATCGATCTCCCATCGTTCATGCTCAGGATGATCGATATTCTGGACAAATTTTAATTCCTGCCTCTCAGCAACAGGTCTGGAATGTGATGACAGACTACTCCAATTTTGATCAGTTCTTGCCATCGGTTAAATTAAGCAGGGTGCTGGAGGCGGCTGGCGATCGCACGGTTGTTGAGCAAGTCTCATCGGTTAAGGTCATGTTGGCAGACGTGCAGTCACGAATTCGCACTGAGAATATTGAAACTCCGCAGTCTCGAATTGATTTTCGATTAATTCAAGGTGATCTAAAGCTCATGAAAGGAGCTTGGACCCTACAACCGGTTACGATGCATGGGACAGAGGCCGACGATTGGGGTGAAACCGCAGTTTTGCTTCGACAGACGGTGCGGGCAAGGGCTGGGAAAGGATGGTTTGAAGGAGTCTTCAGCATGATTTTCACCAATAGCATGAAAGAAAATCTAACAGCCCTCTGTTGTGAATCGCAGCGTCGTGAACAGCATTCGAAGAAAGCAATGGTAATGGCCTGATGCTCTATGAATCCTGACGTTCGCTTCGCAATCTGTCAGGATTCACCGTCGGTCAGGATGAGCTGCTTGGCAAAGGCGATCGCCCCTTGCGCATCACAAACATTGCCCTCAGCTTGAGACATCTCAATTTGAGACAGCAGTTTTCCAATTTGTGGTCCTGGCGATAGCTGCAGCTGCGTCATGAGTTCTCGTCCGGTTAATAGTGGTTGAGGATGAGCAACTGGGTCATTTGGGGTAAGAAATTTTTTAATCAGAGACGATAGGCTATCGATAGAGGTACCATAGGCAATCGTCAGCGCTGCAACTGCTGGAAACAGATCACCGAGTTCTTTGAAAAGGAAGAATTGTTCTCGCCTGGATAGGTGAGCGATTGCCCCAGAGGTAATCAACGGCATCTGTCGCAGGGCTAGTAATACAGATTGAATTTCTAGACGGCTACATTTGAGTCGTCGAAGTTCGGATTCAGCGCCGGATGGATCTGGGTCAACTAAACAAGCCAGCTTTGTGACTTTGAGCCAGCTGCGGCCTCCGCCAGTTGCATGCTGCTGATCTCGCGGCCATCGCAACAGCAGTTGCTTTAGCTCAGGCCAAATCGCAATCATCTGGTCAACTGCCCAGTCAATGGCCTGCACTTGCTTAACTGATAGGTCTGATGCATGCGGCAGCCAGACGTTGAGCAATTGATTTTCAAATATGTGAAACAGTTGTTGAGTCCCTGAGCCATAGGACAAAAGATAGCTTAGCTCATTGTAGATGCGTTCTGGGGCGACCTTTTGGAGAAGCGTGGCTAGCGTTTTAATCGTTCGATTCGTTTCTGAATCGAGCTGAAAGTTAAGTTGCGCAGCTTGTCGGTAGGCTCTCAATAGTCGTAATGGATCTTCTTCAAGATTTTCAGCACTGATCATGCGAATCACCTGTTGCTGAAGATCGGTTTGCCCGCATAGAGGGTCGATTATGGTGTGAGTATGAGGGTGATAGGCGATCGCATTAATGGTGAAATCTCGTCGATGCAAATCTGTTTCTAAGCTGTCACCAACTTGCTGAGCAAAGTCAACGGTGACGTCATCAAACACAACCCGTGCAATTTGATGCTCCTGATCCAACACCACAAACCCAGCCTGATAATGATGCGCGATCGCCTGCGCTGATTCGATCGCCCTAGAAGGCAATACGAAATCTAGATCCAGATGTGATGATGATCGCTGCAATAACCCATCACGAACGCTACCCCCAACCAAATAGGCTTTCTCCGGTAACCACTTGAGATCAAATGGCCAAGACTGTGGGGAGAGGGCTCGGGAGTGGTTGACGGGGTGAGCTAACGCATAGGACGCAGACGAAAGATTCAATGGCTTTTTTCTCTTAAATGTTTATTAATTTCCAGTGGGATAGAGAGATAAGACAGTCGTATTCAAACTGTATTCAAATATCAAAGTTGGAGCTGCCAATGACCACAGCTCTATGCCTCTACATCAGGACACGGGGGGAATAATCTCGATCCTGCCGTAGGGTGAAACCGTGGAGCTTCTGAACCTGTTCTCCTTTATTTTGACCAATATTCGGATGGATTGATCCGGACACCTCAATTCTTGTAACCATCGCCTTCAACTAGCCAAACCCCTAAATTGGTGAAATAGAATGAGCCAAACGAGTAATCACCTTATCATCAGCCTATCCGTTCTGTCAGATGAATTTCTATCCCTTGCAACGTTTATGAAGAAATGAGTGATTGGAGACTGTGCTGCAAGTCTCAGCTAATCATTCTTTTTCGAGGATATGATGCAGTGGTTTGTATCGCCGGTTTGAGCAGAGCTACAGTAAAGTGAGTGCTCGTCATTAATTGTTCGCAGGAAACCGTTTATTGAGAAGCAGCTCTTCGGTCGACATTGATGGACCAAACCCATACAACAGATTGGGGTTGAAGACATTGCTCCAACGGGATCGGAGAGATAAGTGATAACAACCGCCTGTGCATTCTAGTGGCAGCACGAATACAATACAAAAACCCTGACCCGACTAAGACATTTAATTCAGTTGTTCATGAGTGGTTCTACTAACGATCGTCAATTTGATGCGGCAGCGTCTGATTCGGATTATCCGTCGTCAGCTCAATCTGACTCCGACAGTCAGGCATCTACTGCGTCGATCGACAACGATGACCCATGGGCAGATACTGATGATGTGCTGAAAACACCTGTTTCGTTAACTGAAGGACATACGACTTCAGGTGGAAATGCTGGGCGATCGCCCCACCCCATCAATCGCAAGCGAATTGCCCCTGATGGTCGCTCGATTCCTCTTGATTTGGTTGAAACAGCCTTTTTATCGAGCACTGCAAGCTTACTATGGCTGATTAGCTACTACCTCAGCATTGGCCCTTGGATGCGGATCTTCTTTCCCGCGCCTATTGCACTGGTCTATCTTCGATGGGGGCAGCGCGCTGCATGGATGTCTGCCGTCGTGTCGTGTCTCCTGCTGTCTGTCTTAATGGGGCCTTATCTCAGTCTTCTATTTTTGGTTCCCTATGGCCTGCTAGGCGTGCAATTGGGCTTCTTGTGGCAGAGAAATACTCCTTGGTCTATTTCCATTGCGATCGGAACCATTGTTGCGACTCTCAGTTTTTTCTTTCGCGTTTGGCTACTGTCTGTCTTTATTGGCGAAGACCTATGGGTCTATCTCACTGGCCGCATCACCGACTTGATTGAATGGCTACTGAATTTGCCTATTACAGAGTGGTTTGTCAATCTGTTGATGAGTTTGGGCTGGGTTGACCTAGGCATTCTTGGTCAACCCAGCATTGTTGCCGTTCAGGTCGTCACGATTTTAGCGGTTCTTCTAAGCGACATCGTGTATTTGTTTACCGTGCATCTGACGGTTTGGCTGATGTTTGAGCGATTGAAAACACCAATTCCTGCTCCTCCGAAGTGGGTTCAAGTTTTGCTTGAAGAGGAGTAGAAGTTCATGATTCGCATTCATACGGAATCCTCTTGTGCGATTCCGTGGCTCCATGCTGCGAAGGGCTTACGCCCGCTATTCGTATGTGTGTTGGGATTTACTGAAACGGGACTTATTCCTGGTATTTCGGCAGCTGGTGCTACACCCGCCGATCGCCAATACACTGCGATCGCCGATGCTGAATTTCTCTACAACGGTCCGGCTACTCATCCTAAACATCCTCTGCCGCCCCTTCATGCTGGCGCGTCTCCTGTGTTCATTTCTAGAGCTGTGACGACTGGTCAACAGATTCCCGTCCAGTTGTTTAATGCTGGATTGCCTCATCCTCCACCGGTGCCATGTATTGATTTGAATGGACAGCCAGCTCGTTGTTTGACCCGTGGATGTGCGATGGATCGCTCCGTGGTTCAGCAACTATTCCAGGCAGGACTAGAGTGGGGCGATCGCCTGGGAAGACGCCATCAACAGAGCTATCTTATTCTGGGTGAATGCGTTGTTGGAGGCACAACGACCGCATTCGCTGTGCTCAGTGCACTCGGATGGGCAGTCAATGGCATGGTGAATAGCAGTCATCCAACGTGTAATCATCAGCAAAAACAAGATGTTGTTGCAAAGGGTCTGGACCATCTACGCACGATTCAAGCACTCGATGATTTGCCCAGTGATCCACTGCACCTTGTTGCTGGAGTGGGTGATCCGGTGCAGGTCGCGATCGCTGGAATGCTGCTGGCAGCGAGCCGCTGGTGTCGGGTGATGCTGGCAGGGGGAACGCAGATGTTAGCTATCTACGCCCTTGCATCAGCGCTCGCCGATACCCATGCCATCCGATGGGAACCGGATCAGGTCATTGTAGGCACGACACGCTGGGTTGCAGATGACCCGACGGGTAATACGATTGGACTTGCGGCCCTACTCCGGTGTCCACTCGTATCAACTCAGCTCAGTTTTGCCCATTCTCGGTATCCCGCACTGAGAGCCTATGAGCAGGGCTTTGTCAAAGAAGGGGTTGGTGCGGGCGGCTGTGCGATCGCTGCGGAGCTGTATCAGAATTGGAATCAACACACCTTACTGCGAGCGATTGAGGCGATCGCTGAGGCTCATCGTCATGCTGGTTCTTTAAAGGAGAGTGGCCCATGAGGAGCGGTTCTTTGTGTCATACCGTTTCTCTAAAACACAGCAACAAATAACGTCAGCTTTCTCCCTCTAGGAGACGCCGGCTTCGACTCCGCTCAGCCGGCTGAGCGGAGTCGAAGCCGGCGTCGTTCCCTGGGCAAAGTCGTTGGCGCAGCCTCTCTTGAAGAGACAAGGAACATGTATAGCGCTACGCGCTAAATTAAATCCATTTATTTTCAGGAAAGCCTCGCGTCGCGAGGCTTTCCTGAAAATAAATGTTCTAACCTATTTGCGGATTGCCATATAGCAGGATTTTAGAGAGTTGATATAAAGCTGACGCAGTTGAACATTTTTTCGCAGACGCAGCCCGCGAAAAACATTCTGAATATCCAGAACGCCAGGTGAAATGTGGATGAAATACGTAGGGCCTGATCTATTGCTTCATGGATTTGACAGTATGGATTTGAGAAGGTTACTAAGTCGGATGTTCGAGCTGGAATGGCTAAACCTATATTTTCGAGGTTTGGAGAAGATCAGCCACGTTGGACACTTCGTATTTGTGCGCATAGGTCTGCAACATACCGCTGATCTGCGAAAGGAATTCATCTTTCTTGTCTTCTTTTTGAATCGCGTGACGTTCTGGGAAGAACTCTGGACGATCAAGACTACGATTGATGGCTTCATCCACCTTCGCAGCAATTAAACCCTGTAAATCTTCTTGGGCTCGACTCCGTTGATATTCGGCTCCTTCCTCAGTTGTTGCATAGAGGGGAGGAAGTCGATTTAAGGCATAGGCTGCAATATCTCCCAAGTCTAGGGTGACGTCATTATTAGCCTCAATTTCAGAAACTCGGGCGATCGCCTCGGTCAATACAAGCTCTTCCATTACATTGATAAATTGCTTACGAGGAACGGCAACCACCTCGCCCGTTAGCAACGCCCCCATCAAGCGATCGAGGGACATGTATTCTTCGATAGATAGTTCGGATGCAGTGTCGCAAATTCGGCCGACTTCAGCTTCCATGGCTGGCGTCAGATAGCCATCACCCAGTGCCTGTTCAACAATTCTTTCAATACTCATGCTTATGCTCCACGGCGCTTCCTAATTAGACATGAAGCGGCTTTCTGCCGTCTGGGCCTAGTGTGCCCAGGATTGTTAGGATGTCACCGTGAACAAACACAAACCCGTGTTTTCTCGATGTGGATGCCATAGTGGAGGATATTAATCAATGCCTTCAAATCTCCAGGGAACCGGATCGACAGCTTGACCATTGACATAGAGTCCCCAATGGAGATGTGGCCCGGTTGAACTGCCCGTCGAACCGACGGCTCCAATGGTTTGACCAGCCTGAACAAAATCTCCTTCTTGAACGTCGATGCGGCTCAGGTGAATGAAAATACTGAGAACCCCCTGTCCATGATCCATGCCAACGGTGTTGCCATGAACTCGGAATCCTTGAGATTCGTAACCGATGAGTTCGATACGGCCTGCTGCGGGGGCAACGACAGGTGTGCCGGTGCTAGTCGCATAATCGACGCCTCTGTGGTAGTAATTTTCTGCAAAAACTCCGTTGTAATAGCGCTGCACTCCGAAGATTGTACTGACTCGACCGGATGTGGGCCGAAGAAAAGCACCATTCCAAAATCGTTCTGGACTCACAATTTGTTTAAATGCTTGCACCCGTGACCGTTCAATCTCCGTTAGGCTAGAGCCGCCGCCTCGAAGCGTAATCCGTTGAGTTGGAAATGAGCGATCGCGCAGCCATATTGCGAGATTTCGAGTCTCATCGTCATCACTAACCTGGACGGTGACTTGACCCGGTGAATCCAGTGGTGTGGTGGGTAGTAGTGCACGATAGGTCTGGTTTCCTGTAGAAAAGACTGGATAACGTCGCTGATTTGCTACCACTGAAAGATTGTCGGGATTTGTCGTGTCGCTTTGAATGACAACGGAGACGGTATCGCCCAATTGAGGATCGGTTGGCGATAGCTGTACGTCAAGGGCCTGAGCGATGCCAGCAGAGGTTGCTCCTAAAACTGAACAGAGAGCGATCGCGCATCGTGTCAGAAACGAGTGCTGCATGGGAGAGTTAGCAAGAACCATAGACGTTTGCGAGTAAGGGCATGATTCGTAATGTTACACACCTGGCTTGGCCAGATCGGAACATTGCGTCAAATTCTACAAGAAAACTCATTTAAGTCATGTGTGAGTGTGTTACGAGATATAGCAGGCTTGATTGTGATGACGGCATTTCTGTAGGCGCGCTGAGCGCCTACAAAAGTGTGCCTAATCATTGTTAGATAGATATAGCAAGCCAGCAGTGACAACCGGGATCGTGTGATGTCGATGGTGCATAGTGTGAACGCTAATGATGTGATGGTCGTTATTCCGGTGCGAAATGAGGAGGCAGCTATTGGAGCGGTGATAGCAGACCTTCATCGTCGAGGAATTTACCACGTTCGAGTGGTCGATAATGGCAGTGTCGATCGAAGTGCAAGTCGGGCGATCGCCGCTGGAGCGGAGGTTGTTTCAGAGCCCAAAGCTGGATATGGTCAAGCCTGTTGGACTGGATTGCAGAACATCCCAGCTCACATTGAGTGGGTGTTTTTTTGCGATGGGGACGGTAGTGACGACCTGTCCTGTGTATCCGAATTTCTGTATGGGCGTTTGTCGACTGACTTTATTTTGGGCAATCGTCGCGCTAGCCTTTCTGGCCGAAAGGCTATGACTCCGGTTCAAAATTTTGGCAATGCGCTTGCGACAACGCTGATTGCCTGGGGATGGGGCTATCGCTATCACGATTTAGGCCCACTTCGATTGATTCGGCGCTCTGCATTAGACGCTATTCAAATGCGCGATCGCGGGTTTGGCTGGACCGTTGAAATGCAAGTTCGTGCGGTTGAGTTGGGGTTGACCATTCGCGAAATTCCGGTTAACTATCGGCCCCGGCAAGGCGGGCGTTCCAAAATCTCAGGCACGTTGAAAGGGAGTATTCAGGCTGGAGTTATTATTTTGACAACCCTTGGGAAACTGTATCGACGGAGGTTGTTCTCATCATCGATGCGTAAATCTCTCAAGTCTTATCGTGTTGTATCATCTCGGGTCTCGTCTTCGCTTTCGTCCCACCGATGAGGGTGCTTACGATGACTCGATCTGCGCGGCTGAAATCATCGAAAATACTGTCATTTCTGAATCCTCAAACGATCAGTGGCCTGCTGATTCTGTTGGGGTGCATCTGGATGATGCCCAATGGGGATTTTAGGGACTCGTCTGTTTTTCGACACTTTTGGATTGGATACGGCCTGCTGAGTGTGGGCTATGTCTTGACATGGATGATCCGGCAGGTTGGTGCGGTTCAGTTTTGGGCGATCGCCATCCTGTGCCGAGTCATTCTGTTATGGATGTACCCAGGCAATGATATTTGGCGCTACCTATGGGAAGGGCTGATTCAAACGCACGGATTTAGCCCTTATCATCTTGCGCCGACTGCCCAGGCGCTGGCTGAATTGCGGACCGATTGGTGGCCGTTGATAAATCATATTGATGTATCAGCGATTTACCCTCCGCTCGCTCAATGGGGCTTCCGTTTTTTGGCGGCGATCGCTCCAAGTGTTTTGCTATTTAAGGCGGCGTTTATTGCCGCAGACCTCATCATTTGTTATCTGTTGGCGCGACGATACGGATATCGTCGGACTGTCGATTACGCATGGAATCCCCTCATTCTGTATTGCATTGCAGGAGGCGGGCACTACGATAGCTGGTTTTTGTTAGCACTGGTTGCGGCTTGGCTCTCGTTTGACTCTGGTGAACGATCGAGCCAAAGCGATGGGGCTCTGACGGACAACGATGGGCGATCGCTCTGGACGTATGGATGGAGTGCGTTTTGGATTGGCGTCAGCATTGCATTCAAATGGATCTCGCTGCCGATCTTAGTGTTCATCGCATGGAAGGGCGTCCGCCAAGGCCGTTGGCTGGTCATTCCCATCGTGGCGGTGTTAGGTAGTCTGCCAATGGTGCTCACGTCCTTGGCTTTTTGCGACGGCACAGCTTGTCCACTCATCCCGACGAGTTCTGTCTTTGTTTCCCATGGGCGCAGTGCAGAACTCGTTCCTTATCTGGTGCGTCAGGTATGGGACGTATCCCGATGGAGCAATCGACTGTTTGCACTTCCTCTCGCCCTATGGGTAGGTTGGTTGATGTTGCGATCGCGATCATTCCTGCAATTTGCAGAGTGGTACTTATTTGGTGTGTTTGTCATTTCACCGATTACCCATGCCTGGTACTTTACTTGGATCGTGCCGTTCGCCGTTAGTAGCCGAAACTGGGGGACGCGATTTTTATCAATTTCGGCAGTCGTATATTTTGTATTGCCGTATCGAGAATCCATCGGTGACCGTTCATGGAGATTACGCGACCTTGAGCGAGTTCTGCTATGGGTCCCATTTCTAATCGGATGGGGTGCTCAGATGATTCTTAACCGAGATTGGACTCGAGGACGGGAAACAGCGTTAAGGACAAATTCTTACATATTGCCAAGGTCCGACTCATAAAATTTTCAGCTTGATCGAAGTGAATGGAATTGTAAACGCATACGTCGACTTTAAACACACATATCAGAGGGAGGTTTTGAGAAATGGAGACATTGAAGCAGAAGCGATCGCTCATGAATCGAAGCACGGTTCTTGGATTTACACTGCTGGCGTCTGCAATCGTATTGGGAGGATGCTCTGCGATTTCTTCGACATCTAGCTCGTCATCTGACGCTGTTGCTCAAGTTGCTGCCAATTCAGAACCGTTCACGTACGATGCCTACGCAGAAATATTGGAAACCTACGTGGATGACGACGGATTTGTGGATTATTTGGGATTGCAGCAAAACCGTACCGGACTTGACCGCTTTAATGCATCCATCGGAGCCGTTTCTCCAGAAACCTACAATTCTTGGAGTGAAGACGAGCAATTAGCATTTCTCATCAACGCCTATAACTCATTTACGCTTCAGTCCATCATCGACCAAGATCCACTAAAATCCAGCATTCGTGACATTCCTGGGGTATGGCGTATTCGAAGGTTCAGCATTGCAGGTGAATCTAAGACGTTAGACAACATTGAGCATCAAACCATTCGGGTAGACTTTAACGAACCTCGCATTCACGCAGCAGTCAATTGCTCAGCGATTAGCTGCCCTGTATTACGACGAGAGCCCTTCAATGGAGAGAACCTAGATCAACAGCTCGAAGAGCAGACGGCTCGATGGCTGCTTAGCTCTGAAGGTATCCAAATTAATCGAGACGCAGGAGAGGTGAGAATATCTGCGCTGTTTGATTGGTTTGGCGAAGATTGGGTCGGCGATTACAGCGTTGAGAGTGGATTTGATGGCTCGGATAAGCAGCGTGCTGCCCTCAATTTCATCAGCCAATATATTAGCGAAGAAGATGCTGAGTATCTCCAGGCTGGTGGATATCGTGTGAGATACCTTGACTATAACTGGGCACTGAATGATCAGTAGTGCACTACTAGTCGTCGGGCTGTGGCTATGGTCAGCGTCGATATGACGCAGGCACACTGGTATGAGTATTTTGCATACGTCCGTAACGATGCCTTGACACAACTTAGAGAACTTCTCAATCCATAAGGTGAGGATTTTGGGCTTGCACCGTGCGCCCAAAATCCTCACCTTTTCAGTAGCATTGCCAAGTCTTGTCTTAAGGATAGTGATAGGGCGAGATTGATCGGTTTGCTGCTCGTTTTTATCCTCTGATTTGAATGTTCTACAGCGATCGACTGGAGCAAAAGACAGATGCGAGGATGGTGATGAATACATTAATGTGACACTCCCGATTCTTCAACGGCTGTTCAGGAAAATGGAGGTATGAATCTGTAGCCTTTAGGTTGTTGGTCTGTGTATCGTCAACTAAAGGTGTGTCATGAATCACTATCGCTTGTTCATGAGTCTGATCGGATTCGTTGGATTATCTGGGTGTGTCCTCACTTCGGCATCTGAGACGACCCGTACACCTCAACCGACAAACGCTAGCCCTGAATCGATAGATGCTAATAACGGTGCCATCCAAGAAACGCAGATAAACCAATCTTCGACCTCACAGTCTGAA
>JBCBLF010000420.1:0-2325 GCA_038520475.1 Cyanobacteria bacterium J06627_8
AGTCAAAGAGGTGATGGCTCCGCTTTCAACCAGCGTGACATCGACTCGACTCACTCCGTCAAGACCAATCTCAACCGCACCCACTTGGTTATCACCAGTGACTGTGGTTTCTACAACACCGAGAACAGAGCCAGTCTCATCATAAGCAGTGATCACACCCGCTTTCTCGATGTCAAGGAGGCCAATGCTCTCTAGGGTAACGAGGTCATCGAATGTGAACTCGAAGGTTCCGCCATTCGCATTATCATCGGGGTCAGTGCTGTCCCCATCTTCAGACAGAATCAGCACATTGCCCAGAATGTCACTGGCCAAGTCGCTGTCGCCACCCGTAGGATTAGCTGTGTCAAAGATCATGGCGTCTGGACCGCTAGTCGCAACCGTTAGACCTGTTAACTGGTCGGTTACCAGACTGCCTGCCTCTAGCCCTTCACCCTCAAAATCAACAGCAGCAGCATCCTCTAGCAGGGCATCAACGCGGGCATCTCCGACATCCGCACCCGTCAAGTCTGGCAAACCCAGAGCATCGGTAAACTCAGGAGCCAGGAGCAGATCGGCCTCAGCAATCGTCAACTCAGTATCAGTGGTCTCTAAAACACCGGGAGCACCAATGTCGAACAGAATGTCTAGACCGTTGCCTTCAACGGTATCAGCGACAAAAAATCCACTAGCGGACTCAGAGATGCGATCGGCATCGAAACCAATGGAGAAATCGCCTACGGTAACCGTCTCGTTGAATGTGATGGTTCCATCATGCTCAATCGTGCCACCAACGGGAGCAAAGGGTTCAGCTGTGAAGCTAAAGTCAGTGCTGTCATTGATGGCAAATCCAACTTGAAAATCCTCAGAGAAGGGCTCAGCTTCGCTGTCAACGCCCGTCAGGGCAAGCCCAGTCGCTGACTCAATCAAATCTAAATCAAGGAATACACTGGTTACTCCAGACTCGACCGAAAACTCCTCAGGCACGGGACTCGTGGCGACCCCATCAGCATTGATCTCTAAGGTAATTTCGTCACCATACACCCGCCGCTCAGTATCGACTAACTCATAGTTAGCGTCCAGAATTGGGAAGCTGTAGACCGGAGTGAACGTGACTTCTGCGCCACCTTCTTCACCATCTAGCCGTTGAACATTGACCTCCAGATGGCCATAATGCTTACCTCCGGCTACGTTTTGCAGAACGCCATCGACTTCTTCCCACAGTTCCGGCTCATCCTGATCCGCCGTCCACTGGCTAAAGGCGTTGTAACCTAGTAGATTGCCGTCTGCATCAGTGCGTTGGCCTCGCATTCCATCGCCAGCAACCCCCACATCGTAGTAATAGACACCGACGCCATCACCGTCCTCATCGACGAAGCTGCGCTCAAACATTTCACTATGGCCTGAGAAAACAGCAACCACACCATACTCTTCAAACAGCGGCTGATACTGACGCATCGGCGTTCCCCCCTGCCCTGAGGAATCTTCATGATTCATTGGCAAGCCGTGGGTACCGTTGGAATAGGGTGCATGGTGAAACTGAGCAAAGATCATCT
Source organism: Cyanobacteria bacterium J06627_8 (assembly GCA_038520475.1). GTDB lineage: Bacteria > Cyanobacteriota > Cyanobacteriia > CAKZMO01 > CAKZMO01 > JBCCWF01. The sequence continues at coordinate 1,533 of JBCBLF010000420.1, forward strand.
GCCCTTGGGCTCTGGCATCTTCCAGTTGCTCAATCACCCAATTCCATTGAGGACTACCAGGATTAAAATCTGACAGATCGGTTCCACCTTCTGCTTCGTACTGCTCGCGAGTGAAGTTCGCCTGGGTATCGGTTCCGGGTCCGGTAAATTGCTGGCCGCTAACTTGGGGGGGCTGGTCTTCGCCGCCGTAGTTGTCGCGGCTGTCATCGGGTTCGCCGTTGGAACTGTCGAGGGTAAGAATGGTAACCGGGCCGTAGTCAATGCGGTAATAGTTGTCTTGGTGTTCCGGGGTACCGTTTTCTGGAGCATCAAAATAAACGTCAACCTTCTGGCGACCAAACAAGGGGCCGAAGCGACCATCATCATCGATGCCATAGCCACCGTTGAGCGCACCAAAGTTTTCCCAGTTACCCAAAGCAGGGAGAATTGCATACTCCGACAACCCACTATCAAATTCCCCAGCGTTATGGCGGAAAACTCGTCCCAAGCAGGCTGGTACCCACCCCCTTGGATGAGGTCTCCTGGCATGACCAGAAAGTCGGGCTGACGACTGTTGATAATCTCCAGGTTGTTGAGATAGCCTGTGGTTTCAGTCAGGGGATAGTTGAGGCGATCGCCGGAAACTCCCAAATTTTCCGCCCAAAGACTCCCCTCTACGGCAGGACGGTCTAGAGAGTCGGCTGCCAGTGCTCCTTGCTGCCAATCCCGTTGATTGACGCGACCGCGAGGCTCGGTTTCACTATCTGAGAGCGCTACAAAGCGAATGTGATCCCACCGCTGACGATTGGGATCA
>JBCBLF010000421.1:0-2320 GCA_038520475.1 Cyanobacteria bacterium J06627_8
AAATTTGATTGACTAACCCTTCTCTCCCGAGTAGCGGAATCCATGAGATATTCCGAATAATATACGACGTCCAAAAGGGAACCGTGCACACGAGGAACAGCACTACTTTCCACCGTAGGCTGTCTACATAGAAGGCAAGAAAGTAGGCAACAGGAAACGCTAACGCAAGGGAAAAGAACCACACCAATACCACATATTTAAAAGTGTTGAGGTACGTCCGTAACGCCACATTAGACGAAAAAATCGTCGCGTAATTACCCCACGTAAACTCGCGAACCATCGAGTAGCCGTTAAATTGCCAAAAACTCACGATGGCAATCATAACGATTGGAAACACCAAGAACATCAAAAATACGATGGTCTGCGGTGTGACTAACAGATAGGGCTTCGCTGTTTTCCAAAGAGACATGTGAGAATCAGGCAGATGAATGATAGAGACACAAAAGGGCAAGCGATCGCTTGCCCTTTTGTTGAATGGATTGCACGTTTATGAAGCAATAAATTCGTTCCACTTCTGAACGAGATAGGTGTTCTCCTCCATCGTGGAGTTCCATACAACGATGTTGCCAAAGCGCTCCTTAAAGGAACCGCCATCGCGAATGGCACCGGCCTTCTCTAGGGTGTTGCCGAAAGGATCGACCATGTCTTCACTGGCTTCCTTGCCTTCGTACCAGAAATCCCACTCGGCTTCAGACATATACTTTCGAGAATTTTCAGGTGCCGCACTGTAATATCCTTGACGGCCAAGGAATGCACCCACCCAGCCTTCTAGCATCCAGTTGATGTATTCATAAGCCGCATCCAGGGCCGGACCTTCCAGATTCTTGGAGAGTCCGATGCCGCCACCCCAGCCACGATAGCCTTCTTTCAATGGTGCATAGAAACATTCGATGCCTTTGGATTTCACAGCGGTTACCGCAGGTGACCACATCGATTGCACAACGACTTCACCAGACGCCATCAAATTCACAGATTCGTCGAAGGTTTTCCAGAATGCACGGAACTGCCCAGCCTGCTTTTGTTCCTTAAGAATGTTGGTGAGCTGATCAATTTCATCGCGGGTCATGTTGCCTTTGTCGCCAAAGCTCATGAGGCCCAGGGCTTCAACAACCATGGCTGCATCCATCATGCCGATTTGAGGAATGTCAAGAATGGAGGTCTTGCCACGGAATTCTTCGTTGAACAATTCTCCCCAGCTTTCGATGCTACGACCGACTAAGTCTGGCCGAATACCCAATGTGTCGGCGTTGTATTGAAACGGAATCAGCGTGGCGTAGTCAGTTGGGGTGGATGAAAACTCTGTAGAATCTGGACCTGTGAGATACATCACCTTGTAAGGTGCTGTTCCCTGAGATGCTTCGACGGGCATCCCTTCGAAGCTGCCAGTAGTGAAGAAAGATACGATCTTGTCCCAATCGGTCACCTTAGAAATGTCAATGGGCCGAAGATTTCCTGAGGGCACAACCAGCGGTAAGCTGAAATACTCTCCATCGAAGATGTCGTATTGCCCAGGCTGAGTAATGGCGATTTGGTTATTTTCTTCGGTACTCAGCGCGCGCATTTCAATGGAAAAGCCGAGGTCTTCCTGCGCCTTGTCACGAATTTCATTGATCTGAGAGACGCCCGTTCCAATCAATCGGAGGGTCACGTCTTTCACAGAGTTAGTTGTTACTTCAGGGCCAGGTGCCGGATTATTTGGAGTTCCTTCAGGTGCAGAGGCACAGCGGGTTGCAGCCACGAAGGCACCAGCAGCTAAACCAGTGCGGAGTACATTTCGACGAGAGATCTTAGCCATAGTTTTGTTTGAGAATTCTTAAAGAAAATCAATCGATCTGCGTGAGGAAAGTAGCCAACGAGTCTATATCAATACATCTAGACGTGCAATGTCTGTGACATTTTTTGCTAATGGGCAAGAAAAATACAATCTGTTGCAGACCACTGGACAGTCACCACCTGTCCCTCTTGGATGTCCTGATTCATCCAATCCGTTGTTCTGACCTTGTAGAGCATCTCAGCTCCGTTGCGTTCGAGCGCGAGCGAAACTCGGGTGATATAGCCGGTAAACTCAATTGCAGTGACGCGCGCAGAGAGTTGATTGATTGGAGCTGAGCGGGAAGGGCTCGTCGAGTCAGATAAAGGAGCCACAGACAGGCGATCGCTCCGCACGCAACAAGCTGCCTCCGTTCCTGGTGAGACTGTTTCACCCCGACACCACAGTTCACCCAACCGTTCAACATCCAGCTTAATCAGGCAATCATCACCGTCTTGTGCCGCGCTGACCACCGTTCCTTCGAAGATGTTGTTGTCTCCTGTAAATTGA
>JBCBLF010000422.1:0-2308 GCA_038520475.1 Cyanobacteria bacterium J06627_8
CCTATAACATCAGTACCAACCTTAAAATCTAAAATAGTATTGGCTCTTTTAGGTAAGCTACCTGATGCGATCCAGAACTCATCTTTGCCTCCACCACCTTTCAGGCGGTTGTTTTTCTGGCCAGCATAAAGTACGTCTTTGCCTCCATCGCCAAAGAGTCTGTCTTGTTTGTTGGCAATTAAGGTATCTTTGCCTTTTCCTCCTTTGAGGATATTTTTCTTGCCACCCCGTACTTCAAGTATATCGTTACCCGCTTGACCTAAAAGCCTGTCATTTCGCCTTGCAATCAATTTATCATTGCCCTTTCCGCCATACAGACGATTGCCTCCTTTGCCTTTTGAAGCATTAATCGTGTCGTCTTTTGAGGTTCCTACCACCTTTTCATTACGGCCTTTAAAAATAATCCGCTCGCCTTTGACTTGTGCATTGAAGGTGTCAGTTGATCTGCGCGTTCGTAATCCATCACGATCTTGATTAACCAATACAACAGTGTTGGGAAGACCTGTTATGTCCTGATCAGAGGCTTCAAACTGCTGTTTATTTTTTGAAGACAAACCGATCTCATCACTAACGTGATCCAACTCTGAGTGCTGGGCAACAGAGGGAAGAATGTCTTCACTATTCATCGTCGAGGATAAAGAAGACGGTATTGGGTTCTGACTAGTGGGTTGAAGTGGGTCGGAGGAGAACTCTTCTTGATCGAAATTGATCAATTTAGAGCCTTGGAGCAAAGAGAGATTCAGATTTTCCATGATTGATTGAGGGCGATCAACATTCAGCGATTATAGAGTCCGTTTCATTCCCCAATTTATACGTAAAAGAAATTTTTCATACCGGAAGAAAATCAGTATTTTTAACGATACAATTTCGCAACAATTAGACCTAGACAACCCTAAAAAATGATGAAGTTAATGCCCATTGAATTAGCGATTTCTTGGGGATTAAACTATTGCGATCGCTCCTGCTCCTGTTCCTTCCCACGCTCATGTGCAATCACGGCAAATTCCTGAAGTTTTGAGTATTTCAGTTGTTCGGCTAAGTTCTGCTCCTGGTCATGCTCAACCCCATGACCATAGGCAATCACCTGAGTCTGCTTCTGTGCTCGCGAGAGTTGAACCAACGCTGCCTCACGTCCATCGCCATGGGCCATTACATAAGCATGATTCACTTCAACGTCCCGTGCGGTTGTTGTCGTCACTGCATAGCCCAACTCCAACCCTCGATACAGTCGGGTGTTGATCAACCGAGTTTGTCCTGAATCTAGCTTCACCACGGCCATTCGCGTTACTGAATCTAGATGCTTCAATGTACCCAATGTTCCTTTTGTCACCCCATAGGTATGGGACGATTCGGTCAGCAAAAGGCGATCGCCCTTGTAGAAATGGTCGCCCTTCACCTTAACGGCAACCTGACTCAACACCCCGGATTCAATCCGAGCATGTTGCGCTAACTGATTCAACGCTTTTGCATCTTCTCGGGTCTCGGTAATCATCAGATGCTGCCTGGGATGTCGAATACCTTGTGGTTTCCATGCTTGTACCGTCTGGAGCATGGCCTCTTCTTTGTGTTCAACAAAGGTAAGTTGACCCTGCTCTATCAACCGTCGAACCACGGCTTGGGATTCGCCTTGGGACATCTGTTGCACGATGGTTTGAGCCTGCTCGTCTTCCTGTCTCACGACTTGCTTCAGCTTAATATGGCCGAATCGCTGGGCGATCGCCGCAAATGCGCCCCGGTGTTCATAGCTTTGTTGCTGCTTCAAATCTCCGCAAAGAATCAGTTTGGCACCAGCCTGATTGACTTCCGTGATAAGACGATTCATCTGGGCGGTGTTGATTCGCTGTGCATCATCGACGATCACGACGGTTCGATTCGAAAGGGGCGATCGCACGACTGATTGAGCACCATATCGCCATTGACTGTTCTGTACGTAATCTAATGCCGCAAACAAGCGATGCACACTCATTGTTTGTTCTGGAGATTGCTCCACGAAGGGTTCCCACCAGCGTTGATGACTGAGTTCCGTTTTCTCGTGCAGCTTTTCCATCCCGCGTCGCGATACCGCTACGCCCAGCACCTCATGCCCGTTGGCCTGGTAAATGTCCCGGAGCACCTTCACGGTATGGGTCTTCCCCGTTCCGGTAAGACCGGATAAGACCGAGAGTCGAGACGGTTGCGTCACCGTGATGATGGCCTGCTCTTGCTCCGGTCTAATGCCGTGACGCATCACGGCCTGAGTGACTGTCGTTTGCCGGACTCGATATCCTCTCGACTGCTTAAGGGTTTGGGCGTGATTCAATAGTATCTG
>JBCBLF010000423.1:0-2301 GCA_038520475.1 Cyanobacteria bacterium J06627_8
GACTCAGATATCGTCAAGTTTACAGCGTCTTCGCTCGGTAAAGGACAAACAAGAGGACGCTTTGAACTGGTGGTTGATGGCAGCGACCTCGGGTTGACTCGTAATGGTGAAGATATTGATGCGTTGACTCAATTGCCTGATGGTAGCCTCCTCTTTTCGACTACACACCGAGCGACGTTTTCCAATGGGGTGAAGAGTCAGGGTGAGGATATCTTACTCTTTAAGCCGACGTCATTAGGGCATCGAACCCGAGGGGGTGTGTCTCGATACTTCGATGGAAGTGATGTGAATTTGACTCGGAGAAGTGAAAGTATTGATGCGATCGCCCTCCGAGATGATGAACTCATCCTTTCGACGCGAGGCAACTTTAGGGTGCCGGGTGTGTCTGGACGAGATGAAGATGCCTTTAGCTTTACCCCAACCTCTCTCGGACGTCGGACTGATGGAACGTTTGCAGATGAATTGGTTGTTGATGGCAATCAGCTTGGCCTGAGCGGCAACTTGTCTGGAATTGACCTTGTGTAGTCCCTGCTCTATTTTGTCAGAATAAGAGTGACTGACTGAGGAAATACCGACAATGGATCTACACCTGCTGGAAAGTATTAGCGTTGGGCTAGGATTAGGCATCGCTGCTGGATTTCGCGTTGTGGTTCCATTTTGGGTATTGAGCATCGCTGCTGTCTTCGCTCACTTGCCTTTGAGTGACAACATGGCATGGTTAGATAGCGAAACCGCTTTCGCTGGCCTTACGATTGCTCTGGTTGTCGAGCTTCTGGCCTACACGATTCCTTGGTTAGACAATGCTGTCGACATCGTTGCTTTGCCCGTTGCGGCAGCAGCGGGTACGCTCTTGATGGCATTAGCGGCTGACCAACTTGACCCATTTGCTAAGTGGAGCCTTGCCATTGTCGCGGGCGGGGGTGCTGCTGCCACGGCGAAGGGACTCAATGGCTTTACACGCCTTCTCTCAACAGCAACGACTGGGGGCTTAACAAATCTGTTAGTAGCGATCGCCGAATTTGTTGGGGCGATCGCTCTATCTCTGTTAGCTTTGACAGCTCCACTCGTTGCTGTTATCGTCGCTCTAATTTTAGTACTGTTACTCTTTCGCGTTGTGACTAACCTGGTCTCTAAACCCAAACAACAACCCGCTAACGTTGAATAGAGACCAATCATTCACCTAAAGCCCTAGCCCCCATGGACGGTTGGCTGTTTATCGCAGCTTCCGTGTTGATTTGAGTTACCCCAGCGTGTGCTCTGAAACAGCTGCCTCAGGGTGCTACAAGTTGCCCAACTCCAGAGACCTGATAGTTAGGCCGGTAAGCAAACTCAGATAGATCTTCTGAGCGAGTGACACCGCTGAATACTAATACCGTTTCAATCTCCGATTCAATGCCTGCAATAATGTCGGTATCCATACGGTCTCCAATAATTGCAGTGTCCTCCCGACGTGCCCCTAGCTTCTTGAGGCCATTTCGCATCATTAGTGGATTGGGTTTGCCGACGCAGTATGCTTTAACTCCGGTTGTCAGCTCAATGGGAGATAGCAGCGCTCCGGTTGCTGGAACAATCCCTCTCTCTGATGGAGCCGTGACATCTGGGTTTGTCCCAATTAGTTTTGCACCCTTTTGAACCAAGAAACATGCCTGTTCTAGCTTCTCGTAGCTGTAGCTGCGAGTGTCACCCACAACTACGTAATCTGGAGCGGTATCGTTAATGGAAAACCCTGCCTCATATAAGGCATTGATTAGGCCCGGTTCTCCTATCACAAAAGCACTACCGCCAGGCTTTTGTTCAGCCAAGAAAGCAGCAGTGGCTAGGGCACTCGTGTAAAAGTTGTCGGCCGACACCTCAATGCCCAATCGACTCAACTTCTCTTTCAGCTCACGTGGCGATCGCTCACTGCTGTTGGTCAGGAATAGAAAGGCTTTGTTGTTCTGGTGGAGCCACTCGACGAACTCTGGCACCCCCGGTAGTAAGCGATTGCCATGGTAAATAACACCATCCATGTCGCAGAGGAAAGCTTTTTTATCCTGAAGAGGTCTGAGATTGAGAGGCTCAGTCAACATAGCGATTGTCACTCAAACGGAACACCTCACATTTTAGGTCGCTGCTTCAAAAAAGGCATGGTGTCTCACCCCTCATCCACGCACTTAGCTGATGGAAAATCACCTGTTCTGTTCATAGCCCAGTAGATGTCAAGACAACGTAGGTTTTCTATGAACTATCGAGCATTACTATTCACTACTACAATCGCTGCCTTGCAAGCTGATTCATTGGCGATCGCTCCTCTCTAATCAG
>JBCBLF010000424.1:0-2229 GCA_038520475.1 Cyanobacteria bacterium J06627_8
GCGAAGGCGGTGAAGGTGGCGAAGGTGGTGAAGGCGGCGAAGGTGGTGAAGGCGGCGAAGGTGGCGAAGGTAGCGCCATCGACGATGGTCCTTCTCTCGTCTTTATTCCTAGAAGCAGTCAAGATGCTAGCTCGTTTGACGACCGTCAAATCATCACTGACTTTGTGGATCAGGTGTTGATTCCTAATTATCAGTATTTGACGCAGCAAACTGGGGCACTTTCAGAGGCCATCACTGCGTTTGTTGCCGATCCAAATTCTTCTACGTTGCAAGCTGCAAGGGATACATGGCTTGACACACGTCACCCATGGGAGCAAAGCGAGGCCTTTGCCTTTGGTCCGGCAGCCTCTCTAGGACTCGATGCGGATCTCGATGATTGGCCCTTGAACGAGGCAGACGTCTTAGCTATTCTCAATAGCGCTGATGAATTGACGCCCGAATATATTGACGGGTTGCAGACAAGTCAAAAAGGCTTCCATGCGATTGGCTTCATGCTGTTTGGCTTGGACAATGACAAGTCCTTGAGCGAGTTTACTGAGCGAGAGTTGGACTATCTTGGGGCAATTGCACTCGTATTTGATCAAACTGCGAATGCATTGCTAAGCAGCTGGATTATTGGCGTTGACGGTTTCCCTGCTTATCGCAGCGAGTTTGTTAATGCAGGAGCAGGCAGCAACGCCTATCTCACTTTAGAATCAGCTGGTGAAGAAATCGTCCAAGGCATCATTGGAATCTTGGATGAACTCGGGAATATCAAGATCGGGGAAGCCGTTGACGCTCAGAACCCCTTCTTACTTGAAGCTCGCTTTGCTCATAGTTCTCTCGCAGACTTCGAAGACAACCTAATTAGTGCTCAGAATACATATCTGGGCGACATGCCCGCTCGTGGGACAGATGGACGAGGCATTGGTGAATTTGTCTCTTCGGTTGATCCGGCACTGCACGCTGAAATTCTGCAACAGATGGATGTTGCAATGGCAGCGATCCAAGCTATTCCGGGGCCCATCGAGAAAACCTTGTGTGATCCCGGTGCGCAGCCACAGATTTCAGCGGCTCGCGAGAGTGTCTTAGTGTTGTTCGACACCTTTAGCGAGCGAGTTCTACCGTTTTTCAGTAGTAATTAAGATTCACTACTACTCAATACTATTGCTCTTGGAGAAGCACTCTAAGTTAAGTCTTCTTCTCCAAGAGCATTTCAGTGAAAAACGTTTGTGTCTAAGGCTGAGATTTATTGCTAAATGAGCTGAAAAATCTTAAGCCAAATGAGAGTTTTTACAATTAGGCTAAATCTCTTAATAATCTCTGTTATCTTGTCCAAGGAAATCGACTAAACAAAGGCTCCATCAAGATGAGGACTGTAAAAAATATCTGGCGCGGAGCGATTTTGGGAATTGCAGCCGCGGTTATAGGAGTTTCACTTTCTACATTGCTCCATCTTCCGGCTCAATCTAGAACTTCTGTGCCCATGGCAGGTGGAGACACCACGCTATTTACCCGAACGTCACAGGCGTATGCTCAGCCAGCTCCCAACTTAGACGATTATTGGGCTGACCGTCATGCGGTCGGAGATTTGGCATTTGAAGCGGCCTTTGTCACCCCTCCTGCAAATGTTAATTCAGGACTGGGGCCACTGTTTAATGGAGCCTCATGTGTCGCCTGCCATATCAGCAATGGTCGAGGGCTGCCTGAGAAGGGGCAACGCGTCGTTCGAGTAAGTCAGTTAACGGAGACTGCACCTGACACCACTGAGTATGAATATGCGCGCGAAGCATTGTCACCGATCGAAAACACGCCACCTGTAGCCGGCATTGGGACACAGTTACAAGAACAAGGTGTTTATGGCCATGCGCCTGAAGGCATTGTTGAAATTGAGTGGCAAGAGTCTCAAGGAACCTACGATGATGGGACAACTTATCAGCTGCGATCGCCTCAGGTGATGCTCTCTCGCTTTGATGGAACTCCCTTGCCTGATGGAGTTGTCTTTTCGAATCGCATCCCACCCCCGGTTTTCGGATTAGGTTTATTAGAGGCGGTTCCTGAATCCACAATCCTTGCTCTAGCTGATCCCGATGATCTGGATAATGATGGTATTTCAGGTCATCCGAATTATGTGTGGGATGCCGTAGAAGAAACTGAAGCGTTAGGGCGATTTGGGTGGAAAGCCAATGAACCCACATTGCTTCAGCAGTCTGCGGCTGCTTATGTCAATGATATGGGCGTAACAAACTC
>JBCBLF010000425.1:0-2203 GCA_038520475.1 Cyanobacteria bacterium J06627_8
GCAGGTTATGTCGCCTATCGAGGGTTGGTTCCGGAAACGGAACTGTCAAGCGAGACGGCTCAGCTTCTTACAGAACGCTTTGTCTTTCATCAGTTTCATAATTCTCACATTCTCCAATACGTAATTCCAGGCGAAGATGAATCCCTGGTCCCCGGGAAACGACGATTCAACTGGGTCTGGTATGTCAATTACGATGGCGAAACGGAATTACCGGCCATTCTTACAGACAAAACTGGGAAACCCCGCAACGGCTCCATTCCTCCGGGGTTCATGGCTCCGGAGATTGAGCAGCATATGCGTGCCTATGCCAGCCAAGTTCTGCCGTCTCCATTTCAAACTCTGATTGCTGCAACCCAAGAGCCATTTGTCCAAGCGATCTTAGATTTAGGTGTGCCGCAGATGACGTTTGGCCGAATTGCGTTAGTTGGCGATGCAGCCTTCATTCCACGTCCTCATACCGCTGCCGGAGTCTCCAAAGGCGCAGCAAATGCGATCGCTCTGGCTGAGATGCTTGTCAGCCATCATCATGATGTACAGAAGGCTCTAGATGCCTGGGAAATGGATCAGTTACGACTGGGAATGTATTTGTGGCAAAGAGGACAAGATTTAGGAAATCGTTCTCAATTTACGAACGGACAGGATCGCTGGAAATCGGAAGCACTCACTGCTTGACGTAACCATGAACGTTATCCGGCTGTTCGCATTGATGATGCATCGTCATGTGGAGCGCAGTGCGCTCCACATGACGGCTTCCATATTTCACCGTCTCGATCTCACGCTGCTTTCGACTGCCCTAGTCGCTCACGCTAGTGATCGTAAAGGCATCAAACTCTCCACCTGAAAATTCTCCGGTAATCTTGACGCGATCGCCCACAGTCACGTATTGCGCGGTGTTATCGCCATAAACCTCCCAGGAGTCTACTCGAAAGGTGCGATCGCCAGTGTTGAGGCGAAATCCATCTTCCCACACCCGCTCAACGATTCCTTCGTAGGTTCCCTGAGCATAACTAACATGGGGAATTGCGACAGTAGCAACAACTCCAGCAGCGATCAGACCCGGTACAACAAAGCGATTCATAGGATTCTCCTTTTCGGTTAGATAAGAAACATTAGATAAGCTATAATGATGGCACTGCTTCAATCGAGAATGAATGCGATATAGAAGCAAGCCCACATCTCGAAATTAATTTCCGAATCAGCATCAACTGAATTGATATTGCGGTAGCCAGTCCAGTAATAACAAGGACGATAGTTTGGGATGGTCTGCACGACCGCAACAGCGCCTGACTGTTAACGGATCCGACTACACTTCAAAGAATAGATGGTGACTGTGACCAGAAAATGACCGATAGCGTTTCTTGAAACACCGGGTATCGCCGTTATCAGTGCCGTTAGACTAAAGAATAGCGGTCTTGTCCGTTCGGACAAGACCGCTATTGGCTCGATAACCGAATCATACTTGGGGTCCTAACCTAAATGGCCGAAGCTATCGCTATACTGATGGTCGATCTAATTCGGACCGCCCCTTGTGTTGCACGTCGAAAATAAGATGAATGCGCCAGTCATCAGACGGGTTATATGCTTCATGAGGTGCTTTGTTGTTAAACCACCAGCACTCTCCAGGCTGCATACATATCCACTCATCTCCAGCCCCCAGCAGGCTACCAGCGGAACTGTGGAGAACCAAATGATAGCGATCGCGCAGGCGGTAGTATTCCCCGTGATCGATGTGGCGATACACGCGCCCTCTGGGAGCTAAGCGCACAATGGTAACGCGGCCCAACTCCCCGTCCTGAGCAGTAGCAAACTGTTCAACCCAAGTGAGAATCTGAGGAAAATGATCCGAAACGCGGGTGCGATGACTAGCGTGTACGTCATTGCTATTAGTAATCCCAGGAGGGAACGGCTTCACAGCGCTGCGTAGATAGATGCTATTGGTTTCTCGCTGAACGTTGATATTATCTTGTCGGCTGGTGTCGTGGTGCCATAGTTGGGAATTCGCAGCAAGTTCCTTGAGCAGTGGTTGAATGTCGACTGTTTGGTGCATCACTCGAAAATGCGTCAGTTCAGCAGCAGAATCACTACTGTGGGGAGTTATTGCAAGAAGAGCGCTTGGGGTTTGATCATCCACCGATGGTGGCGTTGCCTCAGGCTGAAACGCTGGCAATTGCTTCAGCCTCAACAGCGCCATTAAACAGTGCTG
>JBCBLF010000426.1:0-2126 GCA_038520475.1 Cyanobacteria bacterium J06627_8
CAGGATATAAGCTAAGTTTATCAATAAACGCTCTAGGGAAAGCTAAACTAATTCCTTACTCTATGTGTACTATTGGTAAACTTAGCTTATATCCTGAATTTAAAAATTAGTTTTGTTTTGCCTAGACAGCCAGGGAAAAATCTGACACTCTTTTAATAAGCTTAAACCTATGGAATATCTATTTATCATAGATTTAAGTCTATTTTATCCGAATCTTTCTTTAGTTTCATCATTGCATCTTTGATCGGGATTGTTTTCTTTGCTCCTGCACTCAGGGATAAGTTTTAGCCCATTTCATCTTGACACAGGCTGAATACGTGAATGATTAGCGATCGCTCAGTTCACTACTGGCGCAGACCGCAAGGAGGTTCTCTGTGCAAATTTTTTTCAAAGACGACTTGTCAAAAGTTGTTGTGTACCGCCGGAGTATCAGCAGCGGACTCCATATTGTTGAAAGGTTGCTCAGGCAGTTCACCTGCTGGTACCCCACCGTATTAGATGCATTGCTCGGATTTTACAGATCAATTGCTGGTCGATCACGGTTGAAAAAGGCTATTGCTGACGAATCACTGCTGGTTAGCGTGATCATTTGCGATCGCTGGAACCGAAATCTTATCTTCTAGCACATGACACGCTGGGATTAGATGCAATGAAGTGGCAGATTGACTGGCTGCTCCGGATGCGTGGAGTCAACCAGCCAAGATTCTAGGCTATACTTGCCTACTTTTCTAACCCCTAATCCCTAGTATCTGATTCCCTAATATCTGATTTCAGGAGGAATAATAACATGGATTTTTTGTCCGATTTTTTAACGCGCTTCGCAGATAAGTTACAATCCCCGACCCTCGGCTTTCTAATTGGTGGTATGATTATTGCCGCTTTCAATAGTCGACTGCAAATTCCAGACGCGATTTATAAGTTCATCGTCTTTATGTTGCTGATTAAAGTCGGCCTGAGCGGCGGCATTGCGATCCGCAATGCTAATCTGGCGGAGATGCTGTTGCCCGCAGTGTTCGCTGCGGTTGCCGGAATCCTTATCGTATTCATTGCGCGCCATACGTTGGCCAGACTGCCGGGCGTCAGAACCGTTGATGCCATTGCGACCGGGGGGCTGTTCGGGGCCGTGAGTGGCTCTACTCTTGCCGCAGGAATAACACTACTTGAATCGGAAGGTATGCAATACGAAGCCTGGGCTGGCGCACTCTATCCGTTCATGGATATTCCAGCGCTCGTGACTGCGATCGTTTTGGCTAGCATTTATGCGGGAAAGCAGAATCAGCGCCGTGTCTTAGAGGAACAGCTCAGTAAACCGGAATCTTTTAGCAAACAGCAAGTTGCCGCAGGCGGGTATCCGAGTGAACCAAGCGGTACCACAGGTGGTTATGCCAGTACCGCAAGCGAGTATCGTAGCCAGCAAGGCCAACCGGTCAGGATATGGCCCATCGTGAAGGAAAGTCTCCAGGGCTTTGCCCTATCTGCATTGCTGGTCGGCCTTGCTCTAGGTTTGTTTACCCAGCCTGAACGTGTGTATGAAGGTTTCTACGATCCCCTCTTCCGCGGTTTGCTTTCGATCCTGATGCTAGTGATGGGGATGGAAGCCTGGGCGAGGATCGGCGAGCTGCGGAAGGTGGCCCAGTGGTATGCCGTATATGCTGTGTTAGCGCCAGTGTTGCATGGGCTCGTTGGCTTCGGTCTAGGGTATATTGCCCACGTTACTACGGGATTCAGTCCTGGAGGCGTCGTACTTCTGTCCGTCATTGCTGCTTCCAGCTCAGATATCTCAGGGCCGCCCACTTTGCGAGGTGGTATCCCGTCGGCCAATCCTTCTGCCTACATTGGCGCGTCAACAGCCGTCGGCACACCGATTGCGCTTGCTGTATGCATACCGCTCTTTATCGGGCTCGCTCAAACGATGATGGGTGGCTGATTCCAGTCGAGGCAAGGTCTGCCGGTGCCCCCCTGCCCCGACAACCAATACGGCAGCGCTGCGTCGTCTCCATTCAACAGCGGCGCAACCCTTAGGTTTGAGCCAATGACTTCTTCTCCAGCATCAATGTTCTGTGGGTAAAAAATACGATCATCAAGTTCAATAACTATAAACATCAGGAGGAAACACCGATGTCTCA
>JBCBLF010000427.1:0-2062 GCA_038520475.1 Cyanobacteria bacterium J06627_8
CTTGCAATTCTATCCCTTTGCTCAACGCTTGAGTTATCGGTCATCCTTTGACGCATTTAGTTTTTCAGGGGCAACTAACTAGAGAAGTTCCGAGCCTAACGATTAGTGATACCGACGTTCAAGACTTTATTAACTTTCATTGTGCTGTCGCCACACATCACCAAATTTTCTTCCTCTGGCGACCATTTCTCAAAGATTCAAAGGATGACATGCTTCTAGAACTTGCAGTCAAAGCTGGGTGTGATAGCGTATTGACATACAACACTCGTGATTTTAGGGGCATTGAGCAGTTTGGCATCAGCGCCATTACCCCAGCGGCATTCTTGGAATCCATCGGAGCATTATCATGAGCACCCTTAATATCCAACTACCTGACTCACTTTATAAAAGTCTAGAGAGGCTTGCTGAGCAGGATGGGATTTCACTGGATCAATTTATTGCTCTTGCAGTTGCCGAGAAGATTTCAGCATTAACCACTGAAGGATATTTACAAGAACGTGCCACTCAAGGAGATTGGTCTAAGTATCAGGCTGTATTGGCTAAAGTTGCTGACGTTGAAGCCCAGCTAAACGACCAGTTACCACCAGCTTGAAGCCTGGTTCAAGTGTTCGAATTAAAATTATCGACAGCTCTAAATCCTCAATAATTGTCTGAAGACAGCCTTGTAGGATCGATGCATCTTTTAGGGTAGTTTGAGACACTCAACTTCTGTCTGACGCCACATTATAAGCGATCGGCTATTACCTCAATACTCAATGGCGATCGCCTGTCCTCCGTTATTCAACGAGGTGCTGAGTGCAGTCAAAACACGAATCAAATCAGTGCCGACAACTCCACTCGAATGAACAACTGAGAACTGCGACGGAGTGAGTCCTAAAACCGTTTCCAGGAAATGAGTACACAGTTGCTGTAAGGGTTCTGCGGGTTCAACGGCGATCGCCTGATGATGGTGTCCGTCAGGAATGAAATATGCCCCCTGCTGAGTGAAATGGCCGCGCAATAGGGTTAGCGGTTGGTCACACCGCATCTCATGAGATGCGGTGTGACCAACCGCTAACCCTATTGCGCGGCCATTTCACTCAGCAGGGGGCATATTTCATTCCTGACGGACACCATCATCAGGCGATCGCCGTTGAACCCGCAGAACCCTTACAGCAACTGTGTACTCATTTCCTGGAAACGGTTTTAGGACTCACTCCGTCGCAGTTCTCAGTTGTTCATTCGAGTGGAGTTGTCGGCACTGATTTGATTCGTGTTTTGACTGCACTCAGCACCTCGTTGAATAACGGAGGACAGGCGATCGCCATTGAGTATTGAGGTAATAGCCGATCGCTTATAATGTGGCGTCAGACAGAAGTTGAGTGTCTCAAACTACCCTAAAAGATGCATCGATCCTACAAGGCTGTCTTCAGACAATTATTGAGGATTTAGAGCTGTCGATAATTTTAATTCGAACACTTGAACCAGGCTTCAAGCTGGTGGTAACTGGTCGTTTAGCTGGGCTTCAACGTCAGCAACTTTAGCCAATACAGCCTGATACTTAGACCAATCTCCTTGAGTGGCACGTTCTTGTAAATATCCTTCAGTGGTTAATGCTGAAATCTTCTCGGCAACTGCAAGAGCAATAAATTGATCCAGTGAAATCCCATCCTGCTCAGCAAGCCTCTCTAGACTTTTATAAAGTGAGTCAGGTAGTTGGATATTAAGGGTGCTCATGATAATGCTCCGATGGATTCCAAGAATGCCGCTGGGGTAATGGCGCTGATGCCAAACTGCTCAATGCCCCTAAAATCACGAGTGTTGTATGTCAATACGCTATCACACCCAGCTTTGACTGCAAGTTCTAGAAGCATGTCATCCTTTGAATCTTTGAGAAATGGTCGCCAGAGGAAGAAAATTTGGTGATGTGTGGCGACAGCACAATGAAAGTTAATAAAGTCTTGAACGTCGGTATCACTAATCGTTAGGCTCGGAACTTCTCTAGTTAGTTGCCCCTGAAAAACTAAATGCGTCAAAGGATGACCGATAACTCAAGCGTTGAGCAAAGGGATAGAATTGCAAG
>JBCBLF010000428.1:0-2049 GCA_038520475.1 Cyanobacteria bacterium J06627_8
CCCGTCATTGTTTCAAACAATGACGGGAAAAGGGTTTGGATAGGTGAAAAGGCTGGGTATCTCATAATTTGCAGCCTTCCGTCATACCTTCAGGGAAGTATCCGTTGTCGTGGCTCAGCGCATCGAGAGGGGCTCAGCGCATTGAGAATTGTCAGCCGTGACCGATCTGCCAATGCGCCGAACGCATCAAAAGTGTCATAGGATCATTCTGATCGGATAGGCTAAGAGTCCAGTGTCGGTCGCTAATTAGGCAAACGATAACGTTGCCTTGGTAAGAGCAGGCACGATGCGATCGCAAGCGAGCTTTCCTCCAAATAAGTTTCGCGCGACTGGTCCAACTCTCAAGGCAGCCCAAGGCCCCATCAAAAACAGCTCACAGCCTGGCCAGCGCAGGTGTTCATCCAACACCGGTAAACCATTAACCACCTCAATGGGGAATTGCTCCAATACGTCCGCCAACAGTGGATGCGTTTGAATATCCAGGGTTGTCCCTGTGGCCAGCCAGATACGGTGAATGGGTTGATGCGTGATGCAGTCATGGGCCAAATGGCGATCGCAACAGATGTGCCAAGCATCCTCCTGCCAGTGAGCATTGGCCACCTGACAATGCTCATAAAAGGTAATCTGCCCTTGATGTTGGAGTCGTCGCAGGCGCGTCATCATGGCTGGCGTTATCGAGCCGCCATTGCGAGCTTGCTGCACCATCTGCCATCGGGCCTGCATATTTGTTTCAGCCTGAAATCCTTTCAAATATTTTGGCCCCAGCCACCCTGGCTCAGCATCAAATAACTTTTCTTGAAAGGTGCGGCGTGCCATCATCACCACTTTGGCCCCTCGCTTTACGGCACCGACAGCTAGGTGTCCGCTAGTTAGCCCACTCCCCACAATCAGCACCGTCTCACCTGCCAGTGAACGGAGTGCAGGCAACCGGACTTGACTCGCATGCACCAACCGTTCCGGGGGATGGGTGGCACTGGCTTGCTGTACCCAACCGGGCTGACAGGGCTGACCGCCTCCTGTAGCCAGTACGACCCGACGAACCAGTACCGTGTCTCCAGTAGAGAGCGTCAGCCGAAATCGGGATGTCTTACTTTGCAAAGGCTCTAGGCGTGTAACCTGCGCAGGAATAACATGATTTTGCAACTGCCAATGCTGAACGACCGTGTCGCAGAATTCTTGAAACAGACGCGTGCCAGGACGGTCATAGGGCGGATGCAATTCGTGGTAGCGCCCTGATGCAAAGCTGCGCAAGGCATGGGAGTTGGGGTCAGGATGGTGGACAGCGGGCGATCGCAACTCAGCAATTTCTTGAGCAGCAAACTGCTGCTGCCATTGGGTCATCCAGGTTCCACTAGGGTCAAACACTTGAATCCGGTTGCGAAAGGTTGCCTTCTTTTGCAACACATGGGTCACTAAGGTCAGTGCTTGCGGTCCTGCTCCAATGACCGCAATATCTATCTGAGACTGAGTCATAACGTTTCACTGAGGTAATCGAACGCAATTAGAAAATGATAATGATTATCGTTATCATTTCACAATTTGTTCCACAACTATCACTGGTTCCCAGAGTTTAGGCAAAACGATCTGGATTCTTTAGGGTCTTGATCGAGCCAAGACATTCGCTGTTTATGCGATGTCGAGAGTTGGCACAGTTGTCATAGATGCCATTCTGGCGAAACTACAGTTTCTCTAGACCAAAATTTTTCTTCTTTAGGCAGCTATACCCATTCGGGAACGTTTCTCCTAGGTAATCGCTGACCCGACGGATTGGGTGGAACAGAATGTGAACTGTATAGAGTTGGGAAGATTCCCCTTCCATCATCGCATTCGAGAGACAGGAGTTGAATGGCTAGCACTGCCTAACTTATCTTCTTTATTTCTTGGCCACATGACTTCATCAACGACATGATAAGTCTTTCAGGCGTCGCCAGTGTACGACTTTACTTGTTACATACACCTACACGAATATGGCAATCCGCAAATAGGTTAGAATGTTTATTTTCAGGAAAGCCTCGCGACGCGAGGCTTTCCTGAAAATAAATGGATTTA
>JBCBLF010000429.1:0-2023 GCA_038520475.1 Cyanobacteria bacterium J06627_8
ATTGGTTGTAATCACACAAATGCCAAATAGGTTGGGATCTGCACTCGCTAGCTCTGGAATGTAGTCAGCTAGATGTCCATCCGTTAAGCCCTGATATTTTTCGTGCAGCTCACTCAAATATCTCCGAAATGGAGATGTCATGTCAGCGATGGAATTAGCCAGAGCCGATAAATCATTTGTCTGTGTCATCGCAGATTGCCTCTCATGTGCCCATGCCGGAGCTGTGCTCAGTGTGCCCAAATGCTGACATGCAGGTTAAGTCATTTCTCTGTGGTAGAACCATTTTGATTGAACTCTAACGTTATTGCAGATGTGACCCCTATGAGGGATCTTTCACGGTAAGTAATTCGTCACGACGATGGAGGCTGGTCATGGATGAGCCGCTGAGCCACTTTGATAAATTCGTGACTGATCGGATGTTCAGGATTCTGAACACAAAACACCCCTTCACTAGCGAGGTTGAGCATGTCTTCAGAAAGAGGAAACAGTCCTGCAACCGGTGCGCTATAGGTTTCCTCAACCTTTCTTTGCAGAGCCTCCAAGTTCATGGAGCTAGAAATTTTATTCACCACGAGCAACATGTTTCGCACATTGAGCTGGCGAGCCACGTCTACCGTCACCGCAGTGCCCTGATAGTCTTGCTTGTCTGGACGAAGAATCAGGACGAGAAAGTGAGAAATCGCAATGGTCAAAAACGTCTCTTTTGATAAGCCTGGATGGGTATCAATAAACAAATAGTCGAGCTTGAGTTCTTTAACCAGCCGACGAAACCCATCATTCAGCAGCTTGACGTCATATCCTTCTTTGAGGATGCGAGCAATATCATCTGCCTTAACGCTCGATGGCACGAGCAGCACATGTCCATTGCCTTGGAGCCCCACTCGCATGCTGACATCGTACGCTGCTTCTTCGATGGGACATTCGCCCCACAGATAATTGTTCAGCGTTTTATTGACATCTTCAGGTTCGAGGCTGAACAGATTGTGAATACCAGGAGACGGAATATCTGTATCGACTACCCCAACGCGATAGCCCTTTGATGCCACCATAGTTGCCAAGTTTGCGGTGAAATTTGATTTTCCTGTGCCTCCTCGATAGGAGTGAATAGAGACGACCTTGGGCATAGGCTAATCCGCATCAGTAGGATGATCCGTGATTATCATAAACTAGCTTATTGTCAGATGCGACGGTAGCCGCCGATCAGCCAGTATATTTAAGCGCATCGACATGAACTCAGGCATTAACTATTGTCCCCTGATAACGGCAAACCAACCGTTTTCTGCATGGTGATATGGGGGACTCCTGTCATCGCAGAAGGAAAGACCTCACCCACGGGTTCAAACCCTGATCGCTGATAGAACCCCTGTTTTGTGACCCGTGCCAGCAACACAATCCGCATGGCCCCTTGGCGAATTGCTGCATCCGTCAAACCGTCTAAGAGCTGTTTGCCTAACCCTTGCCCTTGGCAATCGGGACGTACAACCATTTGGTAAATCTGAAACTCGTGTGGCTTGTTTTGTCCCAGGCGACCATAGGCGAGAACTTGATTGGTTGATGGAGCAACGATCGCAAAATGCTGATCCGTCGCTTCAGACGAGTCGAAGATGGCATCGAACGAAATGTTATGAACCTTGTAAAACAGCTCATAGCGAAGTTGTGCTGCTTGATAATAGTCATCGCCACTGTAATCAATGGCTTTTAGCGGATACTGAATATCCATCACCCACGCTAAATATCCTGAAGCATTTGTTGGAACCGTTCATCGTCTCGAATTGAATCAAAATCAGAGTCGGTTTTTGCCATCTTTCTGTATTTTGAATCTAATTCAATCGCTTGTTGTAGTGCTTTTATTGCATCATTAGCCTTGCCCCATCGTGCAAAAGCACAAGCCTTATTGAAATATGCACCAGCGAAATCTGATTTGATCTCAATGGCTTGGTCGTAGGAGGCGATGGCCTCTTCGGTTCGCCCTAAGGCAGCCAGCGCAATCCCTCGGTTGTACCATGCCTCGTCATCGTCGGGT
>JBCBLF010000042.1:0-25938 GCA_038520475.1 Cyanobacteria bacterium J06627_8
CTATCCACCGTAAGCAGCTCCGAAAACACAATTGTCTTAGCTTAAAAAAATAATGTAAATATTTACACTTTACCAAATTAAAATTTACTACTAGTATATTCTCGTAAAGCAACATAAATTGCTTTTGGGTCATAGATGGGTTCCATAAGCTTTAAGACAATTGTGTTTTCGGAGCTGCTTACGGTGGATAGAGTCTTGTAATGTGCTCACTGAGTTGAAGCAGCTCCTGTCTCCTGAGCACCTGAGTCTTTTATCTGTATCAAAGCGTACTAGCTAATTTATAAGGTTGCTCGACTAGTGAATTAGCGTCTCTTGAAGTGACTTTCATTTCATTTCAAGAGAATTTAATGGAGCGTGTGCATCATCTTCAGTATATTGGAGTAGGAAATTAGGGGTTTGATGTGTGTGAGGGAAATCTACCGTGATGAATTCATGGTCTAGTCATCTTCAAAGAGCTGAAACACCTGCAGAGACAAGGTTTTACTCACATCTTCTTCAGCAGGCAAAGTCTTTGCATCCTAGGGAGGCGATTGACGTCTTCAAGAATCTGCTTATGGGAAGCCAGGATTGTTGTTGCTTAGACCTCAAAGCAGCATTCGATTCGATTCTTCAATACGGCTTCATTACACAGGATTTTCGATTCATTTTGAATCGGAGCTGCTATATCTATATCAATACGTGGTTCCAGACCGCTAGCCATCGCTTCTACATCCCTGAATTCATTGAAATATTCGAAGCTTTAATTGACGCATCACCGCAGACGCCGCTTGAGCGTCATTTATATGGTCTGCTATCGGAATTTGTTGGTAGCCCACAGTATGCGGCATTGCGTTGCCTGTCAATTACCATCAAGGCTGACTGGGAACTTCGTCCAGCTGAAGCAGCAGACGATCCATTAGAAGGCATTATTAAGCGGTATCCCTATATTTATCGCCACAAGCTTCTCACGAAAGACAGCTCAATTGACCAACGCCGCATTGTACGGACGATGCAGCGTGAAGCTCAGCAAAAATTTGATGTTGAGCTGTCGTGCTACAGCACGTATTTGAAATTCAACAATGTCGTTCCACTGCGGGCGGTTATTAAAAATCCTACGCTCCTTCATCCAGCTCAACTGAACTACGCCATTTACCAGTTTGCTGGGAAGATCGATGGTTCTAACACGCATCGTGATCTGGCCCGACAATTTTTAACTTACAGCCAATGGACACGCTCATATCGCGAACTGAAACGCGATTTATATGAATATCTGGCACCAGCCATTCATTCAAAGTTCGGTAAGCATCATTTCAATCAACGATTAGAAACATGTCTGATTGAAACACTTGAATATTATGATTACGAGTCACCGACCGATGCGTTGATGGCTGAGACGTGTAAGAAGCTGCTAAATTTCCTTACCGTGGAAAGCCCTCACCGTCCTGAGCATTCAAACTTTGTCGATTTGATTGGAAATATTGGAGCAACGCTGACCGTTGCATTGTTGCTGAAGGTTATTTTGCTGTGTTATCAAGCAAAACCTTGGTTAGAGCGCCGATTGTCCATTCTCTTTCATCACTATTCACCCAGACCCCAAAGTGATGTTGCATGGTTGGTAGAAACGCTAGAAAACACCAACATTGCACTCAGCACCAACTTTAGCCCCATTCTTTTATAAGTTCGAGTTAGAGCTTGATGACGATTAGGCGTCTCAAGACGTAGCACAGCCCCAAAGGGGCTTCATTCACTGTGACAAGTCAGGTATTCAGGTCGAGAAAGTATGTGGGCAAGAAGCCGCGTTAGAATATGTAACGTAATGTAGCTTTCGACATCATGCATCTCACGTACTACGGTGCAAACAGCTGGCTCCTTGAATTTGATGATTTGCGCGTTTTAATTGATCCCTGGCTTGTTGGATCATTAGTATTCGGGAACATGCCTTGGCTGTTTAAGGGCGATCGCACTGAACCGATCGAGGAACTACCCACAGATATTGACTTGATTCTCTTATCGCAGGGCCTAGAGGATCATGCTCATCGTCTAACATTGCAGAAACTGTCACACACGATTCCAGTCATTGCCTCTCCGAACGGTGCTAAGGTCGCAAAGGAGTTAAGCTACAGCACTGTTGTTGCCTTGCAACCCGGTGAGTCTCACACATTCAACAATGTCCTCGACATTCGAGCACTATCTGGGGCTCCTATCGGACTTAATGTCGAAAACGGATACTGGCTGCATCACGAGCCGAGCCATATGAGCTTATACTATGAGCCCCATGGGTTTCCGCCTTCGGCTTTGGAGAATTTAGAAGATGTTGATATTGCAATTAGCCCGGTTGTTAATCTAGAGCTTCCCCTTGCGGGTGCCATTATCCAAGGACAGAAAACTGCACTGGAGATTGCGAAAGCACTGCAGCCAAAAGTTTTCCTCCCCACAGCAGCTGGAGGTGATATTCAATATTCAGGTCTGCTCGATAAGATTCTGACCAGTGTTGGTGGCGGAAGTCAGTTTGAGCAGGCACTGACAGATTCAGGATTATCAACGAAATTCGTTTCTCCTCAACCTCAGGTTTCATTTGAGGTCTGCTAATGGCTATTCAGACTCACCCTAAACCGCGGCAAACACAATCGTACTCACCGTAAACTGTCCGCCGATGCTGCGAATGCGAATGCGTTGAATTCCTTTTGAGGAACATAGACACAACGAGTGATTGACCGGGTAATCGCTGTTTGAATCCAGGAGATTTCCAGTCGCCATTTCAGCTTTATCCGCGATCGCTCCTTCGGTATTAAATCCAGTTAAAACGGTTCGTCGTGATCCCGTTAAAGATACGCTAACCAGTTTTGCAGGTCTTAAAAATGTAGCATCCAATAATCCAGATTTTGGGGCTCCCATGAGAACCGTCTGATTCGGCTCAGAAAGGAAGGAAGGATTAGAAGGACATACAGCAATGGCGTTCTTAAAGAGGATGCCAGAATCTTCATACTGTCCATCTACCGCCTCAAAACATTGAAGAGAAGACAAGTCAAGGTGCACAATATCAGGTTGCGCTTCTACGACTGTCTCACGGGCTACTCGCATTGGAAATGGGAGTGCTTGAAGCTGAAGATTCGAAATAATAGGGGCTGCTGGGTTCGAACAACGGGTTCGAACCTGCACATCAGAAGACGCACGTGGTGATTGCTGAATCATGAACGGACTCCAGTAATGTGGTCATCGAGGTCATGTGTGAATAAGCACCCTGTTTTACGTACGTTTTATACAGTGTTCAGTCATGTAGATTGGTCATCTCACACCAAGAAAACAATTCATGTTCAATAAATCTTTTAGAGCATTCAAGACTGGATTCTACAGATCCAGATCATTCAGGATGAAGATGACGTAAATCTTGAATTGGGCTGCTTTCAGCGGCAAACTGCACCATCGACGATTCGGATGATAGAGATCTGCGATCGCAAGACGACATAATTCTAGACACCCACTTCACAGTAGATGTACACCCTTCAATTTTTCGAGCTAGCACACAATTAAATACCTGTGAACCTCGCTCAGTAGCCAAACTCCACAAAACGCTTGAGTGCATCCATTTCGGGAAGTGATAGTTACGTATCCAAAACATGCAACATATCAGAGATACGACAGCATGCAACCCAGTCCAGACGCAGTGTTGTAGGGCGTAGCGCTCTTACAACAACTTCATAAGTACCGCACAGCACGATGATCAACGCATGGTAACCGTTTTGAATCCAATCTCTGATTGAATTGAATGAAAAGCCCAGTCCTTAACTGGGACAATTCACAGACCCAGTGATGCACAGCCAGCAAGCATTTTGCAGTGAATCAGTAACACACCCCGAGAGACGTTGCTCTGCTGGGAATGGCAAGCGTTTCTGACATTCTCTTCTTCCCTATCCCTGACTCGTTCCGATTAAAATCAGGTTGTGCGAAACGGTCTGAAAAATTTAGTGCGGAATAACGTGGAATTAGGTGTCCTTGCCATTACAACGATGTAGCTGCCTATACGTATTATCCCTAATTTTCTACAAGCTTACTTGCTTATATTTATACTCGAACGTTCTTAGACGAATCTCTACACGCAAGTCTGTGAAACGACTTTAGCAATTATTAGCCCAAAAAAATGATACAAATCATTTACTAATTCTTTAAAGGAAGTTGGCCTAGTTTTATCTGCGATTTATGAAAAGCCTAGAAATAAAGTCCATAATCAAAGGTTGTCTATCAAAAGACATATATCTTCATGAAGATGTTCAACAGCTTTGTGATGTCTGTTTACCGCCATTCTTTAGTTATGGTTAATATGGCTATTTTCTTTTTGGCCTGCCAATAACTGATGGGACTGGATATCAGACCGGCGCAACCGAAGCTGAATGTCTTCTAGCATTTTCCGATTAACCGACAACAAATCGGCTAGTAACCCTAAGATCCATAGCTGCACACCAACGAGAATTAAAACGGCAGCCACAATCAGGCTGGGTGCGCGAACACGAGTCGGATCATCTAAGAAAAACAGCCAAAGCCATCGCATCCATAAGAACGCTCCCATACCAAATGGGAAACATCCAATAATGGCAAAAAACCGCATGGGTCGATACACCATGAAGATACGCACAATAGTCAAAATAGACCGTCGGATATAAGTTGGGATGCTTTTAACTAGGCGAGAGGGGCGTAAGTATCCATTCGTTCGAATCGGCACAGACGTAATCGCCATTCCCTTCTGGCCGGCCTGAATAATTGTTTCAAGCGTGTAGGTGTATTCGTTAAACACATTCATTTGCATCGCAGCATCACGGCTGTAAGCACGAAAGCCACTTGGTGCATCTGGAATTTTTGTATTGCTTGCAAGACGAACGACCCAACTTCCAAATCCTTGCAAAAATTTTTTGACTGGAGAGAAGTGATCAATTTTCTGAATGGGGCGCGCTCCAATAACAATTTCTGCCTCGCCACGAATAATCGGCTCAATCAACTGAGGGATATCAGCTGCACAATATTGATTGTCTGCGTCTGTATTCACAACAATGTCAGCACCAGCCTTCAAGGCAGCATCTAGACCCGCCATAAAACCTGCTGCTAAACCTCGATTGTGATTGAAGCTCACAATGTGATCGACTCCGCAGGCTTTTGCAACCTCAACCGTGCGATCGCTACTACCGTCATTAATAATGAGCCACTCCACCTGATCAACGCCAGGAACATGCCTAGGCAAGTCCAACAGGGTCAAACCGAGGGTTTCTTCTTCGTTGAAACAAGGAATTTGAATAATGAGTTTCATAGGACACCCTCAATCACAGCGATTCTCAAGCCTAGCGATCGGCAATCGATTCTAACAGCAATGTGCAACTGTCATCAGTACAGAAACGGTGTTGTTGGACGCAACGTATCCCACAACACTGTGCTTAATCAATTGGCACAGAGCTGTAACTAACTTCTTAACAATGATGTCCATGGTATACCCTCCGAGGTATGCAGTCCTAGCGAGAGAAAAATTTCCACGTATGCTGCACAAACTCAGTCGTTGACCATAAGGCGATCGCCTAGCATGTGACAATATCCGAAATTCAGATCTGTTTGGTGCTTAGAGGCGATTCTTATGCCTGGAATTATTGCAACGTTGCCGATTATAGAAGTTGCGTTTTTTTGTCTGGGCGTTTACGTTTGGCTACGAACACGCGAACATCCCTACAGTGTTTCGGCTGCGCTATCCCTTGGCATCATCAGTGGTATGGGCATCTTGTCGCTTCTGCTGCAAGTTGGTTTTCTGATTCAGTTGCCTGAAGTTATCCCCATGCTAGAACTGGGGGCGATCGCCGTTATCCTCCGAGCAACTTGGGGAAGTTGGCATCACCTTGATGAGATTCGGCAACGAACCGTAAGTCTCTGGAAAACATATCCGCTAATCGTCTCAATCGTGGCGATCGCCTTCATATACCTGTTTTTCCAGGCTGTTTTACTCCCGCCCAGCAGTTGGGATGCAACCATCTACCACTTACCGCGAGTACTGTTGTGGGAACAAAACCGCAGTCTATTTCTCAGAGACTTTACGATTCCACAGCAGGCCGTCTTTCCGGTCGGCTCCGATATCCTGTTTCATTTATTTCTGCGACTTCAAACTGACTATGGATTAGGTCTATTCAGCTGGCTATCATCCATCGCCATTCTATTGAGCACGTTTGCGTTAGCCCGATCTCACTTCAGCCAAGCAATTTCCCTCACAACTGCACTAGCGATTGCCTGCTTACCTGAAGTTGTTTATCAAGCAACGGCCACAAAGAACGACATTATTCTCGCAGCGGTCTCGCTGGCTTGCGTGCTTTGGGCTTATCGGTGGTTATCCATTCAATCCTTTGAATCACTTGCTGGCTTCGGACTCACGCTATGTTTTGGAGTCGCAGTTAAAACATCATTCGTTCTTTTTGCACTCTTTTTTGTGCCCCTGTGGTTGAGCATGGTGATATATCAAAATCATCTACTGACCTTGTTGCGTATGCTCATTCGTCAGTGGCGCATCAGCCTCCCCTTAATGATCCCAGCTTTCGTTTTGTCACAAGCATGGCTCTTTTGGGATAACTATCAACAGTTTGGAGAGTGGGTCGCCCCTGCTGAATTCGCGTTTATCAACCAAAACAACGATGGCCTTTGGGGTGGGATTGCAAACGTCATTCGCTACGGTTTTCAAAGCATTCATCTGCTTAACCCCGTTGATGAGGTATGGAACAGTGCGTTGGGGTGGCGACTAACTTCTGCACTCCAATCTGCATACGAGACCCTATTTGACCCCATTCTAGGAAAAGCAGGGTTTGCTGAAATCGCCAAAGGAGACTCGTTCAACATTGTCTGGCAGCCACGGGAATACGCGTCTTGGTTTGGCCCGGTGAGCGTGTTTCTCATTTATCCGGCGGTGGTGTGGGCACTGCTACGAGGAAAACGGCTTACTCGAACAATGGCAGCCATGTTTGTTCTGTTAGTGCTTATCATTAGCTATAAAATCGGCTGGTCTCCGTGGAAAAGCCGATTTTTTACCTTAGTCTTTACCTCTGCAGGATTTTGTGTCGCGGCTTTCTTGGATAGACTGAAACCCCGTCAATGGCAGCTTAAGACCGTGTGCTGGATAAGCGTCATCATCCTGGGATATGCGTCCCTTTTCAACTACACCAAGCCAACGATTCCAACGGCATCATTCTATTTAGCCGGCCAGAACATTTGGATACAAAGCAATTGGACTCGTAATCGTCTTATCTATGACCATCTCAGCAGAGGGCAACAGGTTGAGCATATTAGCCAAGCCTTAGAATCTGCCGAGCGCGTTGCGATCGTGGGTTATGACCATTACTTTTCCCTAATGTTCTACAATCCCCACCTCAACTTCACGCTATTGACGACTCAAGTCAACCCCGAGGATGAACATTCGCTGATCGAGATTAACGATAAGTTGAAGGACGTTGATCATCTGGTGTGTCTACAGAGACGGTGTTCAGAGCCTGATTCAACTATTGAACTCGAATTATTGTGGGATAACTTTGGCACCCATGGTCATATTCCCCAAGTCTATCGAGTGTCATCATGACTCGGACTCAGTGTCAGGCGACTGGTTGACTTTCCGGCCGCGATAAACAATTTTCGAAGACATATCCTCTTCTAGAGGAACAACCGATTCCTGATGCTCCCACTGCTGCCCCCGATAGGTACCATGGAGGGTCGCTGGTTGAGTATCGTCTAAATCCTCAGCAATGTGAAGTAATGAATTTGCTGATAACGAATCGCTCAGCTCCTCTTCAGAATCGGCTTCACCATCGGAAGAAACATCTCCATAGGCTATTCCTCGATATTTGAGAGGTTGATCAGACAATGAATCGTCATGGTCTGTGGTGGACGACTCTGAAGATCCTGGTGAGTGTGGCTCAATCGTTGATTTCAAAGACGAAGAGGTGGCGATCGCCCGTCCTTGCATCGACATCCATTGAATACCTAATAATCCCACAATCAAAATGCCGAGAAGAATCGGCCATGGTGCTTCCAAAATCCCAACGCTTAGCGCGATCAAGGCTGAAAAGCTGAAAAAGGTCAATCCTATCAACAGAAGTAGAGCAACCATAATGTATGTAAGCAGCTGTCTATGCTCAGCGTGCATAGGGTTACGTTAACCTATATGTCCAGGCTTTGAAATAAAAATCTGTATTCATTGCACCAGAACACGTCCGAAGATCGCATCACACGATTGAGGAAGCTTCTCATCCCAATTCGGAGAATTGGTGCGTGATTTACTTTTGTGTACCCATTTCGGGGAATGGTATCAAGTTCTATAACAAAAGAATGGGGGTTGGGTGCGAGCTGCACCAACCCCCATTCTTTTAGAAACGTTGCCAAGTCATTTACAGATTGTCAAGGGCACTCAAATCCAAAGCATCCGGCTTCGAACATTATGCTGCTGTTTGAATATCAAACACCGACCACTGTGTATCACTACTTCACGTGAAAAGCGAGACATTATTTAGCGTAAATGTCGAGCTTGCAGCGTCTGTATTGTCTCCGAGGAAAACAAAGTTTTGCGTCGTGTATGGATTGACCGGAAGCGGAGGATCACTCTGAGCAGGGTCAAAGTTGTAGACCCGCGTGTTACCTGTGAGAATTTCCGTGTTGTTCGCAAATAGCCGATATCCAGTATTTGAGACATACAGGTCATACGACACTGTATCACTCATTGAAAATGTACTGGCTGTAAATGATTCTGACGCCCTGAAGTCGGCTGACTGAGCGAAAATGCCGGTGCTGTCAAAGCCTAGCTCAATCGCTGTACTGCCATCATTGCTTACTACCACAACGTTAAATCCAGCTCTGTTCGCGCTATTACTTGTTTCTGAGGCGATCGCCAAGTCAAACGAGAGCACATAGCCCGTATTTGAATTCAGCACAGTCGGCCCAGAGGCGTTAACGGGGGTCAAGTCTGCACTGAGCGTCGAAATATTGATACTGTCATTGTCGAGCGCATAGTTGGTGTAACCGACATAGCCAGTGTTTCCTCCATTGACTCGGCTGTCAAGCTGAACGCCGCTGACAACAGGAGTTTCGACTGCATCTGAGGCCGCAATCAGATTTTGACCATTTAATAAGCCAGTGAAAAACGATGCAGGCAAAGGACTGGATGCCGCAAGCGTATTCGCAATCTCTGTCGCTTCGCTGGATGTAAATGGAACTTGGGTAAGCTCTAATTGATTTTGATCATCAGGAACAGCTGTTCCGGCTCCGTTTTGTGTGTAGAGAGACGTCTCGGTGAGCCCCGCAATAATCTGATTAATGCTTGCTGGAACCGATGGAGGCTGAGTGGGAGGCGTTGGATTTTGTCCAGTCCCATTGTCTGTCTTAGCGGAGAACCTCAGGCGATAGTTGCTACTCCTAGCAGCATCACTTGACACGACTAAAAAGTAAGTATCCCTCTCAACGTCTGCACTATAAGTATCTCTTCGGCCCCTGCTCGATACTGACAAATCGACAGAAGTGAGAAACCGATTGAGTCGTCTAGGCCGAATACTTGAAAAATCTGTCTTTCCAATTCTACGAAGCGTTCGACCGAGATTTTTGTTGACCTGATACAGCTCAACCGTTTCTCCACTATTCAATTTTCTAGCAGTGATATCAATGGTGCTGCTTCGGGCCTTAAATCGAAAAATATCGACCTCATCAGTCCCGCCAACAGATTCGCGAATTTTTTGAACACTATTCCTAAAGTTAATTTTGTCAGCCTTTCTCAGACTGTTCCCGGCAGAATCTTTCATTAGATCTCAAAACTTCTAGATGTTATAGATTGCGGCTTAGCTTCCATTAGAATTCCCATCTAGGTGAAGTGCCTAGCCTTTCATAAAAGATTCAGCGAAACTTTGCATTGCGACAGAGCATTTGAGATTTTCAACCCTTTACCTTTAAGAAAGACGATGGAAGGCTTAACAATCCATCAGGTCTGATTCTCAAAAAAATCACTGCCATATCCTGACGCTATTGGACTGCCCAACGATGGACAGCAGTGACCTCGCTCCTGACGTGACAAATTTGACGCGATCGCCCATGCCATTTAAAGTTCAAGATAAAATTTTGTAGAGTAGCACACCGTTTTTGTTATCAAAAATTTGGACCTTATCCATCAGCTTCAGCATTGACAGCGGTTGGGTTTTGAGACATGTAACGGTTTGCGATCGCGCTGACGACCGAGTGGTGGGGCTAACGCTATCTTCACCCCCTAGCTCTACGCATTACATGGCTTGTGAGAGATGAACAACGAGGTGACATGAGTAAAGGAACGCTGTTTGATAAAGTCTGGGACGCGCATACGGTAGGGATTTTGCCCTCTGGGCAAACACAGCTATTTATTGGACTTCACCTTATTCATGAAGTTACAAGTCCTCAAGCATTTGCCATGCTCAAAGAGCGGGGACTATCTGTGCTCTTCCCCGATCGAACGGTAGCAACAGTCGATCACATTGTGCCAACGGCAAATCAAGCGCGACCGTTTGTCGATACGCTAGCCGAAGATATGATTCGCACCTTGGAGCAAAACTGTGCGGACCACAACATTCGGTTCTACAATATCGGGTCGGGCCGTCAAGGCATTGTTCATGTCATCGCACCTGAACAGGGTCTTACTCAACCTGGAATGACGATTGCCTGTGGAGACAGCCACACATCTACTCATGGAGCATTTGGGGCGATCGCCTTTGGCATTGGCACCAGTCAGGTGCGAGATGTGTTGGCGTCTCAAACCCTAGCGCTTTCAAAGCTGAAGGTGCGTCGCATCGAGGTGAACGGAGAACTACCTAAGGGTGTCTATGCGAAAGACGTTATCTTGCACATCATCCGGACGTTGGGTGTGAAAGGCGGCGTAGGATATGCCTATGAATATGCCGGCACAACCTTTGAGCATATGAGCATGGAAGAGCGCATGACCGTATGCAACATGTCAATTGAAGGGGGCGCACGATGCGGATATGTGAACCCCGATCAAACAACGTTTGATTATCTAAAGGGACGTGAATTTGCACCGAAGGGAGCTGATTGGGAACAGGCGGTGGAATGGTGGACGGCGATCGCCAGTGATCCCGACGCAGAATACGACGACGTAGTGACATTCGATGCGGCAGATATTGCTCCTACGGTGACCTGGGGCATCACACCAGGTCAGGGTATCAGCGTTAGTGAAGCCATCCCCGTTGCGGAAACGTTGCCCGAAGAAGATCGGTTTATTGCCGAAGAGGCTTACGCCTATATGGACCTAGCTCCTGGAAACCCAATCAAAGGCACGAAAGTTGACGTGTGTTTCATTGGAAGCTGCACAAATGGTCGCATTAGTGATTTGAGAGAAGCAGCTCGGGTCATTAAGGGGCGTAAGGTGTCAGAAGCCATTCAGGCATTTGTCGTACCGGGCTCTGAGCAGGTGAAGCAAGAAGCTGAAAACGAGGGCCTCGATCAGCTCTTTTTAGATGCAGGGTTTGAATGGCGCGAAGCAGGATGCTCAATGTGTCTCGCCATGAATCCTGACAAGTTAGTTGGTCGTCAGATTAGCGCGTCTTCATCGAATCGCAACTTCAAAGGACGCCAAGGTTCATCCTCTGGTCGGACGCTCTTGATGAGTCCAGCAATGGTGGCAGCCGCCGCGATCGCCGGACACGTCACTGATGTCCGAGAGCTATTAAACAGCTCATCCTAGCCAGCAACCCGACTGCAAGAAACCCTTTAAACCTCTTCATCTCAAATACGCTTGGAGCGGATACAGCATGCCTGTATCCGCTCTTTTTTAGGCCATTGTGTTTCAGGCTCAGCAATACGTCACACTATCAAGCATGGTTGTTTGACACTTATCCCCAGTCAAATTAATCGTATTCGAAAAGAATAAATCTAGAAATTTCTGTAACATTTGATGCATTTTAATGGAAATATCGTGAAATCTTAACGTGAATACGATATACCTAAAGTGTGAGCGGTGGGATGAACGATTCACACCGCATTCAAACTCATGACACAATGCTCATCTACTAAATCAAGGGGATGCAATGAAATTACGTTTTCTTGGAACGGAGTACGATTGTTCATCTGAAACAATGTCGACAACAGAAGGCCCTGTGGCTGGAAAGTATCGTGGTGCAGAGTGGCGCGCGAAGCAACACAACGTCGCATCTCGTCATCGCAATGACGTGACATTGCATTATCGCGGTCAGGCATATCGTTCGGATACTTAAGATCAGCTGCTAAGAAACAATTACTGAACATACGGAAAAAGCTTCTGAGGCGTTCTCAGAAGCTTTTTCCGTATGTTCACATGTTAATGGGGCTGGGTTCTCGTGAGCTAATACCGTTTCTCTAAAATCCTGTCTTTCATTGCTTGCTAAGATTTTGACTTCCGAGTAAACGGTGTGCTGCTGAATCAGCCTCGACTGAAATCGGTTTTGACACGCCTGACTAATGTGCAAGTTCAGAAATCGCATCTTTATTCATGGAGCAGATGCGCCATGTTGACTTGATAGTGCCACCAAGTGATTCACATTGGGCGATCGCCGCTGCGTCGTCATGGGGGATTAACCACTCTAATCGCCCACAATTTCGGTTTTTCGCAATCTCTTTTAGCCCATTGATCAGCACCGCTTGAATCTCTAGCAGAGAGTAATCAGGTAAGACCTGTATGGACTCTACCGTGATGCCGGGACACGTCAAAAACGTTGAGTAACTGTGGGTGAAGGTAGCAAATCCAATCGGGTGATGATTGTCATAAATCATGACGACTTCCACGTGCGGTGGCTGCGCAGCGATCGCCGTCCGCAGGGCAGCATATTGGGCCTCGCTCAGATGACGCAGAATGGAGTGTCGAAGATTCGACGGATCAGCATCACCCGTTGAGGGGGACGATTCAGACAAGTCCTTGAGGGTAACTGGCTGGATTGACCATGAAGAGGAAACGTCCGTGTTTGAGGCTTCTAGATGCTGACCGGTAATGCGAGCCAATCGTTCGGTTTCCGAAATCACAGCGCCAATTTTTTGGTAAAAGGCGATCGCCGGCGCATTCCAGTCGAGAACACTCCACCGAAGATGATGAAAGTGCCGATCTGCGGCCCGTTGGGCCAACGCAACAAGCAGCGCTTTTCCTAAGCCCCTACCGCGGTAAGTAGGTCGAACAAACAAATCTTCTAGGTAATAGCCTGGCGTACCGACGTTCGTCGAGTAATTTTGGAAGAAAAGCGCAAACCCAGCTGGGTCTCCATCAGCTTCGACGATGAACGACTCGATATACGGGCGATCGCCAAACAGATGGTCATGGAGCAGCGATTCATTCCCAACAACTTCATGAGATAACTTCTCATACTCAGCCAATTCTTGAACGAGTTGAAAAATTGTTGGCACATCACTAGGCGTTGCGAGACGAACGTGGTCGGGTACAAGTGCAGAACCCATTACACTCTGAGACCCACCATATCTTGAACAGCAGCAACAATGTCGTTGGGCTGAACAATGGTCAGACTTTCAAGGAGTCCGTTGTATGGCGTTGGAATGTCTTGAGACGCCAATCGCTTCACTGGAGCATCGAGTTCATCAAAGAATCGGTCATTGATCGATGCCGTCAACTCTGACCCAATTCCTCCAGACTTCATACATTCCTCAACAACGATAACGCGATGAGTTTTGCGAATTGATGCTCCAATGGTCTCAAAATCCAGCGGCTTAAGTGAGATGAGATCAATAATTTCAGGATCAAAGCCTTCTTTCATCAAGGTCTTTGCAGCTTGAGTGCAGTGATGCCGCATTCGTGAGTAGGTCAGCAACGTAACATCTTTGCCTTCTCGAACAACCTCGGCCTTATCAAGGGGTAACAAGTATTCCTCTTCAGGAAGATTCTCTTTCAAGTTGTAAAGCAACACATGCTCAAAGAACAGCACGGGATTGTCGTCGCGAATCGCTGACTTCAGCAAGCCTTTTGCGTTGTAAGCTGTTGAACACGCAACGAGCTTTAAGCCCGGTACACCCTGGAAATACGCTTCGAGTCGCTGAGAGTGCTCAGCACCGAGCTGACGGCCCACACCTCCAGGACCACGAATCACCATTGGAATTTTGAAGTTTCCGCCTGATGTGTAGCGAAGCATTCCAGCGTTGTTTGCAATCTGGTTGAAAGCTAAGAGTAAGAATCCCATATTCATACCCTCAATGATGGGACGAAGGCCCGTCATTGCTGCCCCAACTGCAATACCCGTGAAGCTGTTTTCTGCAATTGGCGTGTCTAGAACACGAAACTCACCGTATTTCTTATATAAATCTTTGGTGACTTTGTAGGAACCGCCGTAATGGCCGACATCCTCACCTAAGACAAAGACATTGGAATCGCGTCCCATTTCTTCATCGATCGCCTCGCGCAGGGCGTTGAACATAAATGTCTCTGCCATGGGATTTATAGCTACCTCATCACTTCAGTTACCACGAGTCGGTGGTGTTTCCTAAGCGACTATATTACCGCGTTGAGGGGGCTCCCGTAACACTCTTCAACAGAAAGGACCGCAAATCGCTCGCCTGATCACTGGCATTGCTATTTTTGGCCAGCCTAATCCTGAGTTGATGAATCGTCCGGCGATCGCCCATCCTGATCACGAGTTTTACCATTCAGCTTCAACGCAGTCTGCAACCATCTCAATGCTTTAGATGCGTTCTCTTCAACCCAAAGCATAAGGCCATCAATCCAGTGCAATACCTGCTCAAGGGGATGGGTTTCATATCCTACAACCGTCACTTTCGCGTCCACTAGTGTAGGAGACAAATCGCGCACCTCTGTCTGCGTGGAAACCAACCCATCCTCACTTGCTTCTGATGAAGACGTTTGCGCCGGTCTACCGCGACCTCTCTGACGAACGGAATACGCTTGGGATTGCATGGAGGAGTCTGTCCAAGCAGACACCCCTGAACCAGACGAGCGAGCATCAGGTGATCCAGTCTGTTGTTTCTGCTCAGACGCCGTTCCATTACCCGCTCGTTGACCGTCATTAGCCGATGGCTCAATGGGACTATCGACAATCGAATCACTACCACGAACTTGCTCATCCCAACTGGCAATCCAGCGTCGTCGAAATGGTAAGGATGGCATGGATAAGAATTGCTCAGTTTGACGACGGACATAACTGAGTTGGTTCGCACTAAACCATCCATCGACACTGCTGTGATGGTCTGGGTCAAACCATTCAGCTGAATGCTGGGCTGTGGTCTCTGAAAAACTGTGCTGCCGGTTCGGTTGATTCGTCCTGGATTGAGAGTCTCCAAACAACAGCGTTGCGAATGATTGAATCGGTTGGCCCAA
Source organism: Cyanobacteria bacterium J06627_8 (assembly GCA_038520475.1). Taxonomy (GTDB): domain Bacteria; phylum Cyanobacteriota; class Cyanobacteriia; order CAKZMO01; family CAKZMO01; genus JBCCWF01. The sequence continues at coordinate 15,317 of JBCBLF010000042.1, forward strand.
ACTTGGAAGCTGAGGTAGCTCTGCATCAATGAATTGCTGAGCGTTCTCTAACTGGGGTAATGCCGATTCTTGAAACAGATTCGCAGACTGAGCCATCGGACTAACCTGCATCCATCCCATCAGAGACCTGAAAAATCGCACTGGAGAAACCATCGTTTCCCTTTGCCGCAGGGGCGGCAAAAATCGCCACGTGAGGGATTGATGATCCCCATCATCTCCAGTAGGCAGTAAAGCTCTAGCCTGGTTGGCCCGCTGGATCAACGTTTGACTGCGAGAGTAACTGGCTATTTCGAACGTGATGCGTTGGTCCAGCGATCGCCGTTGATCGGCAGCTAGAATATCGAGAACTTGGTTATGGGTATCTACCAAAACGAGGTGCTGAGTCTCGATCACGCTCGCTACTCCTCGAATCATCTGAGGCGAATGGGACAACTGAGACCCTTCTTGAGGTCTCTGTAGCGCAGCGTGCGGTGAGCCCTGAGCAGCACTTGGCAATTCATAGGGTCGTTGAATTTCAGCACTCGAATATCCATCTACCGATAAATTGAGTGACGCTAAAGATGCCAAAACGCCCTGAAGCGGTGCGTCAACATTCAACGGAGGAACTCCAACAGATGGGTCAAATTCATCATCTTTCACGGCTTCCAAAAGCGGCGCTAAACGATGGCTCGCAGCACGCAGTTGTTGTCCAACAAGTCGTCCTGACTGAAACAGCACATAAACCGGATACAGAATCGCCTGCACCCCCCAGGACATATCAAATCCAACCTGCCGAACGTTTTGCAGTAGGCGATCGCGCAACTGCATAGACTGCTGAGACAAAAAGCTCAAAATTCGGCTTTGATATCGTCCACCGGATTCAGGCATGAATCGTTTCTCTGGGTGCAACTGTCTATCTCTATTGTCATCGACGTTGCCCCAAGGTTCAATGCACAAACGACAGGATCTATTAAATAGTCATCAGCCTCAGTCCATTGTTATGGGCGCACTCCGCGCATCGACAATAACGCCTGTGCCATAATCAGGCCGCTATAGCCATCGGTTAACATCGCTATCAGTGCAACAGCAATCGAATAGAGAACTGAACACCCCAAAGGCAAAAGGTCACAAAAAACGAGCCTCTAGCTGAGAGGCTCGTCCTTAGCTTAGCAATGAACGAACGGCGATCGCCGTGTTCCGCTTACTTCAAGAACCACTGAGTGGGTCGATAGGGGTAAGACCAGTAGTAGTCGTAGGACTTCGCGGTGAACGACTGGAAATTGCCTAAGTCATTCCGACGGTAGACCGGTTCTGCAGGGTTACCAACAGTACCAATGAAAACCAAGTCAGCCTGCATCAAGTCGACAATCTCAGCACCAATTTCATTCGATTCGGATGTCCCTAGTTCATAGGACTGATATTCGATCGACTTCTCATCGAGTTCACTCACCCATGCAGGAGGCTCAGTTCCCTCAGCGCCATCCGTCTCGATGTAACTTGCCCACTCAAGACCATTCGTCAAGCTAAAGTAATCGCCAAATGGAGGAATCAGAGGCTCCCGAGATCCGGCAATGAACGCAGACGTATAGGTCTTTGTCCAGGTCATGATGTCGAGATCATTTGACGCTTGACTCGCACGATATTCGTCAGAGGTGACTTCCTTAAGCTGAACGTTCAATCCAATGTCATCCAGATATTGAGCAAACAGCTCATGAATTTTCACTGGGCCACCCTGGGTGGAGAACTGCAAGTTGATGACTAGAGGACTACCGTCTAGGCGATCGCGGGTTCCGTCGCCATTAGCGTCAACAAGTCCCATGTCATCCAATAGCGCTTTGGCCGCTTCAGGATCAAAGTCTGCAAAGTAAGACTTTTGCTCATCGGTGACGAAGCTCACGGTTGTGGGATCAAACACAGTGTACTGAGCTGGTGTTCCCAAACCAAAGTAAACAAGCTCATTCATTTCCTCACGGTCTAACGCCTGACTCACCGCCTGACGAAAGCGAACATCCCCAAAGATGTCACGCAACCCATTGTCTTTGTGATTCACATTGAAGGAGTACGCCACCATGGACTCACCTGCCGTTGGCACGACATCAACGGTGTAGTCACCAGCCGACTCATTTTGCTGAAGAACCGGCAAATCCTCACCAAACACGGCTTGAGTCTTATAAACAACTTCTCCGTTGGAAAGCTTCAGGTTTTGCACCTCTTTCTCAGGCACATATAGCTCATCAATCTCATTGATGTAGGGGAGCTGCTGTCCAGTCGTGTCAACCTGGTGGAAGTAGGGGTTAGCCACCAACTGGCGTCCGGTATCGGTCTCTTCAACGAGAATGTGAGATTCCAATGTTGGCATCACTGCTTTGTCGAGACCCGCCGCTTTGTCTGCGTCCTTCAATAAAGGAGACGGAACGTCTTTCCAGTCGCTGCTGCCGTAGTAGAAGTTGAACGCTTCATCCCATGTTTCGAAGCCTGCCTCGGTTGCATTTGCTTCTGCGTTGTCATCAATTGCAGGGTGATATTGGCCGAGGAAATGCTGAGGGAGAAATGGCTGTGCATAATCCGTCGCAAAGAGAGCCGTCAAACCCGGCTTGGGCTGAGCCAGCGTAAAGGTGACCGTTGTTTCATCAACAGCTTCAACCTCCATTGGCTCATTACCGACTAAGAAGCGATCAGGAATGCCCTCGCTGTAGAGCGTCTCATCGGAGAGAACGTTGTTGTACCAGAAGGCAATATCTTCAGCTGTGAAGGACTGTCCGTCAGACCATTTGTGGCCTTTTCTCAAATAAACCGTCAGCACTGTGTAGTCATCATTCCACTCAAAATCGCGGGCTACATTAGGAACGATGGTTTGTAGGTCATCAGAGAAACGGAAGAGATTAACATGGCGAATTGAGAGGAGGTCAGAGGTTCCGGACTCAGTGGCTTTCGACAGTCCGGCAAGCGTTCCACCGTATTGCCCAACTTCTGCATAGGGCACAACAACGAGGGGTTCTTCAGGCAAGCGCTCTTCTAAGGACGGTAGATCACCATTGCCTGCAATCTGCGAATTCAATGATTCGATATCAGGGTTGGCCGCAAACTCCATGTCGCACCCTGCGGCAGATTCATACTCCGCGAGGTCAAACTGCTGAGGATAAGCTCCTTCGTCAACACCTTGCGATTCTGCAACGGTCACTGCTGGGCAGCTTCCTTCCACAGAGGCTGAGTCAGTGTTTTCAGAAGATGAACTGTCTGGAGTAGTGGCTGTGCTACAAGCCGCGAGCCCAGCAAGCAAGAATATGGCAATGGAGTTAGAAAAAGGGCGGCGAAGAAACGCACTTAGACCGTGATTCAAACGACTCATATTATCTCCTTAGGCTTGAATGGAATGGAGCCGATACGGATTGACCGACTCACTGAATTAATCAATTGAATTCATGTGACTGAATCAATCGAGAGACAGACGGGACTAACCCGAAACCGGCTCTGCAAAGCGGAGCGACGTCTCAGATTCGTCATGGAGGAGCGAAACTTTAGGTTGATAGCCTGGGACTGGAATAGACCGCATCGCATCAGCGAACGGAATATTGAGAAGCTGACAAATGAGAGGGGCGATCGCCAACTGCGGTAGACCGTTTTCTTCAACGTATCGGCCTGGAATAAACCCATTGCCCATGCAAAAGAGTGGCGTTTCTCGCACATCTGGCAACAGACCGCCATGATTACCATCCGCATTCATGCCGTGATCGGCGGTGATCACAATGCTGTAACCAGCTTGAATCCAGCGAGGCAGAAACTTTGCGAGCAGGCTATCCATCGACAGCGCTTGACCTCGATATTCTGCTGTATCTGCGCCATAGCAATGGCCAGCATGATCAATCCCCATGGGATGAACCAGCATGAAATCGGGCATCCATTTCTGAATCAGCATTTCAGCATCAGCAAACAGGTGCGAATCAGGATAGGAATCGTCCCAGTAAAACAATCCATGCTGAATCGGTAGCTCAGTGTTGTGTTGCTCTCGATCTGTGAACAGGTCGAAGGGGGCTTGGTTATACAGCTCACTAAACCAGGAATATGCTGCCGCTGCGGTGGTGAGTCCTTGGGCGATCGCCAAGTGAAAAATACTTTGGTGGCGAGACAGCCTCACGACATCATTCGCCCCAATGCCATTCACAGAGACCGGCGTGCCCGTTAGCAACACTTCATACAGAGGGCGAGACAAGCTGGGAAGCTCGGCCTGAACCTTATAAAAACTCGCCCGTTCAGCCTCAAGCAAATGACCCAGGTATCCCATTGAGTCACGAGCAACATCAAATCGGAGTCCATCAAGAATGATGAGAATGACCTTATTCGCCATATTGTATAGACGTTTGAAGTTGTATAGACGTTTCAAGAAGCCAGACGAATCCCTGTGCTCACAGTCCCGAAGCACAAATCTAACCGTACGACGACGACCCTAAGACTGGGTAAACAGAAGGTTAAGCTCTAGCATTTGACAGATTGACCACATCTAAGAAAGTTGATGTGTGATGCGACTCCTATCGGTTAGACAAAAGCCGCCCTCACTAATGATTAGAGCGATCGCACCAAAACCTTATCCAGTGAACAATGCCTACCGATGCTGTCCCACTGCATTAACGGTGTCGCACCCGTCACTTTCTGTGAATAGCATTAGCGGCAGTACACTATATTTATCTTCTAGACACCCGTACTTCAGGTATGACTACCCCCTCGTTCACGCTTTACGTCGATTCAAACTACGACAGTCCCTATGCCATGTCGGTCTTTGTGACGTTGGTCGAAAAAGACGTGTCTTACGACCTCAAAACAGTCAATCTGAATCAGTCTGCTCACCATCAGCCAGACTATGTTGCGCTGTCTCTCACGCATCGGGTACCGACACTCGTTCACAATGGCTTTCATTTGAACGAGTCATCTGCTATTGCTGAATACTTAGAAGAACTACTGCCGCCACCTGACTATGCGGCGGTGTACCCAACAGATCGACAGCAGCGGGCGATCGCCCGACAGATTCAAGCCTGGATGCGCAGTGATTTTCTCACCATTCGAGAGGAGCGCCCCACCACGGTGATTTTCTCAGAACCGACAGATATCCCCTTATCGGATGCAGCACGAGCTGAGGCCAATCGGTTATTTGAGGCGGGCGATCGCCTCCTCTCCAGCGATTCACTCAATCTCTTTGACGACTGGTGCATTGCAGACACGGATCTGGCACTGATGATCAATCGTCTGGTTCTTAATGGAGATGAGGTTCCAGAAAGTCTTGCAGCCTATGCCCAACATCAATGGAAACGCCCATCAGTACAGCAGTGGATACAGTTTGGGAAATGAAGATGGAGCGCCGACAAAAATTCGGCAGAACTTGAATCGCTATTGAGTAATTGCAGCGAGAACGGCTTCTAACTCAGACATTCCGCATCCACCTGGCCCCTTTACCCAATTGAGTAAATCAATCGCGCGATTTCCCTGAGCACTGGTATCTCCCGCGAGGTATTCATGGGGTGCGTCAAGGACAAAGATTAACTGTTCAAATTGGACTTTTGGTAGTTCCGATAGCGTCTTTGAAAGACGTATTCGCTGCTGTACATCAGATCTAATCTTATATTCAGTCTGAACCTGCCAAGACTCTTTGTGGCGTGCAGTGAAAATTTCAGCGCTTTTTAAGACTTCCTCGCGCTTTGAAGAGATGGGTTCACTTATGTTAATCGGATTCTGAACATCATACAAAAGCTGCCGGACATCAACATTTTTGAAACTGCTTTGGCATTGGATTTGATAAGTACCAACTTCAAGAGCTTTATAGAGCCTTGCAATGGGAAAAAAGTAAGGTTCGTCACTCACCTTACAAGGATTACACTGACAAGGGGTCAACTTATGGCATTTGTCTCGAAGTCTGTCGTAGGAAGCATTAATTTCATCAAGTTCGTGACTAACAACCATCAGTAAATCTCGACAGCGATTTCCGCTTACACGAATACGAATTTCTCCTTTGTGGTAGTACTCAATTACCTCGGCACGAGCAGAACCGTTGTTGAGCACAACACCGTTTTTCCACACGAGCTTTTGCCCTTCAATAAAGCGATGCATCTCGACGATGAACCGGGTAAGAATGCCCTTGGGCATAAAGTCATAGTGGTAGCGCAGTAGCAAATTGTTGCTGTCGTCCCAGTCGTATTCAGGCTGTTCGATATCAAGGAGTTGAGGAGCGATATATTCATTGTTGCTGCCAGGGATCGGATAGCAGAGCTTGAAGTTCACCATCAGTTGTAGGAGCTCGCCCTGCATATCGGCGTATTCACTGTCGCTCCAGATATCGTTAAGCTGTGTACGGCTAAATCGACCCATATTTTCTTTGACTGCTTGGGTGTCGAGGGCTGTATAGACAGCGGTGGTGCCCCACTCCGGTTTGAGAATCAGAATTTTCTTGAGTAAATCGTCTTCATGAAAGTGGAGGCAGACACCGAGGTCGTGCAAGTAGCGGCTGAGACTAATCAGTTGATCGCGATCTGCAAAGCCGTTTTGCTCACACAGCTCATAGTATTTTTCGATAGGGATGTAGTTGCGATTTTGCGAGTAGTTTTCGAGGCAGGCGCGGACGCGCACCCAGATTTTGGGTAGGGGCGTTCCGACATGGGGCAAATGGGTGATGTATTGCTGAATCTTGGCTTTAATGTCGTCAAGACCGCGATTCGTTTTGAGGTTGGTGCAGAGAGTTTCCTTTAGATTAGTGAACTCACTGCGGAGCTGGCGATCGTTTATCTGGCAGGTACGGTCTTGCTTTTCGTTTTTGATAATAAAGACAGGGCTGTTGTCGCTGAGCAGTTCGACGACGTTGAGCCAGTAGTAGAGATCGGTGTTGTCTTGACGGGCATCAACGACAATAGCGTAGAGGGAGCGCTTGGTGAGAAAAAACTGGTGGGTCGCGTGGTAGATTTCCTGTCCGCCAAAGTCCCAAATATTAGTTCGGAAAGATGACCATTGAGATAGTCAAACTCCCAACGAACGACATCAATGCCTTCGGTCGATTTCTCATCAGACTGAAGTTCATAGTTGGAGCTGTCAATCTTCTTTGTAAGCGTCGTTTTACCTGCGCCACCTTCACCCACAATGAGGAATTTGACTTCGTAAAGCGGCTCACTCTCGTTGGGGTCGAGGGTCTGAAAGTAGAAATCTAAAATCTCATCGAGATTACCTGGATCTCCATAGATTTCTCTTGGCCCTAGAATCTCTGGGGGAATAGGAATAGGATTGCCTCGGAGATCAAGCGTTTGCAGGCTCGTCAGCTGGACAATCTCCGGTAGCAGGCTGCTCAGTTGGGTGGAGCTGAGATAAAGCGTTTGCAGGCTCGTCAGCTGGACAATCTCCGGTGGCAGGCTGCTCAGTCGGTTACCGAGGATTCTGCCATTACCATAGTCAACCTTGCCAAATATAAGAGTTTCGAGCTCGGTCAGCTTGCCAATTTCGGATGGTACCTCAGTGAGGTCTTTGCCCGATAGATCAAGGATTTTCCAACCTTCAGCAGCAGCTTGGTCAATCAGATGCAGCAAGTCATCGTGGGTCATCGCTGACGTGGGGGTAGTGTCCTTTCTAGTTTTAGCAGAGACCTTACTATCTGGGACACTCCGTCATCATCGCTTCAGCTCAACAGCATCTGACAGCTGAAGCATGCCCGTCACCAGTGCTTCTTTGGAATGTTTTGGCAGTTTCTTCATCAAAACCTCCACACGACTCGCTTCAGAGCGAGAGCCGATCTCAGCCTGATACACCAGCTGTAACGGGTGGCGCGATCGCAAATACTTGGCACTTTTGGGACTATTCGACTGGTGAACTGCAAATCGCTTTTCAACATTATTGGAAATGCCGGTATAGAGCGATTGGTCACCGCATCGAATCATGTAAACAGACCACATGGGATTCAAAATGGCCGCTATCATATGCGGATAGTCATCAATTAAAAACACTTGTACCATAACTGATGATGACCCGATTGTGCTGTTCGCAGCTGTGATGCTGTCATGGTTCTAATTGTGTCGGTCTGTCACCCTCTTTCGGTATGCAAATTCTTTCAGTTACCCTAAAAAACTTCAAATCTCATCGCGATCGCCACTTTTTGTTTCAGCTCGGGACGAATGCGATTTGTGGCGAAAATGGTGCGGGTAAGACGAGCATCCTAGAGGCGATCGCCTGGACGTTATTTAACTACCGAGGGGATTATCGCAAAGAAGATTTGATCTGCAACGGAGAAGGGAGTGCCCAGGTCACCGTCAGCTTTGTCTCAACTCGCGATGGACGCACCTATGACGTGCAGCGATGTACCAGCAAGGGGTACATGATTTATGACCCACAGCTAGAGCATCGGCTACCCTACACCCGCATTGATGAAGATGTCTTGCCGTGGCTGCGGCAGCAGATGGGGGTCGCTCCGGGCACAGATTTGGCACGACTGTTTTCCAACACGATTGGAGTTCCGCAAGGCACCTTCACCGCAGATTTTTTGCAACCTCCTGAAAAACGGAAGCAGGTCTTTGACTCCATTCTCAAAGTCGAAGAATTCAAGCGGGTCTATACTCAGCTCGGTTCCCTGAAGAAATATAGTGACGGACTGGTCGATACGGTCAAGCGAGAAATCGAACACTTTAACGAGACCCTAATCGAGCAACCGTCTACTCAAGCAGAGCGCGATCGCATCTTCCAGGTGATTGAAGAAAATCAAACGACGTTGAAAACCCTAGATGCAGAACTCGCCACACTTCAGAGTCAAAAAGATCAGCTCTCGGCCCAAGCACAACGAGTCCAAGCCCTCTCCCAAGAACTAACACAGGGGCAGGCATCCCTTGACGCGAAGCAGCAAGAACTCATTCGACAGCAAGCATCCGTCACTCAATCGCAAGATGCCGTCCAAGTCTGTCACGCCCATCAACAGGGCCATGACGCCTATGTCAAAGCAGAAACAGCGCTGAAAGACCTCGAAACCCAGAGCAAGCGCTACCGAATGCTATTGAAAGAGCGAGATAAGCAACAAGCGGATCAATCTGCCCTGCAATTAGCGATCGTCACACTTGTCTCTCAGATTGATGCCTTAACGCGGTCTCAACAAGAATTAGATCGGTTAGCACCGTTCGTTCAACAGCAAGAATCGCTTGAAGCTCAACACGAAACCTGCCAACAAACGCTTCAGCATCTCAAGCGATGCGATCTTGAGCGCCGCAACTTGGAGCAGCAAATCAACTTATATCGAGGCGAGTGGAAAACGCTTGCCCAGGAGATTCGGCGGATTCAAGCGCTGAAGCCAGAGGTTGAATCCATTCCATCACTCGAACATCAACGCGATCGCCTACAGCTACAGCTAAGTCGAGTCGATGCAGCACGGCAGTTTGAGCAAGAGCTTCGGCAGCTGATGATTCATGGCGAACAGCAGCGCGATCGCACCCAACACGAGATGCAGTCCATTCTTGCTCGCCTGGATAAGCTTCAGACGGTGGGGTCTTTACCATCAGAAGACGCTTCGAAAGACTGGCTCAGTTCAGTGAAACACGCTCTCGAAAATGGCATCGATCTAAATACAGAACTGCTATCTGCGATTGACGGCATTCTCAGTGACCTCGGTACGCAAATTTCCCCAGCGGCGCTGAAATCCGACTTGGCGGCTGTGAAAACACGGCTGAGTCAGGCCTATCGCGCACAGGCTGAGGTTCAGTCATTAGACGAAAAGCAAACCCGTCAAAACGAGATCCAGGCTGAAGCGGAACAGTTTCAATCACGGATTAAAGACTTGATAGCTGAAATGGAGCAAGAGCCGAATCTGATAGAAACGGCGAAAACTTTGAAGACACAACTCCGCGACCTCAACGATCCTCGGAGTCAGTGTCGGATTCTTTCTAAGGAACTGGCCAAACAAGCCGCGTTGGAAGCCTCCCATGCTCAACAGCAGCAAGATTACGACACTCGTCAAGCGGCGATCGCCCAGCTAGACCAAGAGCTTGAACAGTTTTCAGAGTTAGATGAGCAGATTGAATCAGCCCGCCATGATCGCCAGCACCATCAGCCCAGCTATCAGCTTTTTCTGCAACATCAAACTCTTGCCGCTCAATTATCCGACCTTGAACATGCACTGGGCCAGCTTCAGGCCGACGTTACATCGCTACAGCACAGTCGCGATCGCCTCCAGACTGAATACGATGAGATTTGCCAAGACTACGATCCAAACGCGTGGACAGAGCTAGAGAAATGCTATGGCGAGGTTCGTAGTCGTGCCGACCAAGTTCGAGGCAGTTTGCCAGAACAACAAAAGCGTCTAGCCGATTATGACGCTCGGCTTGCCACACTCAGCGAGATTCAAGAAAAGCGTGATCGCGCCCAAGCGGATCTCAAGGAAAAAGAACAGATCAAACGGTTCGTCAACTTTGCCCGAAAAGTCTATAAAGATGCTGGCCCTCGCATCACAGAAAAATACGTACTCACTGTTTCACAAGAAGCCGATCGACTCTTTCGAGAACTACTCAATCGACAAAATGTTGCCCTCACCTGGTCCCGAGATTATGAAATTCTCATTCACGAAGGTGCGCATCAACGACGGTTCATCAACTTGTCAGGCGGCGAACAGATGTGTGCAGCACTCGCGGTTCGACTCGCCC